>DALTWQ010000007.1 GCA_029987025.1 Methanocorpusculum sp. | reverse complement strand
GGGCATTCTTCGTTTCCTCCCGAAGAACCAGGACTCCTATCAGAACCTGTTCCAGTTAGCTGACCATGTCCGTCAGGTTATTGTTCAGGGTATTGATGACATCAAGCGTGTCGTGGTCAGAAAAGAGAATGATGAGTATATTCTTCACACTGAAGGTTCAGATCTGAAGGCTGTCTTTGAAATCAACGGTGTTGACTGCACCAGAACAAAGACAAACAACATTGCTGAAATTGCAGCAACACTGGGTATCGAAGCAGCACGTGCATCAATCATCGATGAAGCCTACTCAACCTTAAAAGAGCAGGGTATCAGTGTTGACAGAAGACACATTATGCTTGTCTCCGATATCATGTGCATGGATGGAGAAGTCAAGCAGATCGGCCGTCACGGTATTGCAGGCGAGAAAGAATCTGTTCTTTCCCGTGCATCTTTCGAAGTTACGGTCAACCATCTTCTGGATGCAGCAGTTGCCCATGAGTATGATGAACTCTCCGGTGTTACTGAAAACGTCATTGTCGGTCAGCCGATTAACCTCGGTACCGGTGATGTTAAGCTGATGGCAAAACGCGTAAAGCCGTAAGTCTGTCAGACTTATCTCCCTAACTTTTTTAAATTAAATTATTGTTCTCTTCATATGTATGAACAGATTACGTTTTCTCTCTAATTAATCATCGAAATACCAATTTTTACCAAAACACGATGGTAAATTTGCCCTCATATGAATATTGATATACTTATGCGACTATTATTCATTACTCACAATGAGGTAGTTACTATGGACGAACTATATCAGAAAATGGTATCCGAAGCAATGGCCGCACAGTTTGCAGATGTTAACGTCTTACGCGAACGCCGCGGACAGAAATTCCATCTGAAGGATGCAGAACCGTACGTTAATGCTGTTTCGAAAATGACGGTATTAGACGGTCAGAGCAAATCCGTAATTGACCTGCACAAAGCATCAGTGCAGTCTCATTATGATACGTTATGCTCACTGACCCGCCATGTCAGAGAAGAAGATGACCCGTTTGTCGAGCATTATCAGACGCCGGTTATCTTAGATATCCTCTGCGAAGAGGATGAATCTTTCAGAAAAAGCATGGATGCTTTCGCTGACGCTATCAAAACAAACATAGCTGTCGTCGGAAAAGAAGCAGCCCGTGTGTATGCAGGATTCTACGGTCCTGTCTGCTCTGTTGATTTTGCACTGATGCCCGGCTCCACCTCAAACGTGGTAAATCAGATTCTGCAGAAAACTGATATCCCGGCAGACCACAAGAAAACTATTCTCGCCGCAAAATCATGGGGAATGAACACATCTTACGGTATCGGAGATGCATTTGCCAAAGCGGTTGAGTCCGGAGAAACTGTTGCAGAAGCCGTTCGTGCCGAAGTGCGTCAGCTGCAGGAACTTTACCGCAACCCTGTTGAAGCACAGGCTGACCTCATGCGTTCTGTACATATGTCATCCTTTACGGCGAAAAATTACATGGCAGGATACCGTGAAAAGATGCTTCCGTTTGTAAAAGCTGCAATTGATGACGGTGTACACTATGGAAACATCGTAACCGTTCCTGCATACTGTGTCGGAGATGTTGCGCATCATATCTCACAGTCCACGTTTAACATGTGTAAGGATGATGTTATCTTCAATACCATCGATGCAGTATCTAACGTAATGCAGAATACGCTGAATGCTGCAGTCTCCAAAGTGAAAAGCCCGTATCAGCTGTTAAATGTTGCAACCGGTTCTTCAGCCGCAGCAGCAGAGTATCTGCTTGAACTTGACGGATTCAATGCACCCATGATTGTTGACCTGCTTACCAAACGCTATCATAACCTTGTGATGCTGAAACCCACCCGCGGTTCTGCAGCAGAACTGCACAACTGTGACTTCATGGACATGATTTACCGCGGCTGGAAGATTATGGACAAGGCAGAGAGAATTAAGAGCAGTGCCGATAAACCGCTTTCGCCCAACATCGATGGCATCACCGTTGATTTATCTCCGATTCACCGGAATGAAGTTCTGATGAATCCGCAGCGGTATGCATACCCGGCTTGTGCAATTACGGTCCGTACCTCAGCACTCATGCGTCTTGCAGATTATCCGTGTCTGCTGACAAGTGAGCCGGTAACGGCCACGATGATGACAAACATCATAGCGCTCAACAAGGAAAACCCTGCAGCACCTGTTCGTGCGTGTAAAAACTGCGCGACTGCCTGCTTATCCGGATTCCGCCACCAGTACTGCCAGTACAGAGAAGCTGTCTGAGGATAGGGTATGAAGTGCTATATCTGTGAACAGGAAGGAAAAGACCGTGAGGCAACCGGTATCTGCATTGTCTGCGGCATGGGACTTTGTTCTGAGCATATGAAGCGTGCTGATGTCGAAACCTGGGAAGGGGGATATCCCTTTCCTTCAAAGAAACTCAAACAGAAAATTCCGCGGATTCTATGTCCTGAGTGTTACCATGCGGTAACCGGAGAGAAGTGATGAATCTGTTCGGTCGGTGTACGGCTGAGTTTATCGGAACACTCGTCCTGGTCTTTGTAGGGTGCGGCTGTGCAGCTCTCTATGGCGGAGATTTATTAGGTATTGCTGCTGCATTCGGTCTTGCTGCCGCAGTTATGATTTATGCTGTAGGGGCCGTCTCCGGTGCGCATATCAATCCTGCCGTCTCGATTGCATTGTGCGTGTCCCGTAAGTTTCCGCTCAAAGATACGGTTGTCTATGTTATTGCTCAAATGCTTGGAGCGTTTGCAGGCGCTCTGCTTATCGTTCTCATAGGTGGTGCAGGAGTAATAGATACAGGTCTTGGCGCAACGTCTCCCGCGCCCGGTACTTCTGTCTGGCAGGCACTTGCAGCAGAATTTATCGGTACGTTTATTCTGATGCTTGTTATTATGGGTGCTGCTGTTGACAGACGTGCTCCTGCAGGCTTTGCAGGATTAGCTATAGGGGGCACTGTCTTTGCTGTCATCATGGTGATTGGTACAATCTCGGGCGGTTCACTCAACCCTGCCCGAACCTTCGGACCTGATTTGGTAAATCTGATATTTACCGGCTCTGATGCTTTATGGACAACATTTCCGCTTATCTATGTAACAGGACCCGTTCTTGGAGCTGCGGCTGCTGCATTTGTATATCGGTTAATTGCAGGAAAAGGGAATAATTGATTTTAGAAATATCTCTTTTTTTCAGGGAGTTGCTGTTACTATCTTACCGGCATCTCCGGCACATGTGTTTTTACAGGATTGGTAAGTTCTCTTTAAAAAAAGTAAATGTAAATTATCTGATGCTATAATTCCAGTTTCGGTTTTTTACCGTTTGTCCACTTCCAGTCTACCTTCGGATTTACATATCTTCCGTGCTGATTTGTTTTATTTCCGAACTCGATAGCCTCTTTCTTACAGCGGTGCAGACATTTCAGACAGAGATTACAGCGGTCAAGAACCCATACCGGACGCTTGTTCTGCATCTCGATTGCATCTGAGTTGCATGATCTGGCGCACAATCCGCAGCCGATACAGAGAGTATCATTTACATGGAAGTTTTTCGTGTATCTGATTCTTTCATAGATGGGGTAAGCAGCTTTTGTTTTCAGTGCCGGAAACCTTCCTTTCAGCGTATCAAAGTCACCAGTCAAACGTTTTTTAATCTGCAGCAGAATCTTTTCCTGATCCATATCTGCGATGGACAATACTTCCGCGATTCCTGCTGGAGAGGGCATCATAAGTCCCGGCACATAGTTATCCACGGTTCTTAGAACGTATGCTGCATTGAGGGGAATTCTGCGGGATGCAAGACAGGTGCGCAGCATCTCTGTGGTATCTCCGGTAACCATACCGCAGGTAACTGCAGAGAATATGTATGCTTTATCTGCATTTTTCAGTTCAAGTTTTTCGATGAATTCTTTTACGGTGGACGGAAGGCCGAAGAAGTAAGACGGGAAAATAAATCCGACAATCCCGTCTGCTTCATACGTGTATTCATTATTAAGTACTGCATCATGAATTGATACCAGTGCAGTATCTTCCCGTTCTGCGATTTTCTGTGCCAGATATAGGCTGTTGCCGGTTCCTGAGAAGTAGAATAACATTTAGAGAAACGCTCCTATGATGTTTGATACGAAGATGATTATGATACAAATCGGACAGAAGTATCTTATCATGAATGTGTAGAGTTTGTCATGTTTAAACCGTGAGAAGAGTTTGAGTTCATCAAGAATGACCTCACGCTTAATGAAGTATCCGACCAGAATACAGACAAGAAGTGCTATTACCGGAAGCAGGATATCTCCTGATATCTTATCGAATATCTCTAAGAGGTACATGTCGCCGATATGAATCCATGATAATGGTCCGTATCCCAGGCAGATAATTGAGCCGACGGCCAGTGTGTAAAGGGTTCCGAGAAGGACTGTTACCTGACGTTTTATGCCGAATCTGTCTTTCATGGCTGCAACCACCACCTCGAGGGCTGCAATGTTGGATGTAATTGCTGCAAAGAAGAGCAGGAGAAAGAAAACTGCTCCTATTATCCACCCTAATGGAATTGTCTGGAAAACCATCGGAAGGGAGGTAAATAATGAGCCTGAACCAAGTTCTGCCGGATTTCCGTTCGTATAAAGGAAACTTGCAGGGATGATGACAGATCCTGCAATGAACGAAATAAAGAAGGTAAAAAATCCGGTTGACCATGAAGAGTTTACCAGGTTAATCTTCTTGCTGAGATATGAACCGAAGGTCAGCATAATGCCGAATCCGAGCGAAAGTGAGTAAAACACCTGACCCATGGCCACCAGTATTGTATTCAGGCTGAATGTGGAAAAGTCCGGGGCGAGGTAGTAATACAGCCCGTCGATTGCATTCGGAAGGGTAAGACAATATACGGTCAGAACAACAAGGATAATGGCCTCAATCGGCATAAGGTATTTACATACCCGTTCAAGACCGTTTTTGAGACTGAATAAACAGACGATTCCTGTAAGTATCACAAAGACAGCAAACCAGAATAGAGGTTCTGCTATAAGCGATATGAATGTTTCATAGTATCCCGGCTGAGCTACAGTGTCTCCCTGCCCAATAAAATACATGAAGGTATATTTGGTAACTTCTCCGCCTAAGACAGAATAATACGGCTGAATCAGTCCGAAAACTGTCAGACACAATCCACCGATAAAGGCAAACTTCGGATTAAGTTTTTTAAATGCCCCAAGAACACCCAACTGTGTTTTTCTTCCTATCGCAACTTTAGTAATCAGCAGAGGAACTCCTAATGCAGCAAGAAGCAGAATGTAGGTGAGAATGAATAAGCCCCCTCCGTTTTCTGTCGCAAGATAGGGAAAACGCCAGAGGCAGCTAAGTCCGATTGCCGCACCTGCGGCTGTCAGGACAAATCCTATTTTGCTGGAGAAGGAATCTCTTTCTTCGCTCATAATCCATTATTAATTTTGTTCTGTACGGATATAAAATTTAACACTTTATCAGAGTGAATCATTGTGACGGGTAAAAAAAGATGTTAGTCAGTTGTCGGCGTTTGCAGATAATTTTGCAACGTATATGCTGAATCTAAGCAGAACTGTATCTGTCTTATTCAGAACCAGGAATCTAATGTTGCCTGACCTTTTTTTGCACAGATTTTTTCAAGACCTGCTTCAACACGTTCCCGCAGAAATCCGTGCTCCTCACATAAAATCTCAATGACACGGTCACGGTCAGGCGTGTGTTTTTCTATGGTGTAATTATCAGTTACCTCAGGATTTAAGAAATACTGAATCAGTTCCTCTGGCTCTGCGGCATTTTCTGCATCCTGAATTCTTTCTCCGAAATTACCCGCACGAACAATTTTCACCGCAGTTTTCGGCCCGACTCCGGAAACACCTGAGTTATAATCAGTTCCGATTAAGAGAGCTGTCTGGATGAGTTCTTCTCTGGTCAGATTAAGGGAAGATAGTGTCTGTGAGAGATAAATCCGCTCGGGAAACACAGAAATTACTTTACCGCGAATCCGGCGTTTTCCTGAAATGGTGATGTTTCTAAGAAGCGTTTCGCAGCCGAAAAGAAGCGAGTCATAATCCTGCGATACGGCAAAATTAACATCTCCTTTCTGCGTCATATATGCAGACTGCGCCTCTCCTTCGCCGGGCGCCTGAATCCATGCGATTCCAAGTGCAGTAAGCAGTTCTTTTGCGGAATCTTTTACATAGGCATCTACTTTTGAAGATGCCATCGCATATTTTCGTGCGCTTTCATCATCTCCGTCAGCGACAGCGCGTGCCCAGTTTTCCTTTGCCTGTTCGCGGACAGCAGTTCTTTCTTCCAGTGTTTTTTCTTTAAAAGAAGGCGGTTTTCCGTCAAAGACGTAAACCGGCGTGATATTTTTTTCAATCAGATTTGCACTGCGGAATAAAAGTCCGCTCAAGTGCGATGTTATTCTTCCGTCATTATCCATCAGCGGAGCGCCGTCTGCCTGGCGAATGCCGGATAAAAACTGATAAAGGGCGTTATATGCATCTATTGCTGCTGTTCCGGATAGGTTTTCCCATCCGGGATTTTCGATGCACCCTTCTAATATTGCACGGACAGCAACACCCATATTTAACGGTACATCCGTGTCTTCAGACTTTCAACTGTTTCGATAATGGTCTGGGATGTCTTATCCTGCTTTGCAATGAGTTGTCTTCCAAGGTCTTCAAGAGATGCGCGCATGTTTCTTTCGCGCGCGTGCAGTTCCTCTTCAAGTTTGCGGACTCTGATAATCAGATAGAGGATTAATCCGCCGAAACAGAGGATAAGGATGAGAATTCCGACAGCGATTACAGCATCCTGCCATAAACGGCTGACCACAATAATTCCCGAAATTGCCATGAGAATAATCAGAATCAGTTCCGGTACGATATCGCGAACATTCATATTTTAACTATAGTAACGACAAATATTAAATCATTTGTATGGATGAGCACAAGAATGAAGAGATAAAGGCAAAGGAAAATCATATCCTTTCTGATAAAGCAGCATACGGCTGTATGGTTCTTCTGATGCTTGCAGCAGAGGCTGCTGCTCTTCTTCTGATTGGACCTTCCATATCTGCAGGTCTTCTTGCGTTCGATAATCCCGAGTCATTATGGAATGTGGTGCTCTTTATCTTCCTGATGCTTGTCTTCACTGCAGTTCTCCTGCTTCTCATCCGCAGGAAAGCCCAGAAAATTATCAGTATTATCATAGCCCTATGTATAGGTCTATGTATCTATTATGTGGCCTTTGCTCTTCTTTTCCTGATTCCGGGAATTACTGCTCCGGTAGTTTATGTGCTGTCAATTCTTCTTGGTCTTGCAGGCATTGTTCTTCTCTGGAAGTTCCCGGAATGGTATGTTATAGATATTGTCGGTCTCATCTGTGCAGCAGGCTGTGCAGTTATTTTCGGAATTTCTTTATCTCCCCTGCCTGTTCTTGTCCTTCTGATTGTATTAATCGTGTATGACTATATCTCGGTAAATCACACAAAGCACATGCTTAAGCTTGCTGACGGGGTAATGCAGCAGAAGATGCCCATTATGTTCCTTATCCCGAAAACAAAGGGGTATTCATACCGGAAAAACGGATTTAATATCTCTGCGCGCAGGGAAGAGCGGAGTGCATATATGATAGGTCTCGGCGATATGATTATTCCGGGCATACTGGTTGTATCAGCACAGGTGTTTGCTTCCGGTTCTGAGATTTTTGGTGTGTCTCTTCCTGCCTTAGGTGCATTAGCCGGATCGCTTATCGGAGTTATTCTTCTTGCTATCCCTATGAAATCAGGTAAACCGCAGCCGGGTCTGCCGCTGATTAACGGGTGTGCGATTATCGGATTTTTACTCTGCTGTGCTGTGTCAGGAAACTGGGACTGGCTCTTTGTCTCCTTCTGGTGAGATACTGAGTGAGAGTTGTTCCGGATATTTTTATCTAACCGTGAAAAGAAACATATATATGCTGATAGTGCATATATTGAAGAGCACTACTGTGTTGCACCGATAGTGTAGAGGTTATCACTAGGCGTTGCCAACGCCTAAACTCGGGTTCGAGTCCCGGTCGGTGCACTTCTTTTGTGAGTTTTATCATCCTAAAATATGTTTATTGTTTCCGGATTTCTGCAGTAAAGAGTACTATCTTTCTCTTTCCTTCCCCTTACCGTATCTTTTTTTAAGTCTTCAATACAAATATTATACCCTAATGTCTGAAAGCTACTCATGTGGTGTCTCTGATAAACCGCTTCTCGGATGCACCGTAGGTCAACTCCTGAATATTATTGCATTCAAATATCCGAAGCATGATGCACTAGTAGCTTTCCAGAAAAATCCGTATGGAAAAGATGTTTTGTCTGCTTCAGCTGTTATCGACAGACATGAAGGACTTGTTTCTGATGAACCCAACAGTTATCGTGAAACTGAAACAAACTCGCTTTCCATCTCTGCAACACCAGTTCTGCGTTATACCTGGCGTGAGTTTGCAGCTGAGGTAAACAAGCTTGCCAAAGGTCTGATGATGCTTGGTGTAGAACACGGCATGCGTGTTGCTATCTGGGCGCTGAATTATGCGGAGTGGGTACTTGTACAGTTTGCAACCGCCAAAATCGGTGCTGTGATGGTAAATATCAATCCTGCATACCGTACCTTTGAGCTTGAATATGCGTTAAAGCAGTCAGAAGTCGACACCCTGATTCTTCAGGGAAAATTCAAGACATCTGACTATGTCGGCATGTTCTATGAGGCATGTCCTGAGGCCTTTGAGGCACGTCCCGGAAGTATCCGGTCTCAAAAGTTTCCGCATCTGAGAAATGTTGTCTTTATGGGAGAAATCACCTACAACGGTATGTACCGCTGGAGTGAAGTTCTTGAGATGGGCGAGTATATCTCGGATGAAGAGCTTGAAGAACGTGAAAATTCTGTTGAGTTTGATGATGCCTTAAATATTCAGTATACATCAGGAACCACCGGATTTCCGAAAGGAGTTACACTCTCGCACCATTCTGTTCTGAATAATGGTTTAATTATCGGAGACGGCATGGGATTTACCGAGAATGACAAACTCTGTATTCCGGTTCCGTTCTATCATTGTTTCGGCATGGTTTTATCAAACATGGCCTGTGTTACTCACGGTACAACTATGGTCATCCCCGGGCCTGCTTTTGATGCGGAAGCGGTTCTGCATGCAGTAGAGACTGAGAGGTGTACCGCACTCCATGGGGTTCCTACTATGTTCATCTCAGAACTGGAGCATCCGAACTTCAGCAAATATGATTTATCCTCTCTTCGTACTGGCATTATGGCGGGCTCTCCCTGCCCTATTGAAAAAATGCGCGAGGTTTCCGAGAAGATGTATATGAAAGATATCGTAATCGTCTACGGGCAGACTGAAACTGCCCCGGGTGTTACTATGTCAACGACATCTGACTCGCTTGAAATGCGTGTGTCAACCGTCGGGCGTGCATTTCCGCATACGGAAATTAAAATCATTGATCCGAAAACAGGAAAAATTCTTCCCTATGGTGAACCCGGAGAAATCTGTGCCCGCGGATACTGTACCATGAAGGGATACTACAACAATCCGATGGCAACACGTCAGGTTATCGATGAAAACCACTGGCTGCACTCCGGCGACCTTGGAACGATGGATAAAGACGGTTATGTCAGGATGGTTGGCCGTGTAAAGGAAATGGTAATCCGCGGCGGAGAAAACATCTATCCGAGAGAAATTGAAGAGTATTTCCATCAGCATCCGAAGATTTCAGATGTATATGTAATCGGCGTTCCCGACAAAAAGTACGGAGAGGAGCTCTGTGCCTGGATTAAGGTTGAAGACGGATTCACGCTTACTGAAGAGGAAATTCGTGCTTACTTTGACGGAAAGATTGCAAGATACAAGATTCCGCGTTACTATCGCTTCTGTGACAGTTTCCCGATGACCGTTACCGGCAAGATTCAGAAAGGCGAGATGCAGAAGATTTCAATCAAAGAACTTGGATTGGAAGATGCTGCTGCGGTTAAGACGGCATAAGAGTATATTCAATCTTTCTTTTTTCCGGTTTCAGTTCCTGCAGGAGTCTATACACTGATATTCTCCCATTAATCCTTTATCTGATAGGGACAAATAATATAGTATCTATGCTCTTTGGTTCATCAGGCATACGCCAGCTCTATAGTCATGAACTCCTGCGTCTTGGCCCCTTAGTGGGGGCAGCAGCGGCTGTCGGCTCCCGTAAAGTCATCCTGGGGACTGATACCCGTACCTCAGGTCCGGTTCTTGCCTCAGCAGTTTTGTCCGGACTGCTGTCAGGCGGCGCTGATGTCTCTTTCGGGGGGGTCGCACCGACACCGGCTGTCGCTATCGCTGCAGGAAATGCTGATGCAGGCATCATGATTACTGCATCGCACAATCCGGAATGTTATAACGGATACAAACTCTTCCGCCGCGACGGATCTTCATTTACTCTTGCAGAGCAGGAAGAGATTGAAGAACTTATTGCCCATCCGCAATATGCTGACTGGGACAGGCAGGGTTCTGTTGTTCAGACTGATTTAAACACTCCGCATATCAACGGCATCGCAGATGAAATCGGCAGTTTTGCGAAAAAAATGACCGTCGTTACTGACTGCGGAAACGGTGCCGGCTGTATGGTAACACCTTTTGCTCTCGATGCTCTGGGTGCGGAGACAGTCAGGGTAAATTGTACTCCGAACGGGATTTTCTCCCGACCGTCAGAGCCGCTGAAAGAGAATCTTCTGCATATCCCGGAGATTATTGCAAAACATCATGCTGACTGTGCTGTAGTAAATGACGGCGATGCAGACCGCATGATGGCTTTTGACAACAAAGGACGCTACATTGAAGGAGATGCGATGCTGGCTCTTTTCGCAGATTATCTCGGCGCAAAAACAGTGGTGACTACTGTTGATGCTTCAATGGCGATTGAAGATACCGGTGCACATGTTATCCGGACACCGGTAGGAGACAGTTTTGTCTCGGAAAAACTGATTGATGGAGGAGAGTTCGGCGGAGAACCGTCCGGCGCATGGGTATTCCCGAAGCACTCTCTCTGCCCTGACGGGCCGTATGCGGCAGCTCTTCTTGTGAAGATGGCGTCAGAGATGAACCTTGCAGATGCTGTTGACGCTCTTCCGAAATATACGATTCTTCGTGATTCGATAAAGAGTGAGTATGCTAAAGATATTGTTCGAAACCTCGGCGCAGAAAATCCGACTGACGGCATCAGAGTTGCAGCTGAAGACGGCTGGTATCTTATCCGGGCAAGCGGAACTGAACCGAAGGTCCGCTGTACCGCTGAAGGAAAAACCAAAGAGATTGCAAAAGAAATGCTTAAGTCAGGAATGGATAAAATACAGAAAGCAGAGCGTGATATAAGATGCAGTGCGTAATATTAGCAGCCGGAGAAGGCTCAAGGATGAGGCCGCTTACAACAGAGCGTCCTAAAGTAATGCTGTCGCTGGCAGGAAAACCGATTCTGGAACATTTAATTGAAAATGTCAAAGCAGCAGGCATCTCTGATATTATTCTGGTGACCGGCTACCATGCAGAAGCAGTTAAGTCCCACTTCGGAAATGGCGACAGGTTCGGAGTAACCATCACCTATGTGGTGCAGAAGAAGCAGCTTGGAACTGCTGATGCGCTTCGTCAGGCAGAAGCATTCGTCAAAGATACCTTCCTGATGCTGAACGGGGATATGCTCCTGGATACTGAAGACCTTCAGCATCTTGTCCGCATGAAAGCCCCGGTAATGGCAGTATCAACTACCACTCATCCGCAGGATTTCGGTGTTGTTACCTTGTCCGGTAAGAAAATATCCTCTCTTGAAGAAAAGAGTCTGCATCCGAAATCTGACATCATCAATGCCGGCGCATATCTGTTTGATGCAGGTATCTTTGAACTTCTGAAGAAGGTCTCTCCTTCAACACGCGGTGAGTATGAACTGACAGATGCACTTGCCGAGTATATTGCAGCAAATACGCTTTCTGCGCATCGCCTGTCACTGTGGGTTGATGTCGGGTATCCATGGGATATGCTCACCGCAAATGAGTATCTGCTCTCCCGTCTGAAAAGCAGAATTGATGGGGCGGTTGAAGACCATGTCTTCATCAAAGGAACTGTTGTTGTCGGAAAGAATACAACGATTAAATCCGGCACGTATATTGAAGGTCCGGTTGTAATCGGTGATAACTGTGATGTAGGTCCGAATGCGTATCTCCGTCCGGGAACTACGGTTGGAAATAACTGCCATATCGGGCACGCGGTCGAGATTAAAAATTCCATTGTCTTTGACGGCACAAAGATTCCGCACTACAACTATATCGGTGACTCGGTAATCGGTTCAGAGTGTAATTTCGGTGCGGGGACGAAGATTGCGAATCTGCGCCATGACAAAGGAATCGTAAAAGTCGGTGGAATTTCAACCGGCAGAAAGAAGTTCGGGGCTGTCGTAGGTGACAAAGTCCTGTTCGGAATTAACTGTTCGATAAACACTGGTTCTTCGATTGGAAGCGGCACAAAAGTCGCTCCGGGCGCGGTTGTTTCCGGAATAGTTGAAAACAATACGGCGGTGCAGTAAAATGGCCGCAGTTTCACAGAAAGAAGATGTTCTTGGTTCAGTGCAGGCAGTAATTCTTGCCGGCGGTGAAGGTTCACGTCTGCGCCCGTTAACGAAGAACAGACCTAAAGTTCTTCTGCCGGCGGCAAACCGTCCGCTTCTCCTGCATCTGCTGGACTCAGTAGTTGCTGCAGGGGTCAGGGATATCACTGTTGTTGTGGGGTATAAGTCAGAGCAGGTTCTGCGTGTATTGGCAGCTTACCCGATTCCGATTCAGACTGTTCTGCAGAAAAAGCAGCTCGGCGTGATAGATGCTGTAGCTGCAGCGTCTTCTAATCTGCATGCAGACCGCGTTCTTGTTCTTGCAGGAGATAATTATCTTGATGCAGCATCTGTCAGAAAACTTGTATCCGAGAAAAATGCAATTCTCACGGCCCCTTCTTCAAAACCGGAAGAATACGGCGTTATCAGACAAAAAGGCGGAATCTTATCCGGTATCTGCCATAATATGGACTCTGCTCCTGCCGGGACTCAGGTAAGCTGCGGAGCATATGTTTTAGAACGGAGTCTGCATGAGATTGTTGTTTCATCAGGCGGAATTGAGTCCACTGCAGACATTTATCAGTACGGCATCAAAGTTCTCGGCGCAGAAATCTGGGAAGATGCATTGAGTATTTCTGGACTTCTTCGGCAGAATATGCATCTTCTCGGGCTTATACAGATGAAGATTCAGGGCGTTGTCGATTCATCTGCTGTTATCCGCGGACGAGTGTCTATCGGAGAAAATACATTTATCGGACCGAATGTGGTAATTACCGGGCCGGCAGTTATCGGAGATAACTGTCGTATTGAAGCAGATGTCTGTATTGGTCCCGGTTCTTCGATTGGTTCCGGCGTGACTGTTGAGCCGTTTACTTATATCAGAGACGCTATTCTGATGAACGGTTGCTTTGTCGGTGCGCAGTCAAGAATTACTGATTCTGTCATTGGGGAGGGTGCAGTAATTACACAGGCTGTAACCGCTCCGGTTTCCGGTGTCGGGGCTGTAGTTGGAGACAGAACAACGGTCGGAGCTTTTACTCAGCTGAGAGGGGCTGTTATCGGCAACAATGCAGTGCTTGACGGCGGAAGAACGATATCAGAAACTATTCCGGATGGAACCAGGGTGATGTAGAAGTGTGCGGGATTGTCGGATACTTCGGATTCCGCAATGCAGCAGAAGTCTGTGCTGATGGTCTTTCACGGCTGGAGTACCGCGGGTATGATTCATTTGGTGTTGCAGCTGTATCTCCGGAGAAAGGTTTGTCTGTCTATAAAGAAGCAGGTAAAATATCTGTTCTGCGCGATAACATCAGGCTTGATGGTACTGTTGGTATTGGACACACACGCTGGGCAACACATGGTGTTCCCTGTCAGAAAAATGCGCATCCTCTTCTGGATTGCCATGGTAAAATTGCGGTCGTGCATAATGGAATTATTGAAAACTATGCCAAACTCCGGCGTGAGCTGGAAAAGAAAGGTCACATCTTTGCATCTGATACGGATACTGAGGTCATTCCGCACTTAATTGAGGATGCGTATGACGGCGATTTATTTGCCGCAGTACAAAAAATTCTTCCAAAGCTTCAGGGTTCGTATGCAATTCTCGTGGTAATGGAAGGTGTTTCCGGGATTATTGCAGCACGAAAGGGTTCTCCTTTGGTAATCGGTCTTGGAGAAAATGAGATTTTATTTGCATCAGATGTTCTGCCTATCTCACCATACACAAAAGACGTTCTCTATCTGGAAGACGGAGATGTCGCTTTTGCCCATATCTCATCTGCCGGAGATCATGCAGTAACAGTTTATCAGAACAAAAAACCTGTCAAACGCGAACTTCACACGATTGAGTTCGATGCTGAGGAGACGAAAAAAGGCGGTTTTGCTCACTACATGCTCAAGGAGATTTATGAACAGCCGGATGTGTTTTCGAACACGATTGCGTCTGCTGCAGCTGACCGGAAACTGATTGTTTCTTCGTTTTCGGGTGCAAAGTCTGTGGTGATTACAGCCTGCGGTACATCTGCGCATGCGTCAATGATTCTGGCGTATCTTCTTGAAACAGTCTGCAGAATTCCGGCACGCACGGCACTCGCATCCGAGTTTAAATATACGCCGACACCGTCTGCTGATTTGGTAATCGGTGTTTCCCAGTCCGGTGAAACAGCAGATACGATTGCTGCTCTGAAGGCGGCAAAAGAAAACGGTGCACATACGCTGTGTGTGACAAATGTTTTAGGCAGTTCGATTACGCGTACTGCAGACTCTACTATCTATACGCGCGGCGGGCCGGAGATTTCGGTTGCTGCAACGAAGACGTTTATCGCGCAGGCAGCTGCGTTTTTAGAGATTGCTGCAGTATTGTCTGAGTCTTTGAAAAGCAGTCTTGGCATCTCTTCTTCGTCTCTGCAGAAGAGTATTCGTGATGTTCAGCGGTATCTGCCTGAGATTATAGGCACTGATGTTTCCGATGCGGTTTCTCTGCTGCAGGATACATCATCTCTTATCTATGTGGGGCGCGGGTTAGGATATCCTGCAGCTCTTGAAGGTGCGCTGAAGATGAAGGAGATTTCCTATATTCACGCGGAAGGATACGCCGCAGGCGAGTTAAAGCACGGTCCGTTTGCGCTGCTTGGCGCTGATGTTCCGGTTGTTGCGGTGTGTTTTGAAAATTCGCCGACGTACGCTGTTATGATGTCTAATCTGAAGGAGATTAAGGCGCGGGAGTCTCCGCTTGTGGTAATCGGCTCTGCAGGTGACGCTGATGCTGAGGATTTAGCTGATGTGTTTGTTGCAATCCCCAAGGTCTCTGAGACTGCATCTGCTGTGCTGGCGTCAACGGTGATGCAGCTGATTGCGTATCGTACTGCTGCGGCTCTTGGCAGGGAGATTGACTACCCGAAGAATTTAGCGAAGAGTGTTACGGTGGAGTGAGCCTGAAAAAAACTATTATTTTATTGACGGTTTATGTAATCTGTTCTTACTTCATTCATCGTGCTGAATGATTATCTGGGAATCTCTTTTCCAGAACCCAATTTTTTTTTAAAAAAGGAGATGAGTCTTACTCATCTAAAACCATGCGGCATAAATCAAGCGGCATAATGTATTCGCCGTTCCTGTATGCACGCATGTTTCCACCGGAAATTTCATCGATTAAGACAACCTTGCCGTCAATAATGCCGAACTCGAATTTGATATCATAGAGCTCGATGTTTTTCTTTGCAAGATCTTCTTTCATAATTTTGGCAATCTTCTGGGTAACAGCCTTTAACTCTTCGTACTGCGCCCCGGACATAACGCCTAAGATTTCCAGGGCGTCTTTAGTTACCGGCGGGTCTTCACGTGCATCATCCTTGAATGTGGTTTCAACAAATGCCGGAAGTTCCTGTCCTTCTTTGCAGTAGTCGCCGTATCTGCGGTAGAAACTGCCGACCGCTCTGAATCTGCAGATAACCTCAAGTCCCTTTCCGAACGGTTTGGCAGGTTTTACGGTCATCTCAGCTTTATCGACATCGGCACTGATAAAGTGGGTCGGAATTCCTTTTGCATTGAGGATATTGAAGAAGTACTCAGTAAGTCTGAGACCTGCTTTTCCTGCGCCTTCAAGGGTTAAGCCGACAGTGTTCATGCCCGGGTCAAATACGCCGTTTGCTCCTGTGCAGTCATCTTTAAACTTTAACAGATAGGTTCCGTCATTGTTTGCATATACATTCTTGGTTTTGCCGGTGTAGACTAAATCCATACTAAAATGTATGAAATATGAGAATATAAGATTAATCCTGTCAGGTGCTGACTGCAGAAAATCTGCCCTGCAGAGAGTCACTTATGGTATGGTTCGCCTGACAAAATCCGGAACGCGCGGTACACCTGTTCGAAGAGAAGCAGCCGGCACATAGTGTGTGTAAACGTAAGTGCTGAAAAAGAGATTTTCTGCTGAACTGATGAAAGCAGCGCCGCTGAAAACCCAAGCGTCCCCCCGATTATGAAACAGAGATTCCTCCCGGAAAGTTTTGCATCTCCGACGAGTTCTGCAAGTCCTTCGCTTGAAATACTTTTTCCGCGAGGGTCAAGTGCAACAGTATAATACCCGTTTTTTACCGAGGAAAGAAGAAGTTCACCTTCTTTCTCTTTTACTGCTGATTCTTCTGCAGGAGATGCGTTTTCGGGGATTTTCACCTCGGATAAGACGGTGTATGTCAGAGTGCAGTAGGGTTTCAGCCGTTTTTCAAACTCGGCAATTCCTTCTGCAATCCAGCGGTCTTTTATTTTACCGATACAGAGAATCTGAATCTGCATGCCGGTTAGTTAATAATAAGTCCGCGCTGTTTCTTTTCGCGGCCTGAGTCTCCGCCGAAAGAATCCGCGTCTCCGAAGGCTTTTCTGCGGTTTGCTGCTGCATCATGTGCAGATGATGGGGTGATTTTATCCTTCTGCGGGGAGGTCGTGATTCTCTCTTTATGAGAGGGACCTGCAGATTTGAGCCCGCCAAAACAGTCAGAGTCATCATCTTTTCCTGCAGGGTGTTTTGCGTCTTCGGTTGCTTCTTCTGCAAGTCTGTCATCAGAGAATTCTGCGTCTTCTTTGGCGGCTGCCGGGTTAAGCGACATCTTATAGCATTCGACAGCTTCTTCAAACTCTCCAAGTCCTTCCAGTGCCTTAGCCTTCAGACGCCATGCAACTGCATTTTCCGGATGCTTTTCTGCGGCATCTGATGCAGCAGGCAGAGCTAAATCATATCTGCTCTGTGCAAGGTAGATAAATGCACGGGAGTTGTTGATATCCGCATCAGTACATCCGGCAGCTTCAGCTTTGTCAAAGAAGGTGAGTGCTTCAGACGGCTTTCCGGAAGCTGCTGCCATATATCCGATGCCTGCCAGGAGGTAGGGGTTGTCTGATGCAGCAGATGCGGCATTCTTTAATGCAGTAATTCCTGTCTTCGGATCTCCAATCTTAACTGCGGCAGAGACGTTTTCTGCATGTGCTAACTGATTGTCCGGGTTTGCCTGAATGACACGCTCAAAAGCAATGAGGGCTTTCTTGTAGTTTCCGATTCTGGATAAGAGGTCTCCGTAATCGAAAAGAGCACCTGTGTTTGTTCTGTCAGCTTTCAGAATTACGGTGTACTGCTCTGCAGCTTCTTCAGTTAATCCTGCGTTTGCAAGGGATTTTGCATAGAGCAGACGTACAGATGCATCCGCTTCATCGAATTCCAGAACTGCAGAACAGGTCTCTGCTGCTTCCTTCCAGCGTCCGAGTGCTGCAAGTGCTTCTGCTTTGCGGCGGAGCGTTATCTTATCTTCCGGGCACGCCTCAAGAATCATCTCATATCCGGAGAGCGCCTCTTCAGTCTCGCCGCGCATTGCATATACGGCGGCAACTTTGCGGAACACATCAACATTTTCCGGCTGAAGTTCAAGATATCTGCTGTAGACATCAACCATTTCGTCATACTTCTGCTGACGTTCCAGAACATCTGCGAGCTGCAGAAGGCCCGGGAGATTTTCGGGGTCTTTTTCCGTAAGACCGCGTAACGTATTTTCTGCGTCGGAAAGTTTTCCGAGATTTTCTTCACAGGCTGCTTTTCCGGCAATAACTTTTGTATCATCCGGATCTGCTGCAAGGGATGATTCGAATGAGGCAAGGGCATCTGAGTATGCTCCTTTTGCAGCGTAGGCAAATCCGAGGGATGCATGCGCCTTTGCATCATCGTTTCTGAGTCCGAGTGCATCCAGATAGTAACTGACCGCTTCATCATAGCGGGAAAGACACATACAGGCGTCTCCTCCTAACTTATAGAGCAGGAAGTCTGCTTCATTCTGTGCAGCAGCAGCAGATACTGCCGCTTCTGTCTCTTCGTGTTTTCCAAGAATTGTTGAAATCAGTGCCAGTTCTCCGGCTGCGCCGCAGGCCTCCGGATATGACTGCAGAATTGTCTTGTAAAGAGCTGCCGCTTCTTCGAATTCACCTGCTTCTGCAGCACACTTTGCCTGCAGGAACACCATTCCGAGATTTTCTTCCATATAGGCTGCTGCGTTTAAGAATGCCTCTTTTGCGGCGGTATATCTTCCAAGCATCATCTCGGATTTGCCGAGGCCTTCATATCCTGCTGCAATTTCCGGCTGAAGTTCTGCGGATCTGGCATAATGGTCAGCCGCATTGGCATACTCTCCTGCCGCATATGCTGCGTCTGCAGCTGCACGGAACATGGCTGCATTTTCAGGCATGGCAGAAATCAGTTCAGCAGCGGTATCTTTTGCTTCAGAAACATTACCGGATGCAGTGATGCATTCCAGCAGTTTTGCGGAAAGCATGGTGTTTTCCGGATACTCCGCAAGGAGGTTTCTAAGAGTGCCTGCAGCTCTTGTAAAGTTTCCAAGAAGCATATCATTTTCTGCGTGTTCGAAGAGAATCGCATAATCATCCGGTACAATCTCTTCAACAGCAGCGAACGCTTCTTCTGCTGCCTGATATCTTCCTGCAGATGAAAGAAGACGCAGATGAAGAATTTCCATATCAACTCTTGAACTGTCAAGAGAAAGAGCAGTAAGGGCTGCTTTGTCTGCCTCTTCAAAGTGTCCGAGAGCTGCAAGACAGCAGGCTTCAATCGCGGACAACTCCGGATTTTCTTTGGTAAATGAAATTTCTGTAACAGGCTCTTTTACTTCGAGGAGTTCCATATCTTCCCCTTCAAAGAAGTCTGAACCTGCGGCTTTTCCGGATTTAACCAGTTCTGCTCTGCGGAAACTCTCGTATGCTTCCTTATACTGTCCGGAGAAGAACTCGGATGCTCCTTTCATACCCCAGACGGCAGGCATGGAACCTGCTCCGCGGTGAATAACCTCTTTAAAGCATTCTGCAGCGCGTTTCAGGGAGCCTGTCATGAAGGAGAGAGTGCCTAAGAGATACCAGAGGTCAGCTGAGCTGTCATGAGCGGCAATAAGTTTTTCCAGTTCTGCGGCGGCCTGTTTGTTATTTCCTCCCCAGAACAGGGTAAAGATACGGCGCAGGGAAAGGTGGAGTTCGTCTTTTCCTTCTTTTCCCAGGACTTTACCGTATGAAGCAGCTGCATCCGCAAACTTTCCTGCGGCTTCTTCCAGACGTGCGCGGCGGTAGAGTCCGAGCGTGTCATCATCACTGATGCGGGAATAGTAAGCAGCAGCTGTATCATTGTCGCCTGCTGCTTCTGCGCAGAATGCGGCATCCTTTGCATATTTTGACGCGTTTTTCGGGAATGCCTGCATAAGTTCATTATAGATATTGACGGCAGCTGTATATTGTCCGGAACGCATCAGATTTTCAGCATAGCGGGCTTTATAGTGCTCATTTTCCGGCTGTTTTAAAGAGAGTTCTTTAGCAGCATCTGCTGCCTCTTTGTACTTTCCTATGCGGCAGAGCCAATCACATTTCTTGTCCTTCAGGTAGAGATTGTCTTCAGGAAGAGACGCCTTCTCTATTGACTGCAGAGCTCCGGCATAGTTTCCTGCATCTCCTAAAAGAAGTGCTGACTGAATCCATGCCTCAGTGTTTTCAGGCGCTGCAGCAGCTGCTTTTGCGTATGTAGCCTGTGCATCCGCGTATTTTCCGATATATTTCTGCAGGGATGCAAGACGCATGAGAATCTGGCTGTTCTGCGGTTCTAATTCTGCGGCACGGATATAGTGTGCGCATGCATCGTCAAACTGCTGTTTTTCTGCGGCAGCTTCTCCGCGTGCAATCCACGGGTTCTGCTTGTCGCCTCTGCTGAATATTCCTCCCATTTCTGATACCTCTATTTATATGTATCATATTTATCTCTGAAGTATAAAATGTTCCTGATGATTACTATTGAATGGAGGTGATTTTTTGTCTGAATACTCTGCTGAAGGTGATGCTCGGATACATTTTGTTAAATATCATGAACTCTAATTGATACGTATGGATAAGAAAGACGAAAATTTACCCTATGATCCGGATACGCTGCGCCGGATTCAGGAGCATCCGTGTTTCAGTCAGGATGCAAAGCATCTCTTCGGCCGCTGTCATGTAGCAGTAGCTCCGAAATGCAACATCCAGTGCAACTACTGTGTGCGTGATTTTGACTGCGTCAATGAATCACGCCCCGGTGTTGCAAGTGAAATATTAACTCCGGGAGATGCTGTTTCCCGGATTGATGAAGTCGTCTCTAAGATGAAGCATATCCGGGTTGTTGGTATTGCAGGTCCGGGAGACCCGCTTGCAAACAAAGAGACATTTGAAACCCTGAAAGCAGTTCATGAAAAATATCCGGAGACAATTCTTTGTATCAGCACAAACGGTCTTCTTCTTCCGGACAAAATTGATGAACTTGAGTCATACAACGTCAAAAATATCACCGTAACACTGAATGCAATCGATGCATCTGTCGGCGAAAAAATCTACTCATTTGTTGAATACAACAATAAGCGCTATACCGGACGCGATGCTGCAGATCTGCTGTTAAGCCAGCAGCTGAAAGGCATTGAAGAAGCTGTTAAGCGCGGAATGCTGGTTAAAATTAATACTGTGTATATTCCGGGCGTAAATGACGCACACATCCCGGATATTGCCAGGAAGGTAGGAGCCCTTGGTGTGTTTAACTTCAATATCATCCCGCTCATTCCTCAGTACAAGTTCAAAGATATTGTGCCCCCCACCCCGCAGGAAAAAGCGCATATGCATGAACTCTGCGCTCCGTATGTGAGACAGATGAGACACTGTCAGCGCTGCAGAGCAGATGCGGTCGGTATGCTTGGAAAAGATGTCCAGGGAGAATTCTCCTGCGGCGGCGGCTGCAGCGGAAAACATGATGGTTCCGGCGGCGGCTGCAGCGGCGGATTCTGATTACAATCAAAAAACAAATTTAAAAAAATATTTTTTTTTATTCTGCCGGAACAGGTGTGTTAACCGTAATTTCAAATGCGCAGACAGAATCTCCGGCTGCGATGCATTTTGTTTCATGTACAGAAACACCTTCAGGATATACGGTGGAAAAGACTGCCTCTAAAACTCCTTCTGTGATAATGCAGCCGCCGGATACTCCCTTCGGCAGTGTCATACACTCATAGCAGTTTTTAATCTCAATCGTCAGCGGGGCTTTTGATTTGAGTGACAAGTCTCCGAACTCGTAACGATTCCAGAACTCGCAGAGGTTATCTACAGTTTTTTCAACAGTCTCTGCAGCGATAAACGGAGAAATTGACTGTCCCAAAATTATGCCGCCGCGTCTGATTACCGGATTAATATGTATGCCTGATTCTGCAAGAGCTATGCGGAACAGATGCGGAAGCATAGCCTTGTAGTTGATTTTATCATAATTGTTGTAGGTATTTTTGATTAAATCACGAAACTCGGATGATGCAGAGTATGTTGACGGAACAAGGCTTCCTACGTATTTTGCAGTCATCACATAGGTTTTCTTCCTGTGGTCGCTTTCGTCGGAGATGCGGGTAATTATGCCTGCCTCTGCAAGTGTGTTTACATAAACAGAAACAGTTGATTTAGAAAGACCTGTTTCATCTAAAATTTCCTGAAAAGTAGCTGACCCCTGTCTTTGAAGCAGATGGATAATCTTCAGACGAACCGGGTTTCTGATTGTGGTAATACTTCCGTCACGGAGATATAAATCAAGTGCATTGTGGCTGTCTGCTTCGGGCATTAATCATATACCATTTTGAATCGTCTGAATATTAATATTGGGGTTGCGACATATCTGCTGCAGCAGTTTCCTTACTCATCGCTGAAGGGTATTTCGATTGTTGTAAGGTCGTTAGGTGCAAATACATCTCCGGTAAATGTCTCTTTTGCATCATGCACATGACCTGATGCGGATGTGTAGCGGGAACTGATATGCACTAAAGCAAGCTGCTTCGGCTTAAGTATCTCTGCTGCGGCGCCGGCTTCTTTTGCAGTGGAATGCCAGACTTCTTTTGCACGTTCTGCACCTTCTTCTTCATCGAAGGTTGCTTCATGAATCAGCAGGTCTGCGGCATAGAGTGCTTCATCCGGCTGTCTGAGGGGCCTCGTGTCTCCGGTATAGACAATTTTTCTTCCCGGTCTGCGTGAACCCATGACCTGCTCAGGCTGGATAGTAACCGTTTCTCCGTCACGTTCAATCTGCACCGGGTTTCCGCGCTGGAGTTTTCCGAAAAGCGGCCCCGGTTTTACACCGAGGGCGATTGCTTCTTCACGGTTGAACCTTCCCGGGCGCATGTCTTCTTCCAGGACATATCCCACGCTTTCCATGCCGTGGAATGTCTTAAAGACATAGACCGAGTAGCCATTAAATGAAATAACGTCGCCGGGAGATACTTCAACAGCATCCAGCTGGAACGGGATTTTCGGTGTCAATTCACGGATAATTCTCACATACTTATCAACGCCTGCGGGGCCGTAGATTGTCATAGGTTCAGTTCTTCCATTGAATGACATTGTTTCAATCAGGCCGAAAAGACCAAGGTAATGGTCCGCATGCCAGTGAGTGATGAAGGCAGCATTGACGACAAACCCGGTTTTAAGGCGCATCATCTGCTGCTGTGCTCCTTCCCCGCAGTCAAACAGGAGAGTATCCGAGCCGCGTCTTACTAATATACAGGACGGGTTTCGAAGCGGAGTAGGCAGTGCTCCTGCGGTTCCCAGGAAATGAACGAAGAGTGTTTCTCCGGACATTTCAGAGATGCTCCTTTAAGAATGTCAGGCTTCTTTTTCCTTCTTCCGGGCTTCTGCCTTCTACTACGAGGATTCTGCCGTGATATGTTTTGGCAACTTTCGGCAGGATTTTGTTCCAGGGGATGTTTCCTTCACCTACGGGCTTGTGGTCGTCGTGCCCCCCGAGGTTGTCGTGGATGTGGATGTGACGTGCTTTTGGAAGGATTACTTTGCAGAACCGGTCAAGGTTTCCGTTCGTGTTGGCGTGCCCTATATCAAAGACTGCAGACATTCCGGTCCCGTCAATTAGTCCGTCCTGTTCGTCTGCGTCTCTGCAGAAAAAGTCATCAAGGTTCGGCATGTTTTCAAGGCAGACGGAAACTCCTGTTTTTTCTGCAGCAGCGCCGAGTCTATCACATGCACGTTTTTGGTTCTGCCAGGCAGGCGTCGGGTCATATCTGCTTGCAGGGCTTAAGTATCCCGGATGAACGACGACAGTGTCAGTAATTTCTGCGGCAGCTTCTATGGTAGATTCAAGCTGATGCACGGTTTCTTCCCATATCGGTGTATTTATCGATGCCGGATTTAAGTCGCTGAACGGTGCATGTACGGT
This sequence comes from Methanocorpusculum sp., assembly GCA_029987025.1. Classification (GTDB taxonomy): domain Archaea; phylum Halobacteriota; class Methanomicrobia; order Methanomicrobiales; family Methanocorpusculaceae; genus Methanocorpusculum. The sequence goes on along the minus strand of DALTWQ010000007.1, from coordinate 1,979 downwards.
TACCGGAAGGCCGGTTTCAGCGATTGTTTTTTTCACAACTGCAAAAGTTTTGGGGTTATCGAGACGGTAGTTTCCGTCGGCAGAAATTTCCCAGCCGTCAAATCCGGCGGACACAATACCGGATACCCAGGCCGGATCTTCCCAGATTTTTGATGAGGAGGCGAAATAAATCTTCACAGCACATCTCCTAAAATCTTTTTTACCTCCGCAAGATAGGTTTCCCGGTCAGATTCGTTCTGAATTACGACGTCTGCTGTTTCTGCTGCACGTTTCAGGCCGAAGGACTCCTCGCGGCGGTCGCGCGCCCGAAGTGTCTCAGGTTCTGCTGTATCATCGCTTCTTCCGCGTGTTTTCATACGCTCCAGACGTGTTTCAAAGGATGCGCTGACAAAAACTGCGGTGAAATCGCTGAATGCATTTTTAAAGAACCGAATCTCTGCATCTCCGCGGATTCCGTCAATTACTGCAAGAGGGGCGGCACGTTTCTCAACTTCTGCAGCGGTCAGAGATGCTACAGCATCCATTCCGAACTCTGCGCGCAGAGCACGGGCAGTAGATCCTATGTTGGCATCGTTCAGTTCAAGTCCTGCTTCCGCTGTCTTTTTCCGGATGATATCCCCCATGACAAAAACGGGTATGCCTAATGCTTTTGCGGTATCAGAGAACTCACCTTTTCCGCTTGCGGGGTATCCAATTATGCCGATAACCTTCATGTAAATCTCGCGAGGATTGTTTTTGCCTCAGCAGCAGTTCTGATGCACTCAATTAAGGTAAGACATTTTGACGGGTCCTGTTCTTCTTTTGCGCGTGAGATTAGTTCAGAAATCAGGGAGTCAAGTTCGGGTGTCGCGACATTTCCGAAAGCTGTATCTTTTGCATACGATGGTGTTATTGCGGTGATTTTACCTTCGTCTTTTTCATGCAGCACTTCCGCTTTTATTTCCGGTTTCTTCTGCGGTTCTGCTTTTTTGGTTTCCGCGCAGACTACACATGTCTTCCTGCCTTTAATCTCGAAGAGCGGCGCTCCGCATTCCGGGCACATTTCATTAAGCATCTTTCCGCCGTTTAAGAGATGCACTGCCATTATTTCATCGGGTGTTTTTGTCATATGTATTATTCGCTGTTAATAATTTGGTCTCATAAGTATATATTTTGGGTGACGGGCGGATGCGTATATTTATTTCAGAGAAAGTTTAACAGATTTAGATATTCAATACGGAGACAGATTATGGCAGACTCTAATGATATGATTCAGCGCTGTATTGCAATGCTTCAGATGCTGAATGAGGACCCGACAATTCCGCGCAATATCCGAAAGGTTGCAGATGAAACTATGAAAATACTGCTTGATGAGAAAAAACAGGTAAGTCTTCGCGCGTCCCTTGCATTATCCAAGATTGACGAGGTCGCTTCAGACTCAAATATCCCTATGCACGCCCGTACAAAAGTATGGGAGATTGCATCCGCGCTTGAAGCGGTTCCGCTCAGTTAAGCGGACATCATCTTTAATTCTTTTTTTCGTTCAGATTATCCAGTGTATCTGCTATGGCGCAATATGTCGATGCACGGGCAAATCCGGTGTTCTTTTCTTCCTGCAGTTTCTGTACTGCAAGAGCCGCTGATGCTGCATCATCAAAAACAGCGAGCAGTTTTGCCTTCCGCAGATTTATTTTGTGTCCGCACTGACAGGTTTTAGTTTCGTATGAGAGGTCGGCAGACATCAGTCTCCTGCATTTCTCACAGCCGACAACAGCAAATCCTTCCATGTTCTATCTGTAGGACGTCCGGTGATATATTATTTGATGCTGCATGACTGCCGGTTTCTGTGCTATGCAGGTGTTTACGGCCGCATTTCATACACTATCTATGGTGAGTTTCGACACATTTATATTAGAATAAGAACAATATATTAGAGCAGCAAGTCATCCCGACTTAACTCAGCAGGTAGAGTGCACGGCTGTAGTAAGAATTTCGTTCCT
>DALTWQ010000085.1 GCA_029987025.1 Methanocorpusculum sp. | reverse complement strand
AGCGAGGGTAGCCAAGCCAGGCCAACGGCGCCAGACTTAAGATCTGGTCTTCAGTAGTTCATGGGTTCGAATCCCACCCCTCGCATTTTTTCTTTTCTTTCATCAGGATTCCCGTAGTGTAGTGGTCAATCATTCCGGCCTTTGGAGCCGGAAACACCGGTTCGAATCCGGTCGGGAATATCATACATAATTATATTTTTTAAAACACAATATCCTTTTATGAAAAAAGTACGAATCACCGTCATGAGAGTTGCTGCCTATCATGACCTGATGGAAAAATATGAAAATCCCATAGAGCATGCCTGCAGTATGACTGAGGGGATGACTTTTGCTGCAAACGGATGGCAGCGTCCGGAAGGATTCTGCGAGAGTGCATGGGATTCCATTTCTCCTTTTGTAATGACACTCGCGCACGGCGGTGAAGATTTCTATGACGGCTGGATGAAGAATAAAAAAAGTGCTATGATTTCGTGCAATGACGGATTCAGACCGGTAAGTTTCCTGCTCGAAACAATGGATGAAGACGCGGAATAACTTTACTCAAACTTTTTTCTTGTTTTTTCGTACTCAAGTACTGCTCCGTTTCCTGCTTCGCGGAATGCCCGTGCAACCCCTGCAGGCCCTAACTTGATGCCGCCGAAAATACGCGATACCATAAGAACGTGCGAGCCCAGGTTATGTCTTTCCATAACCTCCTGCAGGGCACGTCCGGGAGAACCCACCTCACCGTCAGCTCTGCTGTCTGAAAAGTTTCCGCAGACTGCAGCATAACAGTGATGCGCTGCTTTTTTGTAGAGTTTATCATGCAGTTCCCGGATGTCTGTGATGTCGTCTACTGTATCAATCTCGTAGAGATGTGCGTAGAACTTTGATTTTTTTTCATCCAGCCGGACTGCGGCAGCTTCTCTGAAACTCATACAGAATCACGAATCCGGGATAATGCATCCTTAAACTCATCAAGATATGCCTGCATTGAAAGACTTCCTTCCGGAAACGGACAGTCCGCGTCATAGAGTTTGTCGATTACCGGCTGTGTCGGATATATCTCGATGGGAACTCCTGCTTTTTCCGAGCCCGCAATCATTGCTTTGCGGAAAAGACCTATGCAGTATGCGATACGTTTTTTGTAGGTATTTCGTGTTTTATTCAGGTATCCTGCAACGCGGTCTGTTTCAATCCGCAGGAAATCATCTTTTATTTTCCGGTCTTTCACATTTCCGAGCATGTAGTGGTAGTGGGCGAACGGATACATCAGTTCAAGTTCTGCAGGAACTGTGCCGCAGGTTCCAAAGATTACTACATGGTATTTGTCTTTGTCAGGGAAGACTTCGTCAAACACCTTGTGGAATACTTTGTGCGACGGACTTGTGCTGTAGGGTTTTCTTACGGCGCAGGGGATGAAGATACCTATGTCCCGCGGGAGGATTTCATATTCATTGATGATGTATTGGTAGGCCTGTTCAAACTGCGGCAGATAAAACGGCGGGTCCGTCAGGTCGTTTTCATCGTATGCAGGTTTCACTCGCGAACCTCAAACTCAACATCTATGGCATTCTGGTCCAGTTTCTTTCCCGGAATGCGCACCGGAAGGGAAACGGTCAGCAGTATGTATATCAGGGTGACCAGAATTACCGGTACGGGTACGAAGAAGAGGATGAACATTATCAGCCGGATAACCCATGACGGAAGACCGGTGTATTCCGCAATGCCTCCGCAGACGCCCGCAATTATTCTGTCCTCTGCCGAGCGTGCAAGTTTCTTTTTAGCCATGCTTTATCATTTCCTTTGAAAAGATTATATCTTTTCTCCTCTGCATTCAGGGCAGCGGGGACTTTTCTTTACCGCGAAGGTGCTGATGGTGTTTGCCGCTCCGTCGTAGAGCAGGAGTTTTCCGGCAAGAGTTGGTGTGCCGGCAAGGTATCTGACTGCTTCCAGAGCCTGAAGGCTTCCTGCAACACCGCAGGCGGCACCTAATGCGGGCGGTGACTGCACAGATTCTGCCTTCGGGAATATGCAGGACAGGCACGGAGTCTCACCCGGAATTATCAGGGTGAGCTGCCCGGTATAGCCGGAAACTGCTGCGTGCAGAAGCGGTTTGTTCAGTCTGAGTGCTGCACGGTTTAAGACATAGCGTGCCTCGAAGTTGTCAAGGCAGTCAAGAATTATATCAGCGTCTCCGATGAGTTTATCTGCGGACGCGTCATCGATTTTTTCCGTAAATGCTTCAACCTGACATGCGGAGTTAAAGGCCGTAAGTGTCTCTTTTGCAGAGTCCGCCTTGCTTTTTCCAAGCCGTGATTCAGAGTGGAGTATCTGACGGTTCAGGTTTGATGCATCAACCGTGTCCATATCAGCGATGCGGATATGACCTGCGCCGGATGCGGCAAGATAATATGCCGCAGGAGAACCTAAGCCTCCTGCGCCGGCGATAAATACTGTTGATTCAGCAAGTTTTCTGCAGCCGTTTTCTCCAATAAGGGGTGTCTGTCTGATGTATCTATTTTCCATAAGTATCACGCACCAGGGCTAAGCACTCACGTGCGTCCTCACGTTTCTGGTCAACAGCGTTTTCTTTAATCCAGGAGGTCAGAACTGCCTTTTTTTCTGCAGAGATGTCCGCCTCTTTTATGACGCGGCGGTATGTCCTCTCAGGATAGTAGATGTTTTTGCAGGCCGTTACCAGAATCTTTTCTTCGTCTGCGGTGATGATGCCGGACTCTTCTGCCTTGGCAAAGGTTGCCCGCATATTTACCATGGGGTCAGATAAGGCAGCGCCTGTTTCCGGGTCGTAGAGAAGTCCTACCTCATCATCTGCAATGATTTTGCCGTCACGGTACCATTCATAGATTTTTCCGGCGCCGGTCATGCCGAACGGTTCAAGTTCGCAGGCACGAAGCGCTCCCATCGATGAACTGCCGAAGACGCGTATGCCGCTTTTGAGTGCGGCAAGAATCTCCTTGTGCGCCACAGCTTCGTTCTGGAAGAACACGCCGTCGATAATTACGAGGACTTCCGCACCTTCTGCTGCAGCGGCTGCTGCATCTCCGCGTTTTACCGGCGGACGAAAGACCGCGTCCGGAAGATAGGTTTTTGCCTCTTCGACCGGCAGACTTGGTCCGAGATAGACAACTGTTTTAGGCATCTTCGGTTTTTATCCTCTGTTCTGCTGAATCTTTGCGAGTTCTGCAGCCCTGCATCTGTTTCCGCGGCGTTCGTTGTCGATGGTAAAGCATTCAAGTCCGGGGACAACGACACGGACAACAGGGACCTGAAGGTCCGGGTCGGTTAAGTCGCAGACGATGACTTCAGAAAGACCGGCGTCAGTGAGGCGCTGCAGGATGTATTCGATATCTTCTTTGAAGTCGTTTGTGCTGCAGGAGGGAACGTCAGATGCAGGTTTGTACTCGTCTCCTTTGAACCAGTAGGCATTCATCCGCTTTACGCGGTCATATCCCATGAACTCACGGAACTGTGCAAGAGTTGCATCCTCGCGTGCGCCGTGAATCTGTGTGGCTCTGCTCTGCGCCACTTCAGATAAGGCGCGAATCATGGCGATTTCCGCGTTGGTGTGTGTTCCCATGCCTATCATTAAAAGACGCGGGTCTTTTAGTTCAACATCGTCAGCAACTGCGGCGATGGTGGGGATTCCTATGTCTGATGTGATGTCGCGTAAGGTTACTTCCACACCGTTATTCGTGAATTTGTCTGCCATCTCCTGTACTTTCGGCGGAAGGCCGGTGAGTTTTTTGCCGGTGTTTCTGGTGACCTCGGCAAGAGACCAGGAGTCGCGTTCGATGACTTCTGTCAGTGCGTAAAAGATTGCTTCCTCTATGGTGTTTCCTGATGCTATTCCGTTTGAACTCGAGCGGAACAGTGTTGCCATGTAGAGCGGATTCGGGTGAACTACGGCGCAGAAGGGAAGATAGACCGGTTCTTTATGTACAATGTCGTATCCTTTTGTCCAGGGAACGCGGGTGTCTCTTGCTGTTGCCGCCGGAAGAATCAGGGATTCCGGATTTAAGACATAGACGCCGTCGCATGCGCCTATCATTTCAGGGTATGTGAGGTCCATTAAGTCGCGGGGTACTGCTTCTGCACTGTACCGTTCGATTCCTTCCATTATTCCCGCGGCACGAGCTTCTTCTTCGGTTCCGCCTTTTCCGTTGTAGACTGAGATGGCGCCGTCAGCAGCTCCCGGGCGTATGCAGGAGTAAACCGGTATTCCGAGACGGTCAAGGTCTGTTATATCTGCAACACGGGTTATACCTGCTGCCATGGTGAACCGCTCGATACGTGCAAGCGTGTCGGAAGGGTGTGCACTCCGTTCTGTCCATCCGGTATAGACTTTGGGAGATGATTTGAGTTCAATCATTTAATGAATATGCGTTTTGAAGGATAATGTAGATTTCCCTTCGGCGGATGTTTACATAATAATTCAGGATAAAAAAATGTTTCTTCGGCGTTTAGTGTGAACTAAAGTTTTTCAGCGTGCAGGTACTTTACTAAGGTGTAGATTACATAGTTACAGTGCGTAGGCTATCCCCAGACACGGATGTCGCGGATTATACCACGGATGCTCGCTACGCTCGCGGCTTGCGCAATGCGCAAGCCATCACGGATAAAAAAAAGAATGTGAGCACAGTGTGTTTTTGTCAATTATGGTGAGTTAACTAATCTCTGTTGCTTGAATAGAGGAATAATTGATTTTCTTATATCCGTGATGGCTTGCGCATTGCGCAAGCCGCGAGCGAAGCGAGCATCCGTGTG
>DALTWQ010000006.1 GCA_029987025.1 Methanocorpusculum sp. | reverse complement strand
AGATGTTTGAAGTTCCGGAAGAACTCCAGAACAAAGCTCTCGAAGCATTAGAGCTTGCACGCGACACAGGAAAGATTAAGAAAGGCGCAAACGAGGCAACCAAAGCTGTCGAGCGCGGCATTGCAGAGATTGTTTTAATCGGCGCAGATGTCTCTCCGGAAGAAATTGTCATGCACATCCCCGGACTTGCAGACGAAAAAGAGATTCCGTTCATCTTTATCTCCAAACAGGCAGACCTTGGCGCAGCATGCGGACTTTCTGTCGGATGCACTGCTGTTGCAATCGTTAAATCCGGAAAGGGCAAGGAAATCATCGGTGACCTTGCTGGTCAGATTAAGGCACTGAGAGGATAAGCCCATGGCAGACGACGCAACGCCAGCAGAAGTCATTGAGGTCATTGGACTTACTGGTATGCACGGCGAAGCAGCCCAGATTAAGTGCAGAGTCCTGGATGGCGTAAACAAGGGCCGCATTATTACCCGCAACACCTTCGGACCTATCCGTGAAGGCGACATTTTAATGCTCCTTGAAACCGAACGCGAAGCAAAGAAACTTTCAAGACGGTGAGAAGAAATGGTTGATGTATACACCTGCAGCTACTGCGGAAAGCAGCTTGAACCCGGAACAGGCAAGCTCTTTGTCAGAAAAGACGGCGCTGTGTTTTACTTCTGTTCTTCCAAATGCCAGAGCAACTACAACTTAGGAAGACTTCCGAGAAGAGTTGCCTGGACAGCAGCAGGCCGCAAGGCACGCGGAAAGGAGTAAATCCATGGAGCAGACATTCGTGATGGTTAAGCCGGACGGAGTCCAGAGAGGACTTGTCGGTGAGATTCTTTCACGTTTTGAAAAGAAAGGATTCAAGATTGCAGCAGCAAAATTCGGAGTCCTTTCCGACGAAGTTGTCGACCAGCACTACGCTGAACACGTCAGCAAACCGTTCTACCCGGGAATGAAGGCATACATTATGAGCGGACCTGTTTTCCGCTTTGTTCTCGAAGGAGAAAATGTAATTGCCGAAGTTCGTAAGATGAACGGCGCAACCAAACCGGCAGAAGCAGCACCGGGAACTATCCGCGGCGACTTCGCATTATCTGTCGGCAAGAATGTAATTCACGCAAGCGACGCACCGGAAAGTGCAGCGCGCGAAATTGCACTCCACTTCTCGAAGAGCGAACTCGTCTCTTACACCAAGATTGACGAGTCCCAGCTCTACGAGTAATTTTTTATTTTTACCCGTTTACCGGATTACAATCTGTATTTCACCCAGTCAGGTCCATTTCATTTGTCCAAGGATTCAAACAGATTTTTGTCATACCACGACACATATATAATCAGATATGAAAGTACTCGTCATTGGAAGCGGAGGTCGTGAACACGCCATTGTTTCAGCACTGAAAAATGCTGAAGTGTACTGCCTCATGGCAAAGAAAAATCCGGGAATTACAAAACTCGCAAAGAAATATCATATCCATGATGAATCCGATGCAGAAACTGCAGTCGCTTTCGCAAAAGAATGCAGTGCTGACTACGCAGTCATAGGCCCTGAAGCACCGCTTCAGGCCGCAGTATCCGATGCGCTCTGGGCTGCAGGAATACCTGTCGCAGGTCCGAAACAGAAAGCTGCACGTATTGAAACTGACAAAGGATTCTGCCGCGACCTGATGAAGAAATATCAGATTCCGGGATCTCCGGCGTATAAAATCTGCAAAAATCCGGAAGATGCAATCGCCTATATCTCTGAGTACAAAGGCGACCTTGCAGTAAAGCCGACCGGCCTTACCGGCGGAAAAGGCGTCAAGGTCATGGGAGAACAGGTTACCCGCGAAGAAGCCTGTGCCTATGCTGCTACACTGAAAAATCAGGACATTATTTTAGAAGAACGTCTCTTAGGTGAAGAGTTCACACTGATGGCATTCGTAGACGGTAAAACACTCGTTCCTATGCCGCTTGTGCAGGACCACAAGCGGGCATTTGAAGGCGATGTCGGACCGAACACAGGCGGCATGGGCTCATACTCTCTTGAGACTCATACATTCCCCTTTGTTTCAGAAAAGGATACTGCAGAAGCATTTTCGATTATGCAGAAGACTGTTGCCGCTCTTGCCTCTGAAGGATGCCCGTATCAGGGTATTTTATACGGCCAGTTCATGAACACCAGAGAAGGCCCTAAGGTCATCGAGTTCAATGCCCGTTTCGGCGACCCGGAAGCAATGAATGTGCTGACTCTTCTCTCATCCGACTTTGCGGTGATTGTTGAACACATCTGTAAAGGAACTCTTTCTGAAAAGGATGTTTCATTTGCTCCGTTCGCTTCAGTCTGTAAGTACATTGTTCCGGAAGGATATCCTGAAAAACCGCAGACCGGAGAAACACTTTCCTTCACTCAGCCGGAGGGAGTTACTGTCTACTTCGCAAACGTCATTGAAGAAGACGGGTGTCTGAAAACCTTAACATCACGTACTCTTGCATTCGTCGGCGTGGGAAAGAGTCTTCCTGAAGCAGAAGCACTTGCTGAAGCGGCATGCAGAAGTGTGAAAGGAAAGGTCCGCTACAGATCTGATATCGGAACAACCGCGCTTTTTGCAAAGCGAATCACACACATGAACGAGCTTCGGAAATGAACGCAGAAGAAGCGGCAAAGACCTTTACGAGAATCGGCAAACGCCTGTTTACCGAACACCTGGTCGGCGGAAACTTCGGGAATATGAGTATTGCTGTTCCCGAAGGATACTTTATCACCCATACCGGTTCATACCTCGATGCAGACCCGGCAGAGATTGTCTTAATGCCCGGAAACGGCCGAATGACGCCGGGAGCGTCCAGTGAATGGCGGGTCCATACTGCAGTTTACAATGTATCCGAGCACAATGCAATTGTTCATGCTCATCCGCAGTTTTCTGTTGCAATGTCGCTTCTTGCAGACAAAATAAAAACGATTGACAGCGAAGGTCAGCTTCTGGCACCGGAAATTGCTGTCGTCGAAGGACCGTGCGGAACCCAGCAGCTGGCAGACGCTGTTGCAGGCGAACTGAAGCACGCACATGTAGTGATTGCAAGAGGGCACGGTACGTTTGCGGCGGGTAAAAATCTTGACGAGGCATACCTATACACGTCGCTTGCGGAACACTGCTGCAAGGTTTTGTATCTTACAGAACTGCAGAAAAAATAATTCTTTTTTTCAGACCTTTTTTTTCAATTTCAATTCAGAATCAGTCATACCTCTTTCTTTCCTTTCATTCTGATTAGATTAACAATACTATGCACCGAAGGTGGGGAACATGTTCTCAGAGAATTGAACATAGAAACCAACATTACAATCTCAAGTCTATTTTCAATAATTTTCAAATCAAGCAGATAAAATACTCGAAATATAATTTATTTGGGGTGATTCGAAAAAAGAGAATCCAATTATTTTAATTACAAAATGTTGAGAATTACGACTATATTTTACACACTGGTAAAAATTATGGAACCTGAAAACTGTCCCTGCGACAAAATAGATGAAGTAAAACGCATCACTATTCAAGCACACAAGAACTGCTATGACTATATTGTGAAACGAAGCAAAGATTTCGGTGAGAAATCACTGCCGAAAACAATCCAGCATATTATCCGCCTGGAAAAAACTCTCCGCGAAAAACAGAACTCCTACGACATCGGAATGAATGCTATTTCCGAGAAAATTGAGAGAGAGATGCGCGAAGTTGAACGGAAATGTGAATCAAATGCACATGATATCAGGAGTCTCAAACTCATAGAAACTGAGACAAACCTCAACCAGGAAAATATCCAGAGGTTAAACGAGGAAATAAAGTTCCTGCAGTCATTGGTTGAAAAAAACATCCAGACAGAGCGTGACCTGAAGAAGCAGATTCTGGAGTTGGAGCATGAGCTGAATGCAATCTCACCAAGTTCTTTAAAACGAAATGACCTCGTGAAGAGAATGGAGATAGAACTCGCACCATTTGTAGAAAGAACGGTTATCAGTACGCTGAACACACTCGAAAAAGAGATGGCAGATGATGAACTGTTTGGCAGTGATGATTCAACTGCAGTTCTGACGAATGAACAGAAGTCCGAAATTGCGGCTGCTGAGACTCAGGCTGAATACCTGGCAGAAAATGAACCAAAAGGCGGGATTGAGAGTCCAGCTGACGATACAGGAGAGCGTACGGACGAAAATTCAGAATAAGAGAATTCCAAAAAATATTTTTTTTAATTTTTTTAACACATCATTCAAGTACGATACAGTCACCGGCAATTACCCGCTCGACATCACCGTCATCACGGTGGACAAGGAGTGCGCCTGATTCGTCGATATCAAGTGCTTCACCGTCGAATCCCTCATGCACGGTCCGGACACGTACTCTCCGGTGAATTGTTCTGGATAAACTTCTCCATTCACGCAGGATTGATTCAGTTTCTCCTTTCAGAATCATCATATACCGGCGCTCGAACTCTCTGAGGAACTCGGCAAAGAGCGGTACACGCTCGACCTCATGACCCAGCTCATCAGAGATAGAGGTAACCGTGTCTTTCAGGGACGTAATCGTTTTCTGAACCGAGATATTTACATCGGCACCAATTCCTACAAGACAGTACCGGATTATACCGTCTGCGGCCGAAAGTTCAAGAGTTGTTCCCGCGACTTTTTTGTCCGCAATGAATACATCATTCGGCCAGTGGATAAGTGCAGAAAGCCCGTACTCTTTTCTAATGGCCTTTGCAAGCGAGATGGAGGCCGCAGCCATGATTACAAACGAGTTCTCAACAGAAATTTTCGGCATGAGAACGATAGTTGCCCAGATTCCTCCTTCAGGACTGAACCATGCGCGATTAAGTCTTCCTGAACCTCCGGTCTGCCGTTCTGCAACAAGAACAGTTCCTGACTGTACTTCACAGCCGACTTCGTGCATCATCTGACGCGCCAGTGCGTTTGTAGATGAAACTTCCCCGAAATGGTGCATCTCATGTCCGATATTTTTGGTTTTTAAGAAACGTCTGATTTCGTACGGAAGAAGAAGCCATGTGCGCTTTCTTAAGGTGTATCCTGTTTTTGAGGAGGCATCAATGCTGTATCCGAGTTCTCGCAGAATGTTTACCTCTTTCCACACGGTTGTACGGGAGATGTCAAGTTTTTCACTGAGCGTCTGCCCGGAAACAGGTGTTCCGCAGCCGGCTTCGTCTAATATGCGCAGAAGATTAAATATGGGGCTTGTCATATATTCGCTTTTAGAGTATTGATTATGAAAGATGATGAATATTTTGGAGAGAGATAAAATGAGTACTGAATTATTATGATTAAAATCAGAAAAAGATAATAGAGATTAAACCACAACGGCTAAAGCCTCAGGCGAGATTTGAACTCGCGACCTCGTCCTTACCAAGGACGCGCTATACCCCTAGGCCACTGAGGCAAGTATGCGATATCAATATTGGAATCCTCATGACTTAAATGTTATGAATCATGTCCTGAATCCTGAAGGAATAAATAGTCATTATCATCCGCAGAAAGCCGTTAAACACCATACGCGCGAGGTTACATATCCCCGCTTTCTTTGGACAGAATATCAGCTGCTGCAAGGTACGCGGTGGAAAATGCCGCCTGGATGTTGTATCCGCCGGTATCCCCGTCGATGTCAAGGACTTCTCCTGCGAAATAGAGTCCGGAGCAGAGTTTTGATTCGCAGGTTTTTTTGTTTACCTCTGAGAGAGCAACGCCTCCTGCTGTTGCCATGCTGACTGAAAAGTCTCCGGTATGCTCAACCGCCGCGCGATATGCCGTAAATGCTCTGACAAGACGTTTTCTTTCCGCTGACGGAAGCTGTGCTCCTCTGATATCTCCTGAAACACCAGCGGATACAAGAAGAGCCTGAACCAGCCGCTCCGGAACATCAAGACCGTAGAGAAGGTTTGAGAGTGTTTTCTGCCCGTCTTCTGCACAGCGCTTTACGATGAGTGCATCAAGTTCTTCAGGTGTAAGATGTACGAATGAAATCTCCAGAACATCTCCCTTGTAAATCCAGCGTCCTGCATCCAGTACAGCAGGCCCGGAAAATCCGAACCGGGTAATTAAGAAGTCGTCTTTGTTTTTCGCTGCAATTTTATTTTCGCGGATGATTTTTATTTCAGCATCAGGGATTGATATGCCGGATAACTCTTTCAGCGGAAAATGTTTCACATATACAGGCGTTAATGCCTCTTTCGGAGATATTATCGTGTGACCGAGTGCTTCTGCAAGAGCGTATCCGTCACCTGAAGAGCCGGTATGCGGATATGATTTTCCGCCGGATGCGATGATGACATATTTTGCAAAGAAGGTTTTCTGTACGGTTTCAACAGCGAATATTTTTCCGAACCGCCTGATGGAAGTTACCCGGCAGCCGGTTCGTATTTTTGTTCCGGCAGACTCTGCTGCTGAAGAGAGAACACGCAGAATATCGTGCGCATCCCGCGATTTCGGAAATATTTTTCCTTCGGATGTTGTTTCGAGAGGAACGCCGCGCTCCTCAAAGTATGATACCGTACTGCTGCTTTTCCAGGCCTGCATGGCAGGTTTTAAGAATGACGCATGTTCTCCTCCGCCGTAGTGTTTCAGAAATTCAGCGGGAGGTCCCGTGTGGGTTACGTTGCATTGTCCGGAACCGGATAAGAGAAGTTTTTTTCCGGGGGATTCCATTTTTTCGAGAAGAAGAGTACGCATTCCCTTCAGATTTGCTGCGGCAAAAAGACCTGCAGGGCCGCCTCCTAATATTATAACATCAGCGTCATCCATTTCATAAGCCCCGGGTGTTTTTTGAGCAGAGCAACCGCTATGCGGTACAGTTTTCCTTCCATTACAGCCTTTGCCTCATCAAGATACTCCCTGATTAAAAGACTCTGCGGACATTTCTTTTCGCAAAGACCGCATTTAATACACGCAGATGCTGCTGCCGGTTTTTCTTTCAGCGATGTGCAGGAGATGTATGTTCCAAGACCTGTTATAAATCCGTCTGATGCACATCTGTTGTACGCAGAAAAAACAGCAGGGATATCAACTCCGTGAGGGCAGGGCATACAGTATCCGCATCCGGTGCAGGGAACTGCTGTGTTTGCTTCCAGAATTGATTTTACTGACGAATAAACCGCGAGTTCTTTTTCCGAAAGAGTGTCAGCAGCAGCCGCTGATGCTGCACAGGTATTTTCAGATACCTGGTCCGGTTCATTCATTCCGGATAATACACAGGTGACCTCCGGGAAGTTCCAGAGCCAGCGAAGTGCAAATTCAACAGATGGTATGCCGTGCATCTCTTTTTGGAGAACTGTTTCTGCAGCTTTTGGAAGGTGTGAGAGCCTTCCGCCGCGCAGAGGTTCCATGATGAAGACAGGAAGTCCTGCAGCTGCTGCATATTTCAGACCTGACACCCCTGCCTGAGATACGTCATCAGCATAATTTATCTGAATCTGACAGAAGTCCCACGGGTAACAGTCGATGAGTTTTTTAAATCCGTCTGTTGCGCCATGATACGAAAACCCGAGGTTTCTAATCTCGCCGGATTTCTTTTTTTCTTCCGCCCAGGAAATGATTCCTTCCGCCCGGCATTTTTCCCATGCATTTACATCTGAAAGCATGTGAATCAGATAATAGTCAATATACTCTGTCTGCAGCTTTTTTTTCTGTTCCGCAAAAATATGTTCGGCATCTTCTGCTGATGTACACTCGCGGTAGGGCAGCTTTGTTGCAAGATAGATTTTTTCCCGGTATCCTTTAGCGAGAAACTTTCCTAAGGCTGTTTCACTTCCGGGATAGATGTAGGCAGTATCGAAGTAGTTAACCCCGGCGTCAGCTGCGGCTTTGAGCAGCTCTTCTGTCCGTTTCTGACTGATGACAGCAGCAGTTTTCGGGAAACGCATACAGCCGAAGCCGAGGGCGGAGATTCTGTCACCGTTTTTAGGGTTTGTTCGATACTGCATTTAATCAGTAGTGGGTTGTTTCTGATATTAAGAGTTGGGATAGTATCGATGCTATTTTGATGAATCAGAATATAATTAGTATATATGACTGCGAAAAAGGCAAAAGATACCAATACTGATGAAATAGTCTCTGCTGAAAAACAAGTCAAAGAGCAGAAGAGTCCTGAAAAGAAAAGCAGAACAAGACGTTCCGTTAAGAAAACCGAAGAAACTCCGGCTGAGAATAAAAAGAGCAGAAAGACGGTAAAATCATCCCCGTCCGAGAAGGAAAACACCGCAGCCGCAGATAAAAATACTGCAGCCGACGGAGATGCCGGACGCAAGAAAGTCCCGGATGCTTTTGTTAACGATCTGCTTGACCTTGCTCAGATTTTTGAAGCAAATCCCGGGATTGTTGAGCCTATCCGTGATGTCTTTGAGTATCATCTTGTAGATCCGATTGACAGAAAGACATTTCCAAGAATCGTAAATGCCATGTCTATGCTTTTAGGCCCAGCACCCACCATGGTTTTAATGACAGGATGTCATGTAAATTCAGCCGCCTTCTTTGAAGATCTGCTCGGCGCAGTCAAAGATAACAAAACAGCACTGAATGCTGTCTGGATTATGCAGCATTTGACTGCAATCTACGGAAACAGAGTGCAGAAAGCATACTCGCTTTCTTCCGGAACCATGGATGAAGACTGGCACACGATTGATGTAAATACCTTCAAGCGCGAAGGAGAAGTCGCGACCTGGGTAATCGATATGAATCTTGCACAGTACAGCGGGACTGAGGTTCACCTTAAGATGACGCCTGACTCGGCATATCAGTTAGCTGATATTATTATGACAGAACTGGTCGAGAATATTCCGACTGAACAGGTTGACCCTGATTTAGTCGAAAAATGCCGTAAGCACTGCAAGGAGTACTACGAGAAGTTCTACGGCAAAGTAAAGGCGAAAAACGAAGATGAGCATCCGGCGGGATACGCATAAACTAATATTGTAACAATTCAGTTCCTAAACAGGTCATTAGATTTGCCGGTGCGGATTGACTACAGAAACCGCAAATCTACGCAAATCTCATAACGCAAATCGCGAGCCTATACACCCGCGCTTAGCCCCGCTAATCGCGGAGCGCGGGCGGCTCGCTGAAATATCTTAATTCATACATATTTTGAAGAGAAACTCCTCATCAGCAGCCCGCGGCGTCCCGCGATAAGCGGAAAGAAACGCCGTGAATAGGGCTGCGATTCGCGTTTGAGATTCGCGAAGATTCGCGGTTTCTTTGAAAATGCTCACTGAAAAGACATACACTCTACATTTCAGATAAGGGTTGGATAGTTACAAAATATTTTTTATCAATCTTTTTTTACCAACAGACTATTTTCAGCAGACACTCTATGAGGGTAATGCAATTCTGTATCCAATATCCTTATCATATTCAAAAGCGAATATGTAATGTGCTAACGTGTAGCACACATGCTGTGCTGCTTACGGCAAAGGATAACACATATGTTCTGGAACGAAAAAATAGAGACCTTAAAGGGTCAGGAACTGCGCGACCTGCAGCTGAAGCGTCTGAAATGGACCATTCATCAGACGCAGAATGTCCCCTTCTACAAAAAAATGTTCAAGGATGCCGGCCTGCATCCTGATGACATAAAAACCTTAGAGGACATCAGAAAGATACCGTTTACCAATAAAGCAGATTTACGCGGCGGATATCCGTTCGGATTCCTGGCAGTTCCGATGAATAAAGTAAACCGGATTCACACCACGTCCGGAACTACCGGAAAACCGACCGTCGTTGCATATACAAAACAGGATCTGGACACCTGGGCGGAACTTCTTGCCAGAAACTTTACCATGGTGGGAATTAAAGCAGGAGACATTTTCCAGAACGCAGCAAACTATGCTCTCTTTACCGGCGGACTCGGGATACATATGGGGGCTGAAAAGATAGGTGCCGCCGTAGTCCCATCAGGAACCGGAAATACCAAACGCCAGATTGAGATGATACAGGACTTCGGCGTGACGGCTCTGCACTGTACGCCAAGCTACGCCATGCACTTAACCGAGGTCGCAGAAGAGATGAACGCTGATTTGTCCTCGCTTAGAGTCGGCTGTTTCGGTGCAGAAGCATGGTCAGAAAATACCAGACGCGACCTTGAAGACCGCCTCGGCGTAAAAGCATACGACAGCTACGGCATGAGCGAACTCTTCGGCCCGGGAGTTGCCTTCGAGTGTGAAGAGCAGGACGGCCTTCATATCTGGCACGACAGCTATCTCGTAGAAATCATCGACCCTGAAACCGGCGAGGTGTTAGAGCCGGGAGAAAAAGGAGAACTTGTAGTAACTCCGCTTGTAAAAGAGGCAATGCCTCTGCTGCGCTACAGAACGCGCGACATTACCATGCTGATGGAAGACAACTGTCCGTGCGGCAGAGGAGCAAAACTTGCACGCTTCTTCGGAAGAAGCGATGACATGCTTACCATCAGGGGAATCAATGTATTCCCGAGCCAGATTGAACATGTGTTAAAGAGTATTCCTGAAGTCGGCGACCAGTTTATGGTCTATATCGACCGCGGAGACAGTCACCTCGATGACATGACCATACATGTCGAGATGAACAAGTCTTTCTTCTCAGGAGAACTATCTGATTTCGCAAGACTCCAGGCGAAGATTGTAAAGACGCTTCAGGACACAATTACTGTCCGTGCACGTGTGGAACTTGTCGAACCCGGTTCCCTTCCGCGCTTTGAAGGAAAAGCAAAACGCGTGATTGACCGCAGAACAATATAACCGAAAACAAAAATCCGAAATCATCATGACATACTACTATAACGAAAAACTTGAGACGATGCCGAAGGAGGAGATGGCAAAACTCCAGTATCAGGAACTGAAGGTTCTTCTGGACAGAGTTTACGCGAGCTCGGCATTCTATCACGGGAAAATGAAAGAGGCAGGTGTATCGCCGGATGACATAAAGTCCATCGAAGATATCAGAAAACTGCCGTTCATGAAAAAGACTGACCTTCGCGACAACTATCCGGATAAGCTTGTCTGCGTTCCGAAAGAAGATGTTGTCAGATACCATGTATCATCAGGAACGACCGGAAAGCCGACCGTTGTTTCCTACACGAAAAACGATGTTGAGATGTGGGCGGAAACCGTTGCACGTTCCCTTACCGCCTGCGGTCTCGGAAACCGTGATGTACTTCAGGTCTGCTACGGATACGGTCTTTTCACCGGAGGTCTCGGACTGCACTACGGCGGAGAAAAACTCGGAGCAACTGTTATCCCTGCCTCGACCGGGAATTCCGAGCGGCAGATTGAGCTGATTCAGGACTTAAACACAACAGCTGTCGCCTGCACACCGTCATATTTCATCCACTTAATCGATGTCGCAAAAAAGATGGGTGTTGACCTCAATAAAGATACAAAGTTAAGAACCGCTGTTCTCGGCGCAGAACCGTGGACTGACGACATGCGCAAATACATCTATGAAGCATCAGGAGTTACGGCTCACAATATCTTCGGAACCTCTGAACTTTCAGGACCTATGTTTACCGACTGCGAAGCGCTGAATGGAACGCACATGCCCGGAGATATCGCATACACTGAAATCATTAATCCGGATACCGGTGAAGCGCTTCCGCCGGGTGAAAAAGGAGAACTCACCGTTACCATTCTGAAAAAAGAAGCATTTCCGATGATTCGCTACCGCATCGGAGATATCTCATCCATTCTCGAAGGAGAATGCCCGTGCGGAAGAACCAGTCCCAGAATTGACAGAATTACCGGCCGTGTCGATGATATGTTAATTATCAGAGGGATTAATGTGTTCCCGTCAGCGGTTGAACATGCGCTGCTTAGAAACTCTTTTCTGACAAGTCACTTCGTGATTGAGGTGTCCCGCAAAGGAAGACTGGATGATATGCTCATCAAAGTCGAGTTAAAGCAGGAAGCAATGTCAGACAGTATCAACGACCTTATGCGGATGCAGGCAATAGCCGAACGCACCCTGCGTGATGCGCTGAATGTTTCTGCAAGAATCGAGTTATGTCCGCCGAACTCCCTCCCGCGCTTTGAGGGGAAAGCAAAGCGTGTTATTGACCACAGGGTGATTTAAATGAGTGATGAATATATCATTAAACAGCTTTCAATCTTCTCAGAGAACAAGTCAGGAAAGTTAGCAGCTATCGCAAAAGTATTCAATGAGACAGGCGTTTCTGTTCAGGCGTTCAACATCGCCGAGGCAAACAGTTTCGGTGTTGTAAGGGCTATCGTTGACAAACCGGAGATTGCCTTTGATGCGTTTGCGAAACAGAACTATGCATTGAAGTACACAGATGTTCTTGCAATCAAAATGAGAGATGTACCCGGAGGTCTCTTTGAGGTTGCAAATCTCTTAGGAGAACTGAATATCAACATCGAGTACGCCTACGCTTTCCGTTCCGGCGACTACGGCGCTCTTATCATTAAGGTTGCAGATCCGAAGGAAGCTGTTGAACTGATTAAGAAGTCCGGTCTTGAACTTCTTCCGGCAAAAGAGTACAACTACTGACCGGCACATTTTGTGCCTCTTTTTTTAAACGAAATTCTTCAGAAACTGCTTTCGGCCGAAATAGTTATATCGTCAGAAACAGAATGAATAAAGTAGAGACATAGCGCTGTATTCTTCCAAACCCCTTGGAACAACAGCCCCCGTTTCAGATGCCTGCCGCAGCTGAAAACGGGGAGTCTCCATTTTCCCCTGATTTTATTACAATTCAATATTCGTATGCATAAGTGAATTCTTTTTTCACACTCTGTAACAACCATAATATAGTATTGCGGCGAATAAGTAGTTATGATAGGTGAGTCTGATTTATCCCGTATCGGTGTATCTCTGCCGGAAAATCTGCTGACAAAATTTGATTCGATTATCAATAAACGAGGGTATTCCTCCCGTTCTGAGGGTATCCGTGATGCAATCCGGTCGTATATCACGTATTACGAATGGCTAAACGATGTTGAAGGCGAGCGCCAGGGTGTTATTACGTTTGTATACAACCATGACCAGCGCGGACTTATGGAAGCGGTAACAGAAATTCAGCACGAACACCGCGAGATTATTCAGTCTTCCATTCACTCTCACTTAAATGATGAGCGGTGCATGGAGGTTATTCTTGTACGCGGCGAAGGTAAACTCCTCCGCGGACTTTCTGAAAGCCTTATGGCGTTAAAAGGTGTTGAGTCGGTAAAACTCACCACGATTAAAATATCGTAAATTTATCTATACTCTTTTTTTCGCATCAATAACGGCGTTTATGCAACGTTCCATAAATGCAATGCCGCCTTCGATTCCGGAGACGGCTGCTGCAGACATTGAGACACGGCTTCTGTCCGGATGCGTGATTCCTACAAACGCAGCGTCGGCGCGTGTAAGGGAGGAGGCTTCGTAGGATGATGCGAGAAGCAGGTCGGGGTCTGCATCAGATACGGCTGCGGCTATTTTTGCCGAGTCATACATCTCTTCGCGCGGGAGTTTTACCGGTACGTCCGAGCCGAAGTATCTGACAAGCATCTTCTCTGCGAAATCGCAGTAACTCTTTTCAGAGACAACAGCGGCGACTGGCGGCGTGTATTTTCGTAAGAACTTGTCTGCATAGTAATACATCGTCTCATCCGCGTGTTCAAGTTCCTCATAGAAGCGGTCGAACTCTGCATCAGGAAATGCTTCTGCAAGATGCGCTGCGGTATCTTTCAAATCAGGGAAGAGGAAAGAACCGAGATTTGTTCCGATGCCTGAGTTCCAGGAGGGATTTGCCGAGATGCTGTACGGTGCAGCGCCTGATTTTGCCCGGGCGTATGTATCTGCGGCAAGTCTTAAGCCGACCGGTATCTGCATAAGCGAAAGCAGCCGTTCTGCTTCGTGCAGGTTTCCGCGCGAAAACATATCCAGCGGAAGAATGCCGTCGATGTTAACCCCGCTGACATCAGAGTTCACCTGAATGTCAAGTGCCTTGTAGGCGGATGAAACGCCTGCATCTGCATTGCCGATGTAGCCGGGCGCATCAACAAAGAGCGCATCTGTGCCGGAAAATGCTCCGGATAAGTCTTCGCCGGTAAGCGCCGGGATGCAGGTGTTTACGACAGCAACGGTTTTTCCTGCTTTCTCCAGCGAAGATACAATCTCATGCAGCCGTTCAACCGTACCCAATACGATTTCTGATTCGAGAAGGAGCGTTGAATAAAGCGGCACTTTCAAGAGAGCCTTCGGATAGAAATAACAGCCGGATGAGCCGTGGACAACGACCGAGAGTCCTTTAAATCCGGTAAGGACTGCACAGGCGCCGGTCATGGCGCATGATACTGCAGGGTTTTCAAGACAATTTTTCATTTTCGATTCTGCCTCCGCCAGAGATAGAGCATCTTTACCATGCCGGAAACGCCGACCGGAAGGTAGAACGGAAGTTTTACCGGAAGACCTTTTGGAGATTCGGTGATGCCCAGGAGCTGCATTGCTTTACGGGCGAGAGCAAATGTTCCGGCAAGCGGTTCCGCGCCGAGATAGACTGATGTTCCGCGGAGTTCTGCAAAGGGTTCGAGCATTTTTTTCTGATAGATTTTTTCTTTTTCTACTGCGGCTTCGATTTCCTCATCAGATATGCCGCAGGCTTTTCCTGCGTCGCGGATGAACTGAATGCTTCCGGAAAATCCGCGGGGGAATTCCGGGATGAAGGGGCGGGAAAAGCGTTCGGCTATGTTTTTTCCGGCGCGAAGCACCCGTTTGTCGCGGACGATGAATAACGCTGCCTGTCCCAGTTTTTCAATATCTGCGGCTGATATGTTTCTGCAGAAGCGAAGTATTATTCTGATGTTGAGCCGTGCAAGAAGCCGGGATATCTCCGCATAGTTTTCCTCTACTTCTGTTTCAAGATTTTTTTCACCGATGAGAACAGCTGTCCGCGGCTCTATGTCTTTTACGGGCGCCAGAGTCGAGAGTGCTTCGAGGGCGATATTTTCCCCGTCTTCTGAAGAGCCTCCGAGAAAGCCAGATGTAGGTAGATACAGTATTTTTGCGGACGCGGGGTGTGTTCTGCAGACCATCTCGCTATCGTCGCCTATTGTTTCCGGGACGCAGGAGGTTGCTGCAATTATCAGCGCAGGATTTTTTTCTGCGGCTGCATCGAGTGCTTTTGAAAGGGTCTCTTCTCCTCCGAAGATGACATCTTTGTCGGTGAGGTCTGATGATATGACCGGGTTTTTAAGGATGATTCCTGATGACTGAGTCAGTGCGTGCAGCATGGAAAAGATCTGATGAGAGCATCCTGACGGCGCATGGATTACGGTTACTGCATCGTTTATAAACGCAGTTACTGATAGCGCCCCTCCGAGGGTGCAGCCGCCTAAGCGTTTTTCATAGATATTTTCCGGCAAGGTCTTCAAGGTCCTCTAACTCTAACGGGGTCGGTATTTTCAAATCGGTATTTTCAAGGATTGTTTTTGCACAGGTGCGGTAGATTTCCGCCTGGGCTGAGGCAGGGTCGTGTTCGATAACAGTCATTTTACTGACTTCTGCGACGGTGACTGATTTGCTCCGCGGAATCGCACAGACGAGTTTTGAGCCGATTTTTTCAGCGAACTCTGTTACGAGTTCAACTTCGTTGTCCATGTTCTTTGCGTTGCAGATAACACCGCCTAAGCGGCATTTTGCGGTGCTTCTCTCAGAGATTCTGGCGACTGCTTTTGCGATGTTGTTTGCGGCATAGAGGCTCATTAGTTCGCCGCTTGTTACAAGGTAGATTTCCTGTGCGTATCCGTCGCGCATGGGCATCGCAAAACCGCCGCAGACGACGTCGCCTAATACGTCGTAGACGACTACATCGCCGTAGAGCGCTTTGAGTTTTTCCAGGAGCTGGAATGTGGCAATAATGCCGCGGCCGGCGCATCCTATTCCGGGCTCAGGCCCTCCTGCTTCTACGCAGCGGACGTGTCCGAATCCTTCGAAGACGATGTCTTCTTCTTTTAAGTCGGTGTTTTCGTACATCTGCCCGAGTACGGTTGGAATCCAGCGGCCGTGCATGAGCATTCTGGTGCTGTCGTGCTTCGGGTCACAGCCTATCTGCATTACGTCATACCCCATTTCTGAAAATGCGGCGGATAAGTTTGCAGAGGTGGTGGATTTTCCGATGCCTCCTTTTCCATACAGGGCAATCTGTCTCATTGACTTATCTATTGTCCGGCTGATAAGATAAATATTGAGTTATGTAAGGTTTATTTTCATAGTTGAGATAATTATGAATTACCAAAAGAGGTTAGTGAGTATTCTGTTCACTCATCTTCATCGCATACGCCCCTGCACCCAGAAGCGGAGCCGTACCTGAGAGCATACTCACCTCAAACTCAGGAGCACGCAGATAACATCCCGCGGAAGATACCGCCTCCGAAAAAAGAAGCCGGTAATATCCCCGGGCAAGAGGACCGTCAAGAATAATCTTTTCCGGATTATATGCACAGATAACCGACAGCATCCCGCGGACATTCATCAGAGAAACATCAGATACAAACCTGCGGACACGCTCATCATAATAAGCCGCAGATAAAATATCCTTTGCAGAACTCAGCATCGAACATTCATCTGCAGAAAAAACGCCGTGCTTCTTATTCCACGCTGCAAAAAACTTCGGAATACCCGTACCTGAACAGTACGCTTCCCAGTGCCCCGCACCGCCGCAGCCGCAGGGTACAGCATACTCAGTATCAACCAGGAAATGCCCTGCCTCACCCGCATTGCCGTCAGCGCCTGATAAAATCACCCCGTCCTGCAGAACGCCGCAGCCTATCCCTGTCGAAAACGTCAGATACACAAGATTTGAAACCCCGGAGCCGCCCCCGAACATATACTCGCCAAGCACTGCCGCCTTGCAGTCGGTCAACAGAAACGCAGGAACACCGAACTTCTCTGAAAGAGGCCCCGTAAGCTCAATCTCAGACGCAGACATATTCGGAGAATGAACAACAGCCCCGCGGCCGACATCAACCGGACCAGCCGCAGAAATTCCGATGCAGGACGGATGAACACCTGCAGCATCCGACATCTCCTCAATCATGTCAGCAATAAGAGACGTAACAGCAGAACCGTCTTTGATACCGCTTACCTCCTGCTGCTGAAAACAGAGAAAGCCCCCGTCTTCGGTCATCAGAGCACAGCGGAGATTCGTAGCCCCTAAATCAACAGATGCAGCAATATCCACACTTATCTCCTCATCATCCCAAGGAAAAGATCTTCTTCCGGAGAAATAGATGCAATCTCCTCAGACTCAGCCTTCTGATACAGATATCCGCGGATAAGAACCGCCGGAATGCACTCATCAGATTCACCCATCAAAAGCTCCGCGGCAGAAGCAAGGTCATCACCCACTGCCCTTCTGGTCACATGAAGCTGATGACCGAACAAATCGGATTTACCGCGTTCATCCGTAATTGCACGAAGACCGGCTACACCTATGGCTACTCCTGACACGCCAAGACGCATAGCATGAGTCCGGGAATCAATCACCAGAACCGCAACATCGCGGTTAAACCGCACACGGATATCGCAGCGGATACGCATCGCACTCGCATCCGGATTTTCAGGAAGAAGCGTTACATATCCGTTTGGAGCATTGGACTCATCAATACCCGCATTCGGCAGAAAAAGATTGCCGCGCCGTGCAAGAATATATCCCGGAACGCCGCCTACAACCTCATCACATTCAGAGAGAACCACTTCTGCAAGACGTGCATCCATCTTGTACTCTTCTGCATATTGTTCCGCGGCAGAAGAAGGAGTTACAGAATCCAGCCGGACCATCCGGCCTTCGGTCGTTGCAAGAGGAGATTCTGCAAGAACTAAAATATCGCCGTCGGCAAATTCTTTCGCCGGCGTCTTTGCAAGAGACTCTGCACAGACCGAAACAATATCATCGCCTGTGTGTAAAACCGGCGTGGATATTCCATACACTGAGTAACAATGAGCAGCAGACATAATTCTATATGAATATAGACATCCCTGACTTAATTATTTTTCATATGAAAAAAGTAATTGTAACTATTTTTACATTTGACAGAATGTTAAATTTATCAGTGTGTAATCTGTGTCCGAGCCCGACGGGCGAGAATGGCAATATGCGCTGGGAAAAAACAAAAACCGGTGTATTAATGGAGATAACTGAATAGTTACAAGTAATTCTTATTTCCCGCGATTTAGACGTGAAAACACCCGCACAAAGTCCCGCGTCGCAGAAACATCATGCACGCGAAGCAGGTTTGCTCCTGCCTCCATCAGATGATACAGAACCGCAAGAGACCCGAACAGCCGTTCCTGAGGCTCCTTCTCAACACACTCTCCGATGAAAAGTTTACGCGACACCGCAGCCAGAAGCGGATACCCGTACACCTTCAGCTCGGAAAACCTGCGGCAGAGTTCCCAGTCAGCAGCACTGTCACGCTCAGCAACCCACTTGCCGACACCGGGGTCAAGAATAACATCAGAAATACCTGCAGCATCAGCGCGGGAGATAATCTCACAAAGAGCCGTGTGTGTTGATGTGATATTCGTAGGATCTCCCGGAATCCGGTGCGCTGCCATCGCAATAACCGGAAGGCCTGAATCAGCAGCCGCTTTCGCATACTCCGGAGATGACAGCCCGCTTATGTCATTGATTAACGAAATATCATACCGAAGCGCCGCAGACAGCACTTCCGCATGACACGTATCAAGAGACAAAGGAATCCCGCAGCCTTCCAAATCAGCAAGAGCAGAAAGCACCCGCGCCTTCTCTTCCGAAACCGAGATAGGTACTGAATTAAGCGCAGTACTTCGTGCCCCTATATCAATAATATCAGCACCTTCCTGGCGCATCGACTCAACGCGGCTGAGCACCTTATCGCAGGGAGTAAACGAATCCGTGTAAAAAGATTCAGGACTGATATTTACCACGCCAAGAATCGCCGGCGAATTATTTCCGCCTACAAAGACACTCCCTGCCCGTATTTCTTTTGTCATGCTCTCTGAAGATATTTTGATACTACATTATCTGCGCCGGAGATGATAATACCTGTTGATTGACCACAGACTACTTCCCCGAATAAATCCGTTTAACCGACTTACCTTTAAGGACCAGACTGCCGTCAGCAACCATCTCCTGCAGAATCTTTTCCACATCATCACGTCTGCAGAACTTCGCAGCACCATAACACCTGTGCCGGTTAAGACCGAGCGTCTTTGTCTTCAGCCGCTCAGCACCCGTAAGAAACGAAACAAACTCCTGCAGCGTCAGCATTCCCTCAATCTCTCCCGCGGCAAAGAGGATATCCTCTTTAAGACCCGGCGGCAGAATACTCTTCTTCACTGGAGTTTTTCGGACTTTTTTCTGCGAACAGTTGTCACAGTTTCCGCAGCTGCCCGACTCCTCACCAAAGTAGGAAAGAAGGAGTTTTCTTCTGCACTCCTTTGACTCGCAGTACGCATACAGCTGATAGAGCCTGTCGCGGACTGCCTGAATATTCACCGGTTTTTCACCTGAATCAGACTCAGCCATGCGAATCATTTTTGCACGGTCACCTGCAGAGTAATAGAGAATACATTCTGACGGCTTACCGTCACGGCCGGCACGCCCGGTCTCCTGATAATACGACTCTAAATCCTTCGGCATATGGGCATGAATTACATAGCGGACATCCGGCTTATCAATTCCCATCCCGAATGCAACCGTAGCACAGATAACCCGCACTTCGTTGGAGATAAACAGTTCCTGAATCTCGGACCTGACGCGTGCAGAAAGACCGGCATGATACGGCAGAGCCGGAACATGAGCCTTCGAGAGATAGTCTGCAGCTTTTTCCGTATCCGCACGGGAAAAACAATAGATAATCCCTGACTTATCAGCATGCTCTTTCACATACTCTAAGATATGTTCCATCCGAAGCTCCGGATGAGGCTCCTTATAGACCGCATAATACAGATTCGGACGGTCAAAACTGCCGATAAAAACAGCCGGGTTTTTCATCTTCAGTTCAGACACAATATCATCCCGGACCCGTTTTGTCGCAGTCGCCGTAAACGCTGCAAACGGCGTATCCGGGAAAAAAGCACGAAGGCCCTTAATCTTCCGGTACTCGGGCCTGAACTGATGACCCCACATCGAAATACAGTGCGCCTCATCAACCGCGAACAAAGACACCTCGGTCTTCTGCAGCAGATCAACAAAATCAGCCTGAACCGCACGCTCCGGCGACACATAGAGGATTCTGACTTTTCCGGATACAATATCAGACTCAACTGCTTTTCTCTTGTCGTACGACAATGAAGAGTTCAGCATCGCAACGTTCACTCCCTGAGATGAAAGAGAATCAACCTGGTCTTTCATCAGAGAAATAAGAGGCGAGATGACCACAGTCATCCCGGAAAGCATCACAGCCGGCAGCTGGTAACAGAGAGACTTACCCCCTCCGGTAGCCATAACTGCCAGCACATCACGTCCGGCGATAATCTCTTCGATAATCTCGCTCTGATTCGGACGAAATGCCGTAAGGCGGAAATATTTTTCCAGTGTTTCCTGAATACCCCCGCTCATATGCCGGGGAGATACGAGTCATTCTCCTTATAGTAGGGGAGATAGACAATCTCCGAGGAGGAAACAGTGAAATCGTAGCGCAGAACCTGCAGCACACCAGGCTTTTCAGTCTCATAGCGGAGATACAGGAACTCGGTCAGTTCTCTTGCAGTCTTCTGATTCATGAAAATGCCGCGCATATCCAGATTGCTGTTCTTTTCAACCGTCTGATACTTCGGGTTTCTGATGGTTAAATCAACTTCCCAGGGCTCTGCAATAAACCGCGGAATATCTGCAGCACAGATATAATAATCGCGTTTGCCCTGAATATCCGGAAGACCTGTCTCGGTATCTCCTGCTGCAAGGTAGTCGGTAACATTGATTTCACAGACAAACTTCCAGAACGGAATATACTCCTGAACAGCATTACTCATTGCCGTTTCAGATAAGAAGTTCGGCTTTGCAATCTCATACGGCACAACAGAAGCATCTTCAGCCGTGATATCAAGAAGACAGCCGCAGACATCACAGCGTGCGACAACTTCTCCCCACGGGCGTTCCAGCTGCGATTTGCAGGAAGGACACTGAAGAACAGTGCAGTCACGGCATAAGATTTCCTGGTCGGTAAGTTCCTTCGGGATACGAAGAGCCGGACGCAGACGTGAAACTGCAGTCATTGTTCCGGAAGAAGTAACCGTCTTTCCATCCTTGAAGGCCGGGAAGGCTACCATACAAAGGGCAATTCCGATAAGCAGAATAATGAACTGCACAATTTCAGAAATCTGAATCGCATTTGAGGTAAACATCAGACCAATGGATGCTCCTATCATCAAACCTCCGCCGGCGAACGAAAGAAGCATCATACGGGTTCTTGCCGTAAGATTCATCGGACTTGTTCCGCCGATGACGTCACCCGTTACCGCATCGATAACAGCAGTGAAGTTTCCGGTATTGTACGTGTAATGGAAAATCCAGACCGGCGCATAGACAAGTTCAAACACCTTAGGAATAATGAAATACTTCTCAAAGGTAACCGACTCAATGCGCTTGGCAAGATCTGCCTTAATCATCTTACGGACAGCTTCTTTACCTTCCTGGTTTGCCTCGAGTGCAGAACCTCCGGCATCCATTGCGGCAACATCGCCCGGTGTGTACGGCACTTCTCCGCCCTTGTCAAGCCAGAGGGACTTTATACCGTACTGACCGGTATCACAGGCACATTTTGTCCAGGTATATTCTTCATCAACAAGTTCTTCGAACTCGTTTCTGAGTTTGTTTCCGGTCTTTTCCGTGTATCCGGAAAAACCGCAGGCAACAGCAAGACCCTGAGCTACAAACCGCCAGAACGGGATATAGAGCAGATATGCTTCCGTTACCGTCATTGAATCGTTGATATCCAGAGCCTTGACTCCCTTTGATAGCCAACTGCGCAGAGAACGGTCGGCAACACCTCTCGTAATCTTTGCCTTATACATTAATTTGGAGACGGCATCCTCCGTTGAATGTTCAAGCACCATCTTTTCCCTCCTCACGCTTGGTATTAATTATAGACAGCATCTTACTGTAGCACAGAAGTACGATTAAGTAAACCGCACCTACGATAAAAATAGCCGGATGGAACAAAACCGCAAGAAGGCTGATAATCAGAATCGGCAGAAATGCCAGAAGTGCTATTTTTACCCAGTTCACCGGATCTTTAAACGCATGCCACTCAGGAATAACCGCGCCTGATTCAGCATCGATTTTAAGCATATAGATACTGCTCTGATATTTGTAACTGATAAGCCAGAAAGGAATACCTGTAAGCATCTCTCCGCGCGGAAGTCCGTAGAGTGACGGATAGTAATAAGATGCATTGATGGTCTGCGGCAGAATCTTCTCATCCGAAACCGGGACCGGCTCATTTTTCGGAGATAAGGTCTGGATGTCGGAAAGAAGTGTTCCGCATGCCGGTCTGCAGATAACCTTCATTTCGCCTCCGTCCTCGCGCAGGAACCTCCAGAACGGATAATACACCAGCACAGCTTTTCCGAAACGGAAGGTTTCCTTCTTTTTCAGAATATTTTCTGAAATCCAGGATTCTGCAATACATTTTGCATTCTCCTCGCTGATTTCAGGTTTCTGAACGAACTCAACGTTCAGCGGATTTTTATTATTATCAGCCATGAATATGTTATATTTCTCGTAAGAGAAGATATATCTGTTTATCAGCAGGAGAATACCTGCTCCAAAAGAAGGAGTAATGTCCGGATTTATTTTTCAGCTCTTCGGCGTTTAGTGTGAAGATTACTCTACATTAGAATTATCGTTGGATATATTCAGAATAAGGATTGTTATTTAACCAGTGTGTAGGCTATCCCCAGACACTGATGAGATAGAAATACTATAGTCCACATAAAATGACGAAGAACCATTTTTTAGAACTCAAAGGGAAACTCTATTAGTAAGGCGAACAAACATAATCTTATGGCATTAAATTTAGATTCAACCATCGCAGATTTACTCCGTGAAAAACCGGAAAGCGCAGCAATTCTCCAGAGCTTCGGCATGGGATGCCTCGGATGCGCAATTGCAAACAACGAAACCATCCGTGAGGCCGCAATGGTTCACGGAATCCCGCTCGAAGAACTCGCAGCAAAACTCGGATTCTAAAAATCCTTTTCTTTTCAAAACAGCGGATAAAAATCCGCTGATACGTAATTTTAAAAATCTGATTTCAAAACACAGCAGATGCTCTCTAAAAATAGATTATAATTTCCTGCACACAATAGCGGCGTGGTCAATATGATACGGGGAGAGCCAGCAGCTTTTTTCAACAAAGAGTCCTGCTGCAGAAAGTTCCGCACACGACTCTTCAAAAACCTCTTCCGGAGACTTTCTGATATCAACACTGCGTGTTTTAAGCATAAGAATAAGCCTTCCTCCTTTTTTCAGGAACGGCAGATGCTTTATGGCGATTGCTGCCTGATTCGGCTGAGCCACATCCATATAAAGAAGGTCTGACGGCTCAAGAAAACCTGCATACTCCTTTGGGCGTGTCGCATCCGCAAAAATAGGAATAATGTTTTTGCGGCGTTTGGAAACCTCCAGCAAATCCTGCATCGGGCGCGGCGCAAACTCGACAGCATAAACAGACTCCGCATAATCTGCGACATGAGAAACCGTTGTTCCGTTGGCCGCTCCGAGATAGAGCACCACATCATCTTTAGAGATGTCAGTTGTTTTATCTAAATACCAGAGTGCTGCAAGTTTGCTGCGGTACGGATCCCACACACGGTATCCGTTGAGAATCTTTTCACCGTAGACACCGCCTTTACCCTCGGAAACAAGCGTTCCGTTACAGTCAATCATTCCTTTGCCTCCATCAGAGAATCAATTTTCTTATTCGCCTCGTCAATAAACTCAGGAGCCAGTTCTCCTCTGAACAAATCAAGGCGGGCAGCTACTGCCAGTTTTGCTGCAAGCACACGGGAAACATGCCCGCGAACATCGCGCGATGCATTGTGCACTCTTCTATGCTGGAAAATCAGCCCGTGCTTCGGCGAAGGAGAGTCTGCACGGATGTGGGAAAACAGCGCCGACTCTGCACCAAGCACCTGTATAGATGAACCTGCCATACGGGAAATTCTGACAAGACCTCCGGCTCTTGATACAAGACGGGCGGCAACAAGACCGCCTACCAACGCGCTCATGTTGGGGATTATTGAATCTGCCTCGGCAGAGACCTCCTTCATCATTTTCGTACGAAGGGATATCAGCGAAAGAACCTCGCGTGCGGCAGGTTTCATAGCAGGACCTGCTGTCTTTGAAAGGTGCAGCAGAATTTTATCAGTACCTGTGTGCGTATATTTCCGGGATGACGAAGGAGTTGTTGCCTGATGCCACTCAATAATCCGTTCCGTTAAAAGATTGATTACTCTATCCAGTTCATCCAGCATACGAACCATCTGAAGAAGTGCTGTATCTTTCTCAGACAACGCACCTGCAATGCCTATCTCTGCAAGATAGACTGTCACTTTTCTAAGCGCTGCAAGATACTCTGCACGGCTGGAGACCAGCCCTGCATCTATGAGATCTTCATAGCGGCAGAGAGCGCTGAAATCATCAGATGCCGCATTTTCTGCGCATACTTCCGGCGTTATGCTGTATGAACCTTTTTTCCCGTACCAGTTCATGATATATTGTTTGTTCTTCTTCCCTGATTAGTGTTGAGAATGATTTTTTCAAAACCCGGTCTGAAAATCCGTCACGCATAACACTTCGGATTTGAAAATATTGTTATATTTATCTCCCCAATACTGATTATATGACTGAAGATAGCAGAGATATGATGCTGCTCAGATACAAAGGCTGTCTTCTCGGGGCTGTATTAGGCGATGCGCTTGGTATGCCGTATGAAACACTTCCTGTGCGCACGCCTCAGCCCTTATCCTTTAAAAAAGCCTACCGCGGACACCCGAATGAACTGCTCATTCCGGGGCAGTACACCGACGACGGACAGATACTGCTGATGTCTGCGCGTATTTTAACAGACAGCCCGAGATTTTCAAAAACCGCATACGCAGAAGAACTTCTGCGCACACACCGTCTGAACAAATTCCGGTATCCTGACGGTGCAGTAGCTGCTGCCTGCAAAAAGATGGACAAAACCAAAAACCTGACGGAGGCCGGAATTAACTCCGACTCTGCAGGATGTCTCGCTCTCGCCATTCCGTTTGCCCTCGGATTTGCAGACAAACGTGAGATGGCAAAAGAACTGTCTGCAGCATGCAGTATTACCCACACAAACACAGCGGCACAGGCAGCTGCAGTAGGTCTTGCTCTTTTCTTACGTACCCTGATTGAAACAGGAGACATGGATGCAGCATTCAATGCCCTCGATACAGCGGCCCAGAATATGTATCCAGAGTTATACATCCGGCTTGCTCATGCATACAGAGCGGCAGCAGACGAAAAACCGGCATCCATAGCAGCAGTTGAAATAGGAACATCATCACAGGTAACCCAGGTAATTCCTCTTGCAGCATATCTCTGCAGAAAATGCACCAGTCCTGAAGAGTTACTGGCTTCCGCTGCGGCATGCGGCGGAAATGCGGGAACTGTTGCAATGATCTGCGGAGCTGCTGCCGGAGCGCGTTTCGGAATCACATCTATGCCGCTTGACCTTATCAGGAATGTGGAGCGGGCGGCAATCTTCAGTGAACTTGCAGAAAAACTCTATTTCCGTGCACACCCAAAGATAAGAAACCCTGTCGAAACTGCAGAAGAAAACAAGGAAGAATCTGAAGAAAACCCGGAACAAAACTCCGCAGATAAATCTGAAGAAACTTCTGCAGAAAAAACAGAAAACTAAAAATCTCTTTTTTTTGCTTCTTCGGCGTTTAGTGTGAATATAACTCTACTTTAGAATAATCGTTAGATGTGTTCTGAATAAGGATTGTTATTTCGATCAGTGTATAGGCACTCCCCGGACACCGACGAGGTAGAAATACCATAGTCCACACAAAATACCGAAAAACCCTTTTTTTCAATTTTAAAATGGTAAAAAAATTGGTGGTCTGATTAGAGCACCAGTAAGATGACCGGTACGAATACCAGTGCAATCATTGACATGAGCTTAATCAGAATGTTGATTGAAGGTCCGGAAGTATCCTTGAACGGATCACCAACGGTATCACCAACGACTGCTGCCTTGTGAGAGTCAGAGCCCTTGCCGCCGAAGTGTCCCATTTCGACATACTTCTTTGCGTTATCCCATGCTCCTCCTGCGTTTGCCATGGTAATTGCAAGCAGGAAACCGGAAACTAAGGAACCTACTAAGAGACCGCCTAATGCAGGTGCTCCAAGTCCCGGAATGAGAACGACAACGATAGGTGCAATAATTGCAAGAAGTCCCGGTGCAATCATCTTGCGGATTGCAGAGTTGGTGGAGATACCGACTGCCTTACCGTAGTCAGGGTCAGCCTTTCCTTCCATTAATCCCGGAATCTCTTTGAACTGGCGTCTGACTTCAATGACAATCTTTTCTGCTGCCTGACCGACTGCGGTCATGGTGAGTGCAGAGAAGAGGAACGGAAGCATACCGCCGATGATGATACCGATGAAAACCGGAGTTTCTAAGATACTGATGAATTCAAGTCCTACTGCGCTTGCGTATGCACTGAAGAGTGCAAGACCGGTAAGTGCTGCAGATCCGATTGCAAATCCCTTTCCGATTGCTGCAGTGGTGTTTCCGACTGCATCAAGGGTGTCAGTGA
>DALTWQ010000005.1 GCA_029987025.1 Methanocorpusculum sp. | reverse complement strand
CTACACACCTCGGGACCATAGATTCCCGAATAGAAACTATTTATATAATTAATCTGATATAAATGCACTGTTATCTATTCTATGGGAATTACTCTCTGAATGAGAATCTGTTCCAAATTCAGTGTTTTGTAAATAGAGATTGTGTATCCGGCAGATGAACGGATACTTCCAGTGAATCAGGTTACTGCATCAGAGGAATCTCTTCAAATCTGCCGGACAAACAGATGTCTTTCAGATTACGAACCGCTCCTGCAACATCAGGACTTAAGTTGTCGCGGTCTTCGAGCGATTCCGGCTGAATGCCGATGAGAGTTATGTTATCTGCAGCATTCTCTAAGTATCTGACCAGGTGTGATAAAGCAAGCATGTGGGTGCCGACTGCTGTTTCTCTGATTTTGTCTGCAGGAATACGTCTGAGTGTGCCGGGTTTTTCATTCATAAGCGCTGCATCTGCGATTATGAGATGATGCGGATGCAGTTTTCTAACAACGCCGGTAAAGTTTTCAGGCGCTGTCCCGCAGTTAAATGCCGCTGCCGCCGGATTGTGTTCTTCAGAGATAAGGTCTGCAAGATACGGCCCTGCACCGTCATCAGCGTGCAGGGTATTTCCGATGCCGAGCAGAACAAACTGATACGAAATATCCGGTGATGATACAAAATCAGAGCTCATATTTTTTAGAACGGAGTTAAGATATATTTCCTGCTGAAACGTCAGTTACAGAATAATAGTTTCTGCTTCTTTGATTTCAGCTTCTTTTACTGCAATTCTTTCACGGATTTCAGTGACTCGTCTGCCGTGTTCGCCGAATGCTTCAAGACCGTATGCGTCTGCGGCTGCTCTTCCGAGCGTTGCAAATGCGTCCTGTTCAAGGCGCTTTAAGTCGTTTAATTCAGCCTTCAGCTGCCCTGATCTGACTGCTTTTTTTGCGGCATCCAATTCAGTTCTGGCAGTGCTTTTTAAACCATCAAGAAATCCCATACTACACTATACGTGTTTTTATGATATAAACTGATTAGCCCTGTTTCCCAAGTTACCGACTGTCATCAGAATAATTTTTACTGCAGTCATTCCGCCGTCTAAGTATGCTGCCCCGCAGAGTGCTTCGAAGCATTCTGCAGAAACTCTGCCTGATTCCCAGATGCGCTGACGCAGTTCTCCGGCGCCCCAGAATACGAACTCAGGCAGTCTGATTTTTTCGGCGAAACCGCGGAACACGGACATATTTACGAGTTCAATCTTTTCCCTCGTAATTTCTCCTTTGTCGTCTTCGCCGGATGCTAAAAGATACTCGATTACCGCAGCATCAAGAACTGCATCGCCGAGCACGGCAAACCGATCCATCGTCTGTTTCTTATCGATGCCGTGTTCTCCGGCGTAGGCAACCCGTGTCAGAGCGGCGGTAAGCAGACTTTCATCCGAAAACGTATAATTGATTGTGGCATAGAGTTCTTTTCGGTCTCTGTTCATGTCACATACCGTACTGATTGATGAGCTGGATTAACGCGGTAAATCCTTCGAACTCCATGGACAAAACCGCATCTTCGATCATACCCATACTCGTTTCTCCGTCTGCCGTGAGCATTTCAGGTCCTCTCACAACAACGCGGTCAAGCACCTCACAGGCTTCAGCGTCGTGAACGAATGCTCTGCCTGGAATAATTACCGTGTCAGTGAGTTTGTCTTTATCAAGCGCTTTTAGGTCATCGATTGTCATGAGGCAGGCAATCTCTTTTGCAGTCGGCACAACACAGTCTGCGGCAGCGCCGCACTTCTGCAGAATCTCTGCGACATACGGTGCTGCCGCGGCACCGGTAATAACATTTGTTCTGCCTGTTACCTGCGGCAGTTTTTCGAGCAGTTCCGGCCTGTTTCGAATCGCAAACGGAGAATCGAACAGCGGGTCATAGAGCGGTGTTCCTGAAAGCCGCAGGTCCGGGTGGTTTTTGTGTGCGGTTTCAACAAGACATCTGAACTCGTCTATGGTGTGCATCCGCTGTCCTTCAATTACGGGTGCGTTATCGAGAATAAGTCCCTGCTTAACGCCGTTTGCAAACCGCATCAGAATAACCCCTTTTACGCCGGCACGCTCAAGCCAGCAGAGCGTTTCTTCGAGAACATCGCCGTCATTTACGCCCGGCAGGATAACGATTGCGGCATAAACATCGATTTTTTCTGCGAGACGTTCAAGGACGGCAAGAGAAGCTTCCGGCGTCGGGTCGTGCATGTACTCTTTTCGTAAAGCCGGGTCTGAGGCAAAAACGGTAAATGAGATTTCACTTAGGTTGTTTTTCAGCAGAAAGTCTGCAGTATCAACCGAGTCAAAGCCTTTGCCGCTGGTATATCCTATATGAAGCGGAACATTGAGGCTTCCAAGTATTTCTATCAAATCAGTAAATTCCGGATAGCAACTCGGATCTCCGCCGCCGGAGATGGTAATACGTGTTACGTCGTCAGTTATCATCTGGAGGTCAGCAAGGAAGTTTTCTGCAACCTCTTTTAACGGCAGAAAACCATCATATCCTTCTTTTACGCCGCGGGAACAGTAGTCGCATCCTTTTTTGAACGGAAGGCAGTATCTGCAGCCGAACGGAGGTACATCTTTTGCGTGTTTAAAATAGCAGTATGTACAAAAGCCGCGGCAGTTTACACCCGGTTTTCCTCCGATATCTACTGTAAGATGTACCATTTCATTCATATATTTGACTTCTCTGCATATCAATATGCGCGAAATGCGTATGGCAGATATTCCCACTCTCATTTTTGGAATAGAGAACGGCTATATATGATTGAAGCCAATGAGTTACTATATCTTACATTTTATGGACAATCGTGTGTTATTCAGAGATGGGCCGCTGCGTATAACCTGCTCCGGCTGCGGAAAGGAGTTTTATGCAGAAGAAATCAGCCGCTGCAGACTCTGCGGCGGTTATTTCTGCAGAGATTGCCAGAAAACGCATGACTGCCGTACAGATTCATCTGAAGCGCATAATGTTTCGTCTTCTCTTTTGCCAACAACCGTTCCAACGAATGCAGTCGAATCTGATGAGATTTCAAGCCATCCTGATTCGGCGGATTCGGTTCCTGCCGCAGCAGAGACATCTGCACTGCTTCAGGATGTCCAGTCAGAAAAAGTACCGTATAAAAATACCGGGATGATGCTCACTGACGATGAAGCATATATTGCCTATGTTCGTGAGATAAATCCGTTTGTCACCTGCGAATCCTGCGGCGAACAATATCCTCAGTCGGATATATGGATATGTCCGGACTGCGGAGCAGTATTGTGTCAGATTTGCAGACAGAAACATAAATGCCCGAAACCCGAGGGACAGCAGAATAGATTGCTGGCTTATCTTCCATTTACGAAAGAAAAGAAACCGGCTGCATCTAAAACAGCAGTGCGCTCATCTGTGCCGGAAGCCGCAGTCTCTGCTGTAGCATCCTCTGCTGTGACTCAGGCTCAGTCTGTAGCATCTCAGAATCTTCCAGTAGAAACGTCCGCAGTAAAATCAGTTCCGACAGGCGTTAAAATGCTTGCCTGTGATCACTGCGGAAAAGAATACCCGGTAACAAAACTGAAGAAATGCCAGTCATGCGGTGCGGTTCTCTGTCCGAAATGCCGACTGCTCCACTCCTGTTCATCAAAGACAGATTCATCCGATGAGAAAAAAACAGCAAAACCTGCTGTCTCAAAAAAGAAAGATTCTGCAGATCCGAAAAAGAAAGAGAAAGCGCAGAAAACTGAGGCGGCAAAAAAGACTGCAGCAGATTCTGCAAAAGTGAAACCCGATTCTCTGAAAAAAACCGCGGTACCGAAAAAAGACTGGGATGAACTGATTATCTGTGATGAATGCGGCCAGCCGTATCTGAAATCAAAGATGCGCAAGTGTCACACCTGCGGGGCTGTCCTCTGTCCGAAGTGCAGAAGAAAGCACACCTGTGATGAAAAGAAGGGGTAAATTTACAGTCTCTATCAAAATCCCTATACCGCATAAGCACATATAACTATCTCCATGAACTATGCAGTGTCTATAGCTGGCTCTGATTCATCAGCAGGGGCCGGACTGCAGACTGATCTTAAGACGATGAACGCCTGCGGCATCTGGGGTATGAGCGTAGCTGCAGCCCTTACTGCGCAAAACGGGATGAAGGTATCTGCCTCGGCAAAGGTGGATGCCTCATTTATCAAAGAGCAGATAGCAGCACTCCTTGAGGAGTTTCCCATATCATGCTGGAAAACAGGCATGCTCAATACTGCAGAAACAGTACACGCAGTTGCATCAGCCCTTCCGGGCGATGCAAAACTGATTGTTGACCCTGTTATTGTTTCAACATCAGGAAGTATCCTTCTCGATGCCGATGGAGAAAAAGCACTCTGCAGAGAACTGCTGCCGTTAGCGCTTGTTGCAACTCCCAATATTCCTGAAGCTGAATATTTATCAGGAATTACCATAACAGATAAGGCATCTGCTGAAGAAGCAGGCAAGTGGTTCCTTTCGCAGGGTGCAGAATATGTGTTAATCAAAGGCGGTCATATCAAGGAATGGAACGGCGCAGATTACCTTATCAGCTCTGATGGAACAGAGTGTATTGCGGGACGCCGCCTGCCTTTCTCAGATATTCATGGTACCGGCTGCTGTCTATCATCAGCGATTGCTTCATATATTGCAAAAGGAATGGAACCGAAAACCGCGGTTTCAGCCGCAAAAGAGTTTGTGACCGCAGCTATTGAGCACTCGATAATGTATCCGTCCGGCAGACGCACGGTAAATCCCTTGTGGAAGCAGTTTGAATAACTATATCCTCCGTCTCATTTATACGGGATAAAAGTCAATAAATAAGAGTTATGTGCCAGGATGAAGAGGTGAATTCGGATGACATTGCCAGTAGTATTCGAACACTTCAGCGACCGGCATCCTGATTTTCTCACCGGCTTTGTAACACTCTTGGTCAGCGTCGGATTATCTTTTATTGCAGGTATCTATTTAGGTTCAGTCAACGAGGTTCTGCTCTTAATCCCCGGCCTTATGGTGCTGGTAACGCCTTCGATTAATATGCGCGGAGCTATAGCCGGAATTCTTACCTCGCGCTTATCCTCAGCGATGCATCTGGGTACATTTGAAACAAGTCTTGCCCGCAGCACTGAACTGGGTGACAACCTGCGTTCATCGCTGATTCTGACAATTATAATCTCAGTAGCCTTGGCTGTATTCGGCAAAGTAATCTGTCTTATTACTGGTGTTGAGGTAATCGGTTTCTTCGAGATGATTGTCATCTCGGTTGTTTCAGGTACTGTTGCAGGTCTGGTTGTTACCGTTGTGGGCGTTCTGGTGAGTCTTTTCTGCTACAAGAGAAATCATGATTTGGACATGGTCGGCGCTCCTGCAGTGACAACAATTGGAGATATTGTGACGCTTCCCTGTCTTGTTGTAGCGGCTCTTCTTATCATGCAGCTCCCGCCTGTGTGGATGTGGATTCTTGGAATTATTGTCCTCGGACTTGTTGTCTGGGCAGTTATCGCTCTTCTTCGTGGAACGGTGCTGATGAAAGATATCTTAAAAGAAGGTCTGCCGCTTCTTCTTCCGCTGTCGCTTTTAGGTATTGTTGCCGGTGTGCTCTACACGAATCAGTTGGAGTCTCTGATTGCAGCAGCCGCGGTTCTGATTCTGATGTCGCCTTTTATGAACGGCTGTGGCTCTGTCGGCGGAATTCTCACATCCAGAATCGGAACCGAGATGCACATGGGTTTAATTGATGCAAAGATTCTGCCGCAGAAGCGTGTCTGGAGTCATTTCCTTGAAAACTATGTATATGCACTAGTTATTCTGCCGCTGATGGGTCTTTTATCCCATTTTGCGGCGCTTATGCTCGGGATTTCAACGCCTGGTCTTGTTCCGATGCTGCTGCTGTCTCTTGCAGCTGGATTCATAGTTGTTACCGTGATGAATCTTTTAGGATACTATACCGCTGCTGCTACGTATAGAATCGGTCTTGACCCGGACAACTTCGGGGTGCCGGTTGTTACGAGTTCTATTGATTTGATTGGTGCTACTGCTCTTCTCGTTGTTATGGGACTTCTGCTGTAACAGGCCCCCTCAATATATTGCAGACTGTCTGAAAGTGTTTATTGTGCAGTGTCTGCTGTGTCTACTGCAAAAACAAAAGCGTCAGCTCAATAAAGAAAATTTGAGAAAAATAGTTTGTTTGGGGTTTATTCGGAGATGTAGTTGTCGAAGTATCCTTGGATAAGGATAACCGGGGTTCCTTTGTCGCCGCTTCCGGAGGTCAGGTCGCAGAGAGAACCGATTAAATCAGTCAGGCGTCTCGGGGTGGTACCTTCAGATGCCATTGAACCTTTCAGGTCAGACTTCTTTGAACGGATAGAATCCTTGATAGCAGTCTTGAGTGCATCTCCGGAAAGATCTGCAAAGTCGTTGTCTGCAAGGTATTTCATCTTTAACTCGTTCGGTTGGCCGGAAAGACCTGCAGTATATGCCGGAGAAACAACCGGATCTGCAAGTTCCCAGATTTTTCCCATTGGGTCTTTGAATGCACCGTCTCCGTAAACCATGACTTCGACATTTTTGCCGGAACGGGAAATAAGTTCCTTCTGCAGTGAGTCAACGAACACCTGACTGTTGCGCGGGAACAGTTTCAGCTTATCTTCAGATGCCTTGTTGGAACCTAACAGGCCGTACATCTCATTGTATCCGCTGCCGTTAACAGGAGCGGTCATAATATCGTCCATTCCGAGAACAATCTCTGCTCCTGCTGCTTTTAACAGGCGCTTTGAACGCTCGCGGGTGTGGATATCACAGGTTAACACACGCTTTGTGTACGGCAGAATTGCACGGCAGTCGTTTGCAAAAATAACCTCAACTTCTGCTCCTGCTTCGCGGATAATCTCCGAGTAGTATTCAACGTAGTCAACGCCGGTAAACGGGTGAACAACTTTGCCGAAAAGTTCTCTGAACTTTGCAAGCGTTAAGACATCCTTATACGGGTCAATTCCTTTTTCATCAAGTGCGTCCCAGGACAGCAGATGGTTTCCGACCTCATCAGACGGATAGGAAAGCATGAGAACAACTTTTTTTGCACCCATTGCAATTCCCTTTAAACACATTGCAAATCTGTTTCTTGAAAGAATCGGGAAAATTACACCAATCGTTTCACCTTTCAGCTTTGCTTTCACATCGGCTGCAATATCTTCTACGGATACGTAGTTATTCTGGGCGCGTGCAACCACAGATTCAGTGACTGCAACAATATCACGATCATGAAGTGAAAAACCTTCAGATTCTGCAGCAAGAAGAACTGAATCTGCTGCAATCTTCGCTAAGTCATCGCCGCTCCGGATAATAGGAGTTCTGATGCCGCGAACAACGGTACCAACCATTCTTTCCATTTGGTAAAAGTCTCCTATATTCATAGTACATTATTGCTTTTAAGGTTTTTCAAGAAAGAAATAATATCAGACCAAGCGTATATATACCAAACAAATGGCAGGAAATAGCAGATACCTAACCATTAACGGAGTCGATGTAAAATGTCCGGTTTTTCTTGCATCGATGGCAGGAATTACCGATGCTGAATACGTCAGAGAACGGGCTGAATTTTGCGGCGGAGCATTTTTAGGCGGATTTTCGATTGATGAAGACACAACCGCCGCCTCAAAAGAGATGGAAAAGTGCGGAAGAAAGGAATTTTCAGCCTCACTTTCCGACATCAAAACCCAGCTTGATTCTCTGCGCGGCAAGGACCTCGTCCTCGGCGTAAATCTGCGCGGCACTTCAGCAGAATCCTATCTTAAGGCGGCAGAGGTTTTAGGAAAAGATGTAATCTATGAAATCGATGCACACTGCCGGCAGAAACCCATGACTGACGCCGGTGCAGGCGAAGCGCTTTTGTCCGACCCGGAAAAACTCTGCGGCATCGTATCTGCTCTGCACAAAGCAGGATACACCGTTTCGGTAAAGTTCCGTGCAGGTATCGTAAATGATTCAGAACTTTCCCGCGGTCTCTGGCTTTCGGGCGCAGATATTCTGCATGTTGATTTAATGGACTTCGGACATTCGATGGTGCGGAAAATACGCAACTCCTGCCCGCTGATTTTAATCGCAAACAATGGCGTTACCTCCGAAGAGGTTATGATGGACTACTTCTCGCACGGTGCAGACGTTGTATCCCTTGCCCGCGGCGCAAGTCCCGCTCTTCTCAAATATTTATCTGAATATATCGAAAGTTCTGCTGAAGAGGTCGGATGGTACAACGCACCAAAACAGCTCTGCCGCGGCGGCGACTTACGTGCGCTTACCTTCTGCTGTATGCCGATGAAAAGCTGTGCGTTAATTCCCACACTTAGAGTTGTCGGCATCGGTCACGAAGAGTACATGGCGCTCAAAAATGAAGCAGTTGCAGGAACGCCTTTAGCCCAGGGAGACAGTACCTGTTTCGGAAGTCTTGCCTACTGCTGCAAATCGTCGTCTCCTTGTATGTTCCGCGACATGACCTTAATGGGCATCGGGCTTGAAAAGCCTGAGTACATGAAACTCA
Organism: Methanocorpusculum sp.; assembly: GCA_029987025.1. Taxonomy (GTDB): domain Archaea; phylum Halobacteriota; class Methanomicrobia; order Methanomicrobiales; family Methanocorpusculaceae; genus Methanocorpusculum. The sequence goes on along the minus strand of DALTWQ010000005.1, from coordinate 18,352 downwards.
AACGCGAACTTTCAAAGCGGATTATAAAACGCATCTTTGAAGGTGAATAATACGACATCGTCCATTTCCGCGGATGAAGCGGCAGAACTTGCCTCGTTTGCCATGCTTCTTGAGGTGTGTGCGAAAAATAAGCCGGGAAATGTTGACCGCGAACATGATTACGCAGACACCCGTCTTGAGCATTTCCTCTGCTCTGCAACGCGTGCCAGACCGGTTTTTGAGCAGATTGATGAGTTGCCCCTTGGACAGGCAATGTACGATGCTGTTCTTCGGACAAACAACCACTCGGGCGGAAACACGCATTTCGGTGCATTCATTCTTCTTCTGCCGCTCTTAAAAGGACGCGGTATTGAAGGGGCGAAGGTCTGTGTTAAGGGGACCACAGTCGAGGATGCGGTTATGTTCTATCAGGCGTTCGGGCTTACTTCAGTACGGGTGAATAAGACCTCGGACATGGATATCAATGACCCGGCAACACTTGATAAACTGCGGGCAGAAGGCAAGACGATGTATGATGTGATGGCGTTTTCTGCGCCGAATGATATGGTCTGCCGCGAATGGATTAACGGGTTTGAGCTCACCAGAAAGTTCGCTGACGGTCTCAAGGCAGCAGGTGGTGCATCTGAAATTCCAACCGTATTCCTGGAGATGCTTGCATCATACCCGGATACGTTTGTCATCAAAAAGCTGGGGGCGGCAGCGGCTGAAGAGCTTCGAAGCTATGCAGACGAAATCTACCGTAGATGCAGAGACGGTCTTGAGCAGACGAAAAAGTTTGCTGAGAATCTGAAAAAATCTGAAGGTGCTGCACATCTTACCGCACTTCTGAAGGAAAAGATTGCAGCACACCCGAAAGCATCGCTTGTTACCAAACTCGGAGCCGCAGCAGCCTCTGAACTGAAGAATCGTATCAGCAGAATTGACGGTGACGAACTTTCCGCCGAAATTCTGGATGCCTGGTGTCTTACGGAAGGTATCAATCCGGGTTCTCTTGCAGATATCTGTATTGCAGGTGTCTTTGTCGCGCTTCTGGAGGGATGGAATTGGGACTCGTAACTGAAGGAATTACCGAGGTTATCGCGGTCACAAAGGACAACGCGGCACCCATAGGTATAATTCTTCGCGAAGGGCAGTGCCCGAAGATGATTCTTTTTAAGGGTTCAAAGACCGAGGAAAACATCAGAAGATACGGCTGGGTGTCTGCGAACTTCGTCTCCGATGTGTATCTGTATCCGAAGTATGCATTCTCTGATGCAGAGCCGGACGAACTGGTACCGGCAGGCGCGTATCAGCGGCTTAAAGCGGCGGATGCGTATATCATCTACAGGGCCTCTGTTGTGCATGAGACCGAACAGACGTATATGGTTGATTTAACGCCCGCAGGCGACGAGGTTATTTTACATCCGCAGGTCCGAAGAGTGAATCGCGGTTTCGATGCGGTTCTTGATGCAACGGTTCATGCAACCCGCTATGCGGCACATCATGATGCGGTTCTTCTCGAAAGAATCAGATATGACCTTGACCTGGTCAGAAAATGCGGCGGAAGACGCGAGATTGAGGCGGCGGCTCTGATTTCATCGGTCTGCGGACTTGAGAACAAATGACAGCAGGCACCCCGTCGTTTCCTATTTTAGATGACCATTTTCATCTCTGCAGAAGAACCGGCAGGGGTCCTGAGATAGTTAAGGAATTCATGCGTTCCGGCGGTACGCATATCATTCTCGTTTCTCTTCCGTCCTGGTCGTGCGGTGTTGTGCCTTCGTCGCCGGACGATTTCCGTGCGGTTTTTGATGAGACGCTTGAAGACGCGGCTGCGGTTAGTGAGTTAGGCTGTCAGTGTTATGTTATCTGCGGAGTTCATCCGGCTGAGATTGGAAGGCTGCTTCTCAGGATGACGCCTGCTGAAGCAGAAGAATTGATGAAAGGCGGACTTGATGTCGCAGCAGAGTACGTTGCTGAAGGAAAAGCAATCGGCCTTAAGTCAGGCAGGCCTCATTATCCGGTTGAGCAGAATATATGGGATTTGTCGAACCGTGTTTTGCTCCATGGTTTAGAGTGTGCGGCTGAGTTTTCCTGTGCGCTGCAGATTCACGCAGAGTCGGGCAGCTGTGCGGATGTTGTAGAGATGGCTGTTCGTGCCGGTCTTTCTCCGAAGAAGGTTATCAAGCATTTTGCGACATGTGAAACCCCGCTTCATCCGTCGGTTACGTCCCGCGAGCCGTTTATTGCAGACTGGTTTGCAGAAAAACGCGAGTTTACGCTTGAGAGTGACTTTATGGATGATAACTCACGCCCAGGTGCAGTAAACGGTCCGCGTTCTGTTCCGCGGACGATGCAGAGAATGCTTCAAAGCGGTGCTGTGACTGAAGATGATATGTGGCGTGTTCATTCGGAAGTGCCGGAGAACGTGTACGGGGTTGAGTTCAGACTCTAATTCTAAAAAAGAATAAATATTAGTGAGTCTCAGCAGTTTTATCTTCTGCTGTGCTCTTTTTTTCTTTCTTTGCTTTCAGTTCCTTAGGAATCATATAGAATCCTGTGTAGGTTTTATCGAGAGCTGAGTCGGAGTTTTTCTTTGTGCAGAGACTTACTATAATCATTGCTGCTGCTGCTGCTGCCAGAGCGTAGATGGAGAAGTGCATCGGAAGGATTCCGCCGAAGAAATTGACGTAGATTCCAAGGCCGAACGCTGTTGCAAGACCCACAATCATGGATGCAATTGCACCTTTTGCGGTTGCCCGTCTCCAGTAGAGTCCTGCAATAAGCGGGACTGCGAATGCGCACAGCATTAAGGCGATCCCCATCCAGATAAGGAATGCAAGCATCTCCGGCGGGTTGATTGCAAGTACCAGCGAGATTGCAGCTGCTGCAAAGACGCAGATCTGACTGACTCTGATGACTTTCTTTTCGGATGCCTTGGGTTTTAACATGGTCTTGAAGATGTTCCACGAAAACTCGGTACCTACGGTAAGCATCAGTCTGTCCGTGGTGGACATTACAGCCGAGAGCACAATGACGGCAAACAGGGCTGTGATGAATATCGAAGGACTTGCCGCCTCGATTCCGTAGAGAAGCGAGAACTTTGGATTTTCCATTATGAGTGTTGTTGTTGCTGCGTCGAATGTGCCGGTTTCTGCCATTGCTCTGACGCCGAATCCGCTGATTTTGACAAGGAACATGACAACGACGTAGATAAGAAACGCTACAAGCGGTGACCAGCGTAAGTATGAGAGTTTTTTTGCGGCGAATACGTTGGATATGACGTGCGGTGCGCAGGCAAGACCTACCATCAGCAGGATGCCGAACGAGACCAGGTATTCAGGCGTACAGTATGCGTATGCCGCGTAGTTTGTGGTAAATGCCGGAAGGACAAGCTGCGGGTCTATTGATGAAAGAACTGTGTTTATTGTTTCAAGACCGCCTGCTTTGAGGATGATGAAAGGGGCTACCAGGAAGACGCCGAAGATGAGGATTAATCCCTGGACAAGTCCGGTCCAAGAGACTGCGTACAGTCCTCCGACTACGGTGTATGCGGTAATGATTACGCCTGCTATAAGTAAGGAGACCCAGTGTTCGAGGCCGAAAGCCCACATCAGAACAATGCTGATTGCTGTGTACTGACCTACCAGGTAAATCATTGAGACGGCGATACTTGCGACCGCGGACATGACGCGAAGGCCTTTGTTGTCTTCATAGCGCTGTGCGAAGTAGTCGGCGATGGTCATGCAGCCGAGTATTTTTCCGATTCTGTTGAGTTTTGTTCCGAAGAAGATGATACAGAATGATGCTGCAAGCGGAACGAAAATCTGTTCCCAGATTCCCGGCCATCCGCTTTTGAATCCGAATTCGCTTGTTCCAATCAGCGTCATTCCGCTGCAGATTGAACATACGATTAAGAGGGTAAAGAGCCAGAAACCGAGGCCGCGGCCTGCTAACATATAGTCTTCAGAGCTTTTGATTTTCTTCGATGCCCAGGCACCTATCGCTAAGAGGATGATGAAATAGACTACTATTAATACGATTGTGAGTGCTATGCTTTCTCCACCCAGAGCCATTATTCATTCACCTTCGGGAAGAAGATTCCCCAAAGGATAAGCAGTATGGTAAATAATAGTACTGCTCCGCCTACGGTAAAGACCGTAACCTCCGGTAATCCGAATATCATACACATATGTGTGCTGTGCTAACATATAACACAATCGATTCTGATGCGAAAAAAATACCGGATGTTTCTTAATGCAGGATAACTAATGAATATAGTAATTATGCTTGGAATTGTTGGCGGAACTGCTATTCTAAAGGCTAAACTTCCGCCTTTAACGCTGCGAAGAACCGCAACTCCGTTCGGTTATGCCGAGGTGTATCAGGGTTCAAATCTTGCAGTACTGAAGCGTCATCAGTTTAATACGCCGCCTGCAGAGATTAATCACCGCGCAAATTTTGCGGCATTGAAGGCCGCGGGTGTTGACCGGCTGATTCTTATCTGTTCAGCGGGCGGTATGAAGCCTGAGTTTAAGCCCGGGGATTTTGTTATCACATCTGATTTCTTTTGTCCCTGGACTATTCCGACGTTTCATGAGCATGATTTGTATCATGTGCCTCCGGTGCTTGATGAGGGTCTGAGACAGGGTCTTAAAGAGCTTGTTCCCGAAGCAAAGGACGGTGTGTATATTCAGACGAAGGGTCCGCGGTTTGAGACTGCGGCCGAGATTGCCAAGTTTGCTGATATCAGTGATGTTGTGGGTATGACTGCAGCATCCGAGATTGCGCTTGCAAATGAGCTGGGTATTCCGGTCGCGGCATTCTGTTCGGTTGATAATTATGCCAACGGTGTCAGTACGGACAAGGTTTCGTATGATGAGATTGTTGCGGCAGCTGAGAAGAATGCTTCCCGGATGTCTGAGCTGATTGAAAAAATGATTGAGAAGTTTGCGTGATAATTATGACAGATACTGCTGATACTGATATGTTTAGGAAGCAGGTGCCGGTTTTAATCAGGAATGCATGGATTAACGGTAAACTGCAGGAGATGTACTTAGAAGACGGAAAGATTGCTGCAATCAGCGAAAAAATCGCTGACCATGATGCAGAGTTTATCATCGATGCGGATAAGGCGACGGTGCTTCCGGGCCTTGTGAACATGCATACCCATGCGGCTATGGAGCTTTTACGCGGATATGCGGATGATATGGAGCTTTTCGAGTGGCTTTCGACGAAGATCTGGCCGACAGAGGCGCATTTAAATGCAGAGGATACCTATGCAGGTGTTAAGCTTGCCTGTCTTGAGATGATAAGAACGGGTACTACTGCGTTCAATGATATGTATTTCAGGATGGAGGCAGGTGCAAAAGCGGTTGATGAGATGGGTATCCGCGGTTGTCTTACCTACTGTACTATCGATAACGGAAATCATGATAAGCTGATGGATGAAGAGCGGATTACCAAAGAGACTGTGTCTAATATCAGAAAGATGAATAATCCGCGTATTACATCCGGTGTCGGTCCGCATGCTGTATATACGGTCTGTGAGGAAGGTCTTTCCTGGTGTGCCGAGTATGCGGAAAAGGAGAATCTGCAGGTGCATATTCACGTATCCGAGACCGAGCAGGAGGTTAAGGACTGTGTCGCGGCTCACGGTATGAGTCCTGTGAAGTGGCTCGAACACTGCGGTGTTTTATCCGACCGCTGTGTTGCAGCTCACTGCTGTTATCTTGATTCACAAGATATTGCAATTTTTGCAAAGCACGGTGTTACTGCGGTTAATAATCCGGTGAGCAATATGAAGCTTGCCGGCGCCCGTGCAATTCCGTATGAGGAGATGAAAAAGGCCGGAGTGAATGTGGCGCTTGGAACTGACGGTGCTTCTTCGAACAATGCTTTAGATATGTTTACCGAGATGAAGACTGCAGCAATTCTGCAGAAATTTTACTGGAAGGACCCGACAGCAATGCCTGCAGCAGATGCGCTTAAGATGGCGACGGAAAACGGTGCGAAGGCTCTGGGTATTCACGCCGGTGTTTTAGCCCCCGGGTATCTTGCAGATGTTATTCTTGTCGGAAGAAATCCGTCGGCGGTTCCGCGGTTCAGTGCCGAGTCGAATGCGGTGTATGCGACGTCCGGTATGGCGGTTAATACTACTATCTGCAACGGTGAGATTCTGATGTACGACGGGTTTATTCCGGGCGCAGAAGAGATTATGGAAGAAGCAGAAAAAGCGGCTTTTGCACTTACTGAGCGTGCAAGAGCTGCTATGCAATAATCTTTTTTTTTATTCTGACATCCTTCGCGATTTTGTTTTTTTTTGAATTAGAGTTTCATTGGGAAATCCACGTTAATATAATTACAGAATGTGTTATAAAAAAGAAAAAAAGAAGTTTTAACTCAGAATTTCGGCAGTTTCCAGTCAGTGTAGACGACGAAACAGAGATAAACTGCAATTGCAGCGATTATGGCGTTGATGATTCCGACGGTCAGATATGTTCCTTCAGCACCTACGGTTGAGAGGATGAAGTAGACAGCTCCGGATAAGATGAACATGATTCCGGGGAGTTTTCTTGACTCCTTTCTTAAGATGGCGAAAATTCCTATTGCAAGGAAGAGGAGGGCAACACCGAAGAGCATTGCGCCTTCGACAAAGGATGCAAAGATGACAGCAAGACCTGCAAGGAAAAACATTGTCGGCGTAAACCGCATTTTTGCGACAGCAAGAAGCAGAGCCGCAACGAATATCATCAGTATGCCTGTGATTATTGAAATGGTCTGCAGTGCTTCGAATGGGAATGCGGCATTGTCGTTTGCAAAATTGTAGAATGCCCAGGTTGCGTTGGCTACTGCAAAGAGCATGTATCCTAAAATTGAGCCAGATGATTTGAAGTCGGTTGTTTCGTCTGCGGTGAGGAGTTTTCTTCCCGGCAGACTGATTTTTTCAATTCCGCAGGCTAAGGCATAATAGTAGGAAAGTACTGCAAGTACGCCGAAGAATGCGATAAGGACTCCGGGGTTGTAGTCGGTAACGGATCTTACTACTCTCTGGAGGAACCAGAGTAACGGGATTAAAAAGAGCAACCATTTTACTTTTTCTTTGGATGTGAGGGTTACGATTGCGGTAAGGAGCATGCATCCTATCAGTACTGTGTTCCAGGTTCCTGATGTACTGAACGCGTAGTACAGCTGGATGAAACCCATCATGAAGAAGATGATTGCAGTAAGGTCACGCTTTCTTAGGACAATAAGCGCGGTTGCGGCAATGAGCAGTGCTATACCGAAGATAAGACTCATTGAGCTGTCCGGCAGGATGAATACAGGGCTTCCCAGGTTTGCCAGTAATGGTATGAGGAAACTTGCGGCAATTATGAAATATCCTGCAGCGCTTATGTAATTCCGTGCTTCTGTTTTAGCGACATCGTCCATAGCATATCGCCTCCGGTTCATGTAATGATAACATTATCCGGATATATTGTTTCCATGAGATATAAAATATAAGGGTATATTACAGAGTTACAGACTTTGTCATCTATTGTTCTCCTTCTCGAATTTTTCACAACCCCGTCAGAAAAAACTTAATATAACACAGCCCCTTATAGATAAGTAGAATGGCTAAACGAATTGCAGAAATTGAATCCACCCTTGAGTTTGTTGCAGACATTGAGGGAAAGAAGGACTGCCTGATGGCTCAGCAGGGCGAGGATGTTAATCAGTTATGGTTCAACATCGATGTTCCGAAAGGACATGGCCTTAAAGCCGGCAGCAAAGTGCGTGTTATCGTTGAAACTGTAGATACTGAATAAAAATAACAGCAATGAGAGATTTAGGATCACGTAAACCCCTTGCGGCATTATCATCCCCGACACCAAGGATGATAGTAATCGGATTTCTGACACTGCTCCTTGTAGGCCTTGTCATAATCATGGTAATCTTTGCAAACGGGATGTCTATAGATGCAAATGATACTGTATACAGTGACGGAAAACTCAAAACGATAATTAACTATCACGACGACACTCCCGAAGACATCTGGGTGCAGTACATGGTCTATCGTGAAGACGGTATTCTTTCCCGCGAAAAGATTGGAGAGACATACTCCTACATAATGCCTCTTAAAAAAGGTCCGAACCTTGCCGAATATAAAGTAAATCTCGAACCTGGTACGTATAAAGTGTTCATCTATCTTTCAACAACTGACCCTGAACCGAAAAGGATAACCGGATTCATCCATTCGGTTGAGATATAATCTTTTTTTTACACTGGAGATTTTTTATGAACGTATTTGATAATGCACTCATATTCAACCCTGCAGACTGTTCGTGGACACTGCAGGCGTTCGCAGTCGAAAATGGCATCATAACGATGATAAGTAATCCCGGCGACATCGCCGGAGATGATGTCTATGATCTCAAAGGAAAGCGTGTGGTGCCCGGGCTTATCGACACTCATGTCCATATCGAAAGTTCACTTTTAACTCCTAAAGAGTTCGGACGTCTGATTCTATCACATGGTGTTACAACAGCCGTCTGTGATCCGCACGAAATCGCAAATGTTGCAGGTACTGCAGGAATTGACTTCATGCTCAAAGATGCGGAAAAATCACCAGCAGATCTCTACTTCATGATTCCGTCGTGTGTTCCGGCAACTCCTACGGAAGTCGGCGGTGCCGTCTTATACGCTGCTGACTTAATGAAATACCGGAACAACCCGAAAGTTCTCGGGCTTGGTGAAATGATGAATGTTCCGGGCGTCCTCGCTGATGACCCTGAAGTTCTCAAAAAACTCAGCCTGTTTACTCACGTTGACGGACATGCCCCTGGCCTTACCGGAAAAGACCTTTGCCGCTATGCAGCACATGGAATAAAGACAGACCATGAATGTACAACGCCTGAAGAAGCCCGTGAAAAGATACGTCTTGGAATGTTTGTTCTCCTCCGCGAAGGGAACGCTGCCAAAAACGTAGCAGCACTTACACCGGCAGTTACAAAAGAAACAATGTCCCGCTGTGCATTCGCAACAGATGACCGCCATGCAGATTCACTCGAGAGAAACGGTTCAATCGATAAATGCATCAGAGTCGCACAGAAAGCAGGTATGCCGCTCGAAACAGCGCTGCGCCTCGCAACCCTGTCAGCCGCTGAATGTATAGGATTATCAGACCGGGGAATTATTGCCCCCGGCAAAATCGCAGACTTTTGTGTATTAGATGATGGTAAAGAATTCAAAGTAAAAGAAGTCTATAAAGCTGGAGTTCTTTCAACAGAGATTATTCCTGACAGAACAACACCGGAAGTCCTCATGCCTGCGTTCAATATCCCTGAAATTACTGCAGATGACCTTGAACTTCCGGACGGGAAACTGAAAGTAATCGAAGTGCTTCCCGAATCCCTTATCACAGAAACGAGCGTCATGACAAAAGATGATGACGGAGTAAATATCATCGTCTGCATTGACCGCTATCGCGGAGAAAAGTTCAGCGTCTGTGCGGTCCATGGCTTAAACATCAGAAAAGGAGCAGTCGCATCATCAATCTCGCATGATGCACATAACATCATAGCAGCCGGAGCATCAAAGAGTGATCTTCTCAAAGCAATAGACGCAGTAAAGAAGGTAAAAGGCGGAATGGCAGTCTGTATAGATGGAAGAATAACACTTCTTCCGCTTCCGGTAGGCGGCCTGATGACAGATGAGCCGTATGAGGTCGTATGCAAAAAACTGGATAAACTCACTGAAATAACTGAGGAAACCGAAGGTGTAAGACACTTGTATATGCGCCTCGGATTCCTCGGGCTTACCGTAATCCCGCACCTCAAAATTACTCCCAGAGGTCTCTTCGACGGCGATGCATTCTGTGATACAGAGATGCGTTTGTGAGAAACTATATCTTATCAGGCAACAAATATCATAAAAATGAAGGGTAAGGCATTCTTAGGATTTCTTCTGGCACTTGCTGTCCTCTGTGTTCCGGCAGCTGCAGTGGATTATACAATTATTACTCCTGAAAATACCGAGACTGATGAAAATCCGATTATTACCACGAACGATAACAACTATGGATACCTGCATATAAATACCGTTCAGTTTACCCTGAAAAACACAGATGCAGATGTCATAGTGACATACGATATCGACCCCTGGCTTTCGGCGCTGGTTTATATCTTTGGAAAGGATGATTTACGCAAACGTGTTCTTGGTGCGCTTCAGTATCCAGAAGAGGGGTACAATCAGGTAATTACCTTCAAATATCTTGATACCGGCCGTGCAGTTCTCCATATCACTAATGCAGCACTGGATAATCAGGACAATTCCTACTGGTTCCGCGCTCATACGTTTGGATGCACTATTCCTTCACTTCGCTTTATTATTTCAGACTCTGATGTCAGGGAATACACGAATGTGAAGGAAATGAGCAAAGGAATCGGATACTTCAAATCCTGATTTTCTTTTTTCTGATTTTCCGGATCCAAAAGTCCTATCCCCCACTTTAAATACTCTCACAACCAACTGATTAATACCGGAGGTGAGAACAATACCTGAATCTGTAACTGAGTGGCTCGATGCTGCTGCAGCACGATTCCCTGATAAAACCGCACTGCACGACGAATCAGGAAACCTGACCTACAAAGAGTACCGTACCGAAGCGTTAGCTCTCGCCCGCGAAATCATACAGCGGAATCTGAAGCAGTCCCCGGTAGCCGTTTATCTGGATAAAGGAATCCATGTTCTCACTTCCTTTTTCGGCATTGCATACAGCAGAAACTGTTACTCACCGGTTGATACGGCATTGCCTGCGGCCCGCATCTCACGTATGCTCTCAATCCTTCAGCCGAAGGCAGCAATTACGAAACGCAGTCTGGCGCCCGCGTTCAGCAGCGCCGGGTTTACCGGAGAGTACATCTTCCTCGAAGACATTGTCCCTGATGCGGACGATGAAAAGATTGTATCTGAACTCAAAACTGCATACAACCGTGAAGACCTGCTCTACATCCTCTTTACATCCGGTTCGACAGGCATCCCGAAAGGTGTTTCCATAACGCACCGCTCGGTGCTCAACTACATCGAGTGGGCATGTAAAACATTCGCCTTCACCGAAGCAGACTCGTTTGCAAACCAGGCGCCGTTCTACTTTGATAACTCCATCCTGGACATTTACTGTGCAGCAAAATCAGGTGCAGAACTGTTCATCACGCCGGCAAACCTGTTTGCACAGCCGGTTCCGCTCCTGAATTATCTGAAAACACATCAGATAACAACTATCTTCTGGGTGCCGTCAGCACTTGTAGGTCCTGCGAAACTCAAGGCGTTCAGAAACGTCGATGTATCAGCCTCTCTTAAAAGAGTATTATTCTGCGGCGAAGTGATGTCCGTGCGTCAGTTAAACATCTGGCGGGCATTTCTGCCGGACGCACTCTATGCAAACCTCTACGGACCTACAGAAATCACGGATGCATGCACGTATTACATTGTAAACAGGGACTTCCCTGACACCGAACCACTTCCAATCGGAAAACCGATTGACAATGTAGAGATTCTGCTCTTAAACGAAGGAGATGACGGACTCTGTAAAGCTGCCGGAGGCGAAGCCGGCGAAATATGTGTTTCAGGCGTCTGTTTATCTGCCGGATACTACAACAACCCGGAAAAGACCGCAGAAGTCTTTGTCGAGTATCCGAAAGGAAGCGGCAGAACAATCTACAAAACAGGAGATCTGGCGAGGCTTAACAGCGACGGCGACCTCATCTATCTCTCACGCAAAGATTTTCAGATAAAGCATCTCGGTCATAGAATTGAACTCGGAGAAATCGAGGCCGCAGCAGACTCTGTTCCCGGAGTCACCGTCTCCTGTGTCTTGTACGATAATGTAAAACACAAACTCTTCCTCTTCGCCGAAACCGACATCTCCGCTGAAAAATGCAGTGAGCAGCTTAAACAACTGCTTCCGGAATACATGCTTCCAAGCAAAATCATTATCATGGATAAGATACCTATTAACTGTAACGGTAAAATCGACAGAACATCTTTGAAGGAGTATATGAAATGAAAGGAATATTTGACCACATTGTTGTAATCGGCTACGGCAAAATCACGGGCGAGGTACTCTCGTACGTAAACGCACAGAAAGAAAAGTACGGATACGACATGGAGTTCATCGAGTATGAACTGCATCCGGTAAGCATCACCCACAAAATCTGTACCGACGAAAACATCTCCTACTCCCAGCTTCCGGAGAAGGCAAAAGTCACCGAAAAACTCCTTGCCCTGACTAAAAAGACACTCATCATAAGTGCAAGCAACAACTACCTCTTCCCTGCAGAAGTGGTAAACAAAGACAACATCACCGTCATCAACTTCCACAATGCACTTCTCCCGAAGTTCCCCGGAAGAAACGCACCCTCCTGGGCCATGTTCGAAGGCGAAACCGAGGCGGGTATTACCTGGCACTATGTAACTCCGGGCGTTGATGACGGAGCAATCATTGTTCAGAAAAAGACGCAGATAACCCCTGACATGAAAGCCTACGAACTTGCAGGCATCCTCATGAAAATCGCATTCGAAGGCTTCTGTGAGTCCTTCGAGGGAATTGTAACCGGAACAGCACCGGTCACTCACCAGACCTTCCCGCCGAACCGCAAGATGTACTTTTCAAAGATGGTCCCGAACGAAGGCGTGTTCAGCCTCGACGACAAACCCGAAGACATCTACCGTCTCCTGCGTTCGACCGACTACGGCTTAAACGACATATTCCCGCACATGAAAACCGTCTATCAGGGAAAGAACATCGAAATCACCCGCTACCGCAAAATTGACGCCTCCAAAAAAGAGGATGACGGCTCCATCTACCTGCCTCTTGCAGACAATACATTCCTTAAGTTAAAATACAAGGAAATATAAAGAAATAGGCAACATATCCGGATAACGGTGTATTATACATGAATACAGAAGAACGTATCATCAAAGTCCTTGAAGGAATCAATGAGAAGATTCTCACCTACTCTGGCGAGAACATGATGGAAGACGGAACACTCGATTCCTTCGAACTTATTGAGATTGTAAGCCAGCTCGAAGAAGAGTTCGACATCGAAATCGATGCAGAACTCGCTGTCGTTGAAAACTTCGCAAACAAGGAAACTATCATCGCTCTGATGAAGAAAATCCTTAACGAATAATTTTTTTTTTAAATCTCTTTTGTACTATCCTGAATACTGTCGGATTTACCTTATCCGCCGGCTATCTCGTCTTCGAGCGCCTGATAATCAATCTTATTCATCTTTGTTCTCGGCATTTCAGCGATAATTTTGACCTCTTTCGGACAGCTCCAGCGGTTTAAGTGGTGATATGCATACTCCTTAATCTCTTCCACCGCCTCATCCTGATTCATCGCCGGGTCGTTTAATGTCACATAGAACTTGATACGCGAACTCTGGTCCCAGGGAATGCCTTTTGCACAGATTTCACGGACTGCAGGACACGAAGACATCGTATCTTCAATTACCGACGGATACACATTGAATCCGTTTACTTTTACCATGCGTTTATATCTCGAACGGAACAGTACATTTCTGTTTTTGCTGATTGAGGCCATATCTCCCGTGTGAAGCCAGATGTTCCCGTCAGCGTGTTTCCTGAGAACAGCAGCTGTCGCTTTTCTGTTCTGATAATACCCTGTCATAAGCGAACTGTTTCTGATACAGAGTTCTCCTTCCTCCGAATCCGGAATAACCGTTGTCGTTCCGGGTTCAACCAGGCAGATTTCGGTATTTCCCATACACATACCCACCGTACCCTGCTCGAGACGGTCATCGCCTTCCGCGGTAAACAGACAGCAGCCGCTGGCCTCGGTAAGTCCGTATCCGAGCCTGAAGACGGTTGACGGCAGAATCGCATTGTACCGCTCAATCAGTTCATGAGAAACCAGATCTCCGCCGGATCCGATGATTTTTATGAAGGCCAAATCCTTGTTCTGCAGATACTCATACATCTTCTCAAACATCGCAGGAACGCCCACAACTGCATAGATTTTCTCACGCAGAATCAGTTTTGCGCATGCTTTCGGCTCAAACTTCGGGACAAGTACCAGCCTCATACCTCCTGCGAGCGGCTGATGAATCACAACACCGAATCCGAACGCGTGAAAAACCGGAAGAACGCCTAAAAACGCAGTCCCGGGCTCAGGCACGTTTCCGTGAAAGAGACTTTCAATCAGCGTTGCCGTGTTGTAGTTAATAGCCTTATTCGAGAGAAGAACTCCTTTAGGAACCCCGGTAGTGCCTCCGGTGTACATCACCGCAGCAGTATCGTCTGCGGCTGACAGATGCTCTGCAAGTTTTTTCCCGAGCTTTCTGCAGAGTCTTCCCTTCTGCAGAATATCAGTCCACTCAAGAGCATCTGATACTTTTTCGACATTGCGTATCGAGTGCTGATATGCTGCTCTCATTACCATTCCCTTGATGCCTTCGGGGAAGTATGTTGCCATTCTGCAGCGGATGACCTTTGCACCGAGTCCTTTGCAGACCGCCTCGTTTCCTTCGAAAGCGAGAATATATCTGCTCTTCGTAAGCTCGACTGCATATCTGAGTTCATTCACCGAAAGAAGCGGATGAACCAGATTGCATACCGCACCAAGCCTGTTTACCGCATAGACTGCAATGATGCACTGCGGAATATTCGGGAGATAAATGGTAATCGAGTCTCCTTTTTTCACACCAATATCTGCAAGACCTGATGCAAACTCTTCAACTGCATCGAGCAGCTCACCGTACGTGATGCGGCGGCCGAAGTAGTAGAGAGCTTCGCCGGATAATCCAGCGGTTTCTGCTCCGTACTTCAGCATGGTGTAAAGAGACTCGGTATGTTCCTCATTGAAGTTGTACTGGAATCTCTGACGCTTATTTTCAATCATAGTATTTCCCTGAAATTCAGGTTTTAATCATCGTTAAAAATAGCTTGCGGTCGCGGAAATTCTGCAAATATACCTTGCGGTTGAGCAGAAAATGACTCAGATTAATCCTTGTGGTCGGAGTAATTAATTTGCCTTAATCGCGCACAATGTATGAATATTTCAACCAAAAGTGTTAAATTAAATGCGGCAGAGGTAAACAGGTGCGCGGAAATTGATTTGTGCAGGTGTGTATTTCCGGGATGTGCATGTACCGTGAATGAAAAAACGGCTGCAGCTGTTCTGCTTTGTCTGAAGTACAGAACTGTACAGAACAGATACAGCTCTGCTGCTCTGCAGAGGCCGGTTCATCACCTGCTGAGATACTCAAGTGACTTTTCCGTGTTTTCCCAGTTCATACACTCGATAACACCTGTTTCTGCATCGCAGGAAAGAACTTTTGAAAAATCGATTTTACCCGAACCGCAGGCTCCGTGGAGGTCAGATACCCCGTCATTATCATGGAGATGCAGATGGTCGGGGTGTTTCTGCAGGAACTCATCAAGCGCTCCGTTCAGAAAAGCGTGCCCGACATCTAAACAGAATCCGAGTCCTGCGTCACGGACGACATCGAGAAATGCCGGGAATCTGAAGTGCAGACAGTCAAGGCTTCCCATATTTTCCATGGTGAAGCGTACTGTATACTCCTCCTGCAGTTTTCCAAGCTCATCAATGGAGCGGAGAAGAGCCGTTTCCGACGCGGAAAAAAACGCTTTCTCAAGACAGTATCCCGGATGCAGTACAAGTACTTCCGCATTGATTCTGTCGGCTATTTCTGCCAGTTCGGCAATTACCTCGACTGATGCGGCACGAATCTTTTCATTCGGCTCTGCGATGTTTCCGTCTGATACCGGACAGTGAATCGAGTACCTGAGAGAGTATGACGCGGCGGTCTCTTCAAAATCAAAGAGCGAATGTCTTCCGCCTGACAATATCTCGACAAAATCCGTGCGGGCAGACAGACTCTCAAGTGCGTCTGAGAGGTTTTTGTCCATGCAGCAGTTTGCGGAGATTCCTATTGTATTCATCCGGTTGCTCTTAATGTATGGGTTGTAAATTGTATTTGTAATGTGCGGAAAAATTATTTTTTTTTTTCTCTCAATAATTGATTCTGTAATGATTCAGTAATTTTCCGCAAAAGAATTACATAAATGCAAAAAACCGCAGGGGGAGTACTTCCCGCGGTTTTTTCGCAGTGTGGATACTGTGTGTCTGTGACAGACATTCCGCCATTTCGGCACTTTTTCTTAAATAATTAAGATTTGTGAGATGCAGCACCCTAAAAAAGGTGCAGCGGGCGGACGCGTCTGCCACCAGAGTACTGGTGCGGTGTGTCCGCGTGTGTGTTCATTAGGTTATGCGGTTATGCAACTGTTACTGAGATGCTTCCGCCGGATGTCCAGGTGGATGGTTTATTTCCGTCAGCAGTTGGATAGTTTCCTTCTAAGTGATAATCAGAGGCATGGGTGTTAACAACTGCAGAAACCGTGTAGCTGCCTGCGTCTGTGAACGTGTATGGGAATCCATATGATGCGGCATCATAATTAACATTTACTGGGGTCTCTCCACTCTTAGTTACAATGATGTAAGCACTGTCTGCAGTTGAAACTGGGATTTTTTCTCCATCTGCAGTAACTGCATTGAGGTAGAATACTGTTGCATCTCCTGCAGACAGACTAACTGCCTGCTTGTATTCATAAGTGACTGGATCTGCCCAGGAGAGGGCTAATTTTGCAGGAGTTGCTGTAGGTAATGCAGATCTCACACCGGCAGGCATGGTAAAGGTACCAGTAGTAATAGTGTTTCCTGATTTAGAACTTTGAAGAGTGTATCGTACAAATGCATCAGTACCAAGTCTGATGTCATGAACTTTAAAGCGATCACCAGTACCAATCTTTCCAGACTTACCGCCATTCATTGTAGTAAGATTGGATAACTTATTTTCAGTTGAATACTCTCTTGGAGTTGATCCTTCTTCAGCACCCTGCAGAAGAAGAGTAACTTCCTGAATGTTGAAAGCATCTCCGCCATTATGCATGAATACTAAATCTCCACCATCAACACCAACAACCTGAAGTGTTGCTGTCGGTGTTGATGATGTAGTTGTTACTACACCTGATGCAAATGCTGCAACGACAGCGGCAATGATGATCGTTACGACGAGCATCAGCATAACGCCAACAACCGGTGATACAGCTGATTCTTTAGTCATTCTTTTTTCAATGGTCATGCTGCAATAACCTCCTTGTTAAAGATAATCTTATCAGACGGTGTGTGGATAATCGTTACCTGAACCGGAGTTGATTTCTTGATGGTGTTGTAGTGTTCACCAAAGATTTCAGTCATCGCTTCAGTAGTTTTACCATAATTACTCATGGACTCAATATAATATCCGGCAGAGAGTGTTTCCACACCGAACTGCCCGTCATTGTCATTGGATACAATGAATAATGCAGTCTGCTTATCTCCTAATGCAGCAGATTTACCATCTGTTGCGGCTGAATACGAGTGTGAATAATAGTTACCGTCTGTGCCGGTCCATGCAAAAGTCAGTTTCAGATCTTTGGTCGGAAGTCCATCTCCGGAGTTGTGGTAGAGGAGCACATCAGTTGCCTGTGTTTCATTTGCTTTAACATCTACTGTCATAGAAGCAAATGGTGCTGTTGATACCGAAGGAGCAAGACCTGTGGCAAACGCCGCAACAACAGCTGCGATGATAATAGTCACAACGAGCATGAGCATCACGCCGACAACCGGGGATACTGCGTCGTCTTTTTCAGTTCTTTTCATAATTGGAGTCATAATTTGAATCCCGACAACAGAACACACCGCACCAGAAACTGCGTGAAAGAATCCGGCATACATTTTCCGGAGCGCGGCAGAATAAAACCGCGTCCGGAAATAAACCCGCCTCAGGTGTGCGTTTAGGTCAGCGTTCTTTCATGACAAAGATGATAGGGAAAGAACACAGTTAGATACTTTCGAGGCGGAGCGATGCTGAAACAATCAAACAATTAATTTTTACTTAAGGTCATTCTGATTGTCTAATTAAGTATATGTTTCTTGACATATATAAAGTAATCTTTCTTTTTGAAATATAATTTGTACTATTAAAAAATAATTTGAGTATGTCGGAGCAGCAGGAATATAATCATTATAACTCTGTTTCCGGAGCGCTTAACGGATAAAACGGTGAAAAACAGCCGGAGAAATCATCTCCGGCAAAACTGTGTGTCATTCAGGAATCTAACTTTGATGAGGGACTGATTTGTAACTATTCTGCACCCGTGTCTGAAATTGTGTGTGAACTAAAGTTTTTCAGTGTGCAGGTCATCTCAATAGAGGGAATGATATTCTTTCAGCGCGTAGGCTATCCACAGACACGGATGTCACGGGACGCATGCCTTCGGCCTGCTTCAGCTTCGAGCCTGC
>DALTWQ010000084.1 GCA_029987025.1 Methanocorpusculum sp. | reverse complement strand
TCAGGCTGCAAAAACAGCATATGAGGCACTCATCTCCCGCCTGCAGATTGAAAAGAAAGCAGATCCACCCGAGTTTTCAGAACTGGAAAATACCGCGGAACACTGGGTTTCTGATATCGAGCGTCTTGAAGCGTGGAGCAGATTTTTGACCTACATCACTCTGGCTGAAAATACTGCGGCTGCAGATTCTGCACAGCTTACACTCAGCGGAAAACTTGCAGCGGATGCTATTATTCCTTCATTTATTGTCGGATATATCGATTCACTCTTAAATGAAACATACCAGACACATCCGCGTCTTGCACAGTTTGCCCAGACGCCTCATGAGCAGAAGATTGAGACCTTCAAAAGTCTTGACAGAAAAATCATCAAAGAAAATGCAAAAGAACTCACCCGCACATTATCTGAACGGATGCCGGAACTGTTTGCCGGCGCATCCCGCGAGTCCGAGATGGGTATTCTTGCAGGCGAATTCAACCGCAAACGCGGACATATGGCAATCCGCACGCTGATGACAAAAGCAGGCGGCCTTATTCAGAAGATAAAACCATGTTTCATGATGAGTCCGCTGTCTGCAGCCCAGTACCTTGACCCCCGTTCGGTTACCTTTGATATCATCATCTTTGATGAAGCAAGTCAGGTCAAACCGGAAGATGCCTTAGGTGCTCTGATGCGTGGAAGGCAGCTGGTTGTTATGGGCGACTCACGGCAGCTTCCGCCGACATCCTTCTTCGATTCTGTCGGCGGAAATGAAATTACAGATGATGATGAATGCAGCGGCGCTGCAGAAATCACTGACATGGAAAGCCTGCTGCATGCCTGCAAACAGGTATATCCGGTACGCCGCTTAACCTGGCACTACCGTTCACGGCACGAATCACTGATTGCCGTTTCCAATGCAGAGTTCTATGACGGGTCTTTGTTTGTGTTCCCGTCGCCGAAGCATGAGACTGACGATTTAGGACTTTCATTTGTGCACATGAAAGATGCGGTATACGACCGCGGAAACACCGGAGTAAACCGCACAGAGGCAAAAGCAGTTGCAGCAGCTGTGATAGAATACTACCGAAGATTCCCGGATAAGACGCTCGGTGTTGCAACATTCTCATCCAGACAGCAGGAGGTCATCCGGAGAGAAGTTGACCTTCTTCTGCGCGACAATTCCGAAGTGGAAAAATGGATGCACTCAGATAACGGGGAAGACTTCTTTGTCAAGAATCTGGAAACGGTGCAGGGTGATGAACGTGACACGATTCTCATCAGTATCGGGTACGGTTTCGACGAAGAACACAAACTCTCCCGCAACTTCGGGCCGCTGAATCAGGCAGGCGGAGAACGCCGCCTCAATGTCTTAATTACTCGTGCACGTGAACGCTGTGTGGTCTTTTCAAACTTCCGCGGATATGATCTCCCGATAACGCCTGACACCCCGCGCGGAGTTGCCGCTCTTGCATCATTTTTGATTTACGCAGAAACAAGAAACAGCACCGTACTTTCAGATGTCGAAAAGGATGCGGCAGAGTCTGACCGTTTCGCAGAAACTGTTGCCCGTATGCTCTCAGACAGCGGCTATACTGTCGCAAGAAATGTCGGATGTGCCGGATTCAGAGTTGATATTGCTGTATCTCACCCGTCTGACCCCGGTGTCTTTATGGCAGGAATTATGTGCGACGGCAAAAACTACTGGTCGGCAGAGGATGCACGCGACCGTGACCGCCTCAGGACACAGATTTTAGAGGGACTGGGATGGAAGCTTATCAGAATCTGGGCTCCAGAATGGTTCTGCGCGCCGAATGAATGTGAACAGAAACTGCTACAGAAACTTGAAGCGGCAAAGACACAGGTGCCTGCAAAGGAAAAGACTGCAGTTCCAAAAGAAGATTCACCTGCAGTATCCGAAACTAAAATGCCGGCATCTTCTGCTGAAATAACCCCGGATGAAGATATATTTGAAGAGACAGATGAAGAAACTCCGGCTGAAATAAAGAAAGAACCCGTAAAGAAAACACCGCGCAAAAATCCGGAGACAAAACCGGAAGATGTGAAAAAAGCTGCCAAAGCAAAATCTGCAGCAGCAGCGGCTGTCCAGCAGATGGCAATTTTATCTGTCACGAACCCTCCGGCAAAAGAGACAGCGCAGCCTAACGGACCGAGACCTTGGAGAAATCTGCCGGCCGAGATAGGATTTCCGCAGTATGTTTCTGCAAAACAGTGCATTCTGCAGAAATATCATCAGTTCGCCTCAGTGCAGGACCTTGCCTTAAAAACTGCAGTTGTAGAGATAGTCGCAGTTGAAAGCCCTATTTCAGAAAATATGCTTTATGCACGCATTAAAGAGTTAGGAAATGTCCCACGGATGACTGCAGCAGTACGAGAGAGAATTTCAGCCTGCGTAAAAGAAATTGCAGATGACGGGCAGCTTGAACGTGATGATGAAGGTTTCATCTCGATTCCTGACGGAAAACTCATCCCGCGCGTCCGCGAAGACAAATGGTCAATTACAGATGTGTCTTTATCAGAACTGCTTCTTGCAGCCCAGATTATTCTGATGCGGCAGTATGCAACACCCAAAGCAGAGCTTGCAAAATTCACGGCAGCGGCACTCGGGTTCAAAGCAACGACTTTAGTTAAGGATCGTTCGGAAAAAGCGGTTGACATGGGAATCAGACTCGGTATTATCATAGAAGAAAACGGAATCTGCACAGTCAAAACCTAAATACTGCCTCTGCCTAATGTATTTATATGGCATTATCTGTCGATATTATTGAGAAGCTTGCAGCATTAATTACTGCTGCATTCGGTCTGGTCGCTGCACTTGCATGGAACACAGCAATTCAGGAGATTTTCACAACCATCTTCGGCGCACAAAGTTCAATTCCTGCCATGCTTGGATATGCAGTCTTTGTTACTGTCCTTGCAGTATTCTTCACTGTCTGGATTGGTTTCGTTGCAGGAAAAGCAAAGAAGGCAGCTGAATCTGCAACCGAAAAAGCAAAGAAAATCGCTGCAGACAAACTGTACGGTAAGAAAGAAGAGTAAGGTAAAACTTACTATTAACTTTTTTTTATCTCAGTATCCTCTTTTGTGTATTTTCTAATTAGAACAGATTTAATATCTTACTAAACCTATTTACTAAGTATATGCCTGAAGAAACAGCACCGGAAGCACCGGTTCGTGAACTTACTGACGAAGAAATTCTGAAACGTGCGGACAAAATCAACGAAGCACGCGAAAAAGAGCGTCAGGAGGAGTTAAAACGCGCTGAAGAAGTAAAAAAAGCAGAAGAAGCACGTAAAGCAGAAGAACTGAAACGCGCAGAAGAAATCCGCAGGGCAGAAGAAGCACAGAAAGCTGCAAAGATTGCAGAAGCCGAACGCCTGAAAAGAGAGGAGGAAGCAAAGAAGGAAGAAGAACTCCGCAATGCCCGTAAACTTGTCAACGAAGACGATGCAAAGAAAGCTGCTGAAGCAAAAGCAGCAGCAGCCAATGAGCCGAAGAAAAAGAAGCATACCGGATTAAAAGTAGTCGGAATTATTGTTCTGCTGCTCATCGTCTTTGCAGGACTCTGTCTTGTATCCTGTTCATTTACCAGCACTCCGGTATCCGGAACCCCGTCACTGTCATACACGTCAAGCTACACCATCTGGCTTCCGCAGGGTGAAACTACCATTGCCGGACAGAAAATTACTGTGGTCGGCACACCTAATGAAATGATGATTACTCTTCCGGGAATGCCCGCACAGAAGATTGAACAGGGACAGACGGTAAAGACGAATCCGGCAACTATGTCCGTATATCTCCTCTGGGGTGCATGGAAAGTGATGGACATCACCTATGTTGCATCATTCACGTACAAAGGTACTACCACTGATGGTCTTGTTACCTTCGACACATTGATTGCAACTGACAAGCAGATTCCTGAATTCCTGTTAAACATTGTGTTATCAATGGCGGGTATTAAGTACCAGAACGCTTAATTCCCCATCTATTTTTTATGCAGCAGATACTGCAGAATATTTCTGCTGAAAAGATACTTACATTTCTTCCGGATGATTTTGCCGGAGAGATAATCATTAAAGATACGACTGCATCCACGAACGCTGATGCAAAGGAGTACGCTCTTTGCGGCGCAAGAGTCGGAACTGCGGTTATTGCAGAAACACAGACCGCAGGGCGCGGAAGATTAGGCAGGGTATTTTATTCGCCGGAGCAGTCCGGAATTTATCTGACAATTCTTCTTCCGGCAGAACATGACACTCTGCTGAAAATAACCCCGTTTGCAGGAGTTGCTGTCTGTAAAACTATCGAATCATTTTCTGATGAACACCCGCAAATAAAATGGGTGAATGATGTGTACCTCAGAGGGAAAAAGGTCTGCGGCATTCTCTCTGAAAACATCCCTCAAAAATCCCTTGCCGCCGTCGGGATGGGTATCAATCTCTATCCTGCAGAATTTCCGGAAGAACTGCGTGAAATTGCCGGATCTGTTTTTACTGACACATCCGCGGATAAAAATGCGTTTATAGGAACTCTGATTCGAAATCTTACAGATAGGTCTCTTTTTGAAAGAACTATTCACGAATACCGCAGACGTTCATATGTTGTAGGTAAACATATCCGCTATATTGAAAATGGTGTGCAGCATGAAGCAGATGCTGTAGGAATTGATGACTGCGGCGGCCTCATCATCCGTGAAAACGGTTCTGAAAAAACACTTTTTTCCGGCGAGATTACGCTTCGGCTAGCTGAATAAATTCTTTTCCGGAATTTTTTCCTCTATTTGGACTCTTCGGCGTTTAGTGTGAACTAAAGTATTTCAGTGTGTAGGCGTTTTACTAAGGAGTAGATTATATAATTACAGTGTGTAGGCTATCCCCAGACACGGATTACACGGATTACACACGGATGCGGCCTTCGGCCGCGGCTCGCGCAATGCGCGAGCCA
>DALTWQ010000083.1 GCA_029987025.1 Methanocorpusculum sp. | reverse complement strand
CGAGCGGTGCACCCTCTAACGGGTCTGCTTTCAGTTTCAGTTTAAGCGCTCTGCGAGAATAAACTGAGTCGCTCCACCGGAATTTCTTGGCGTTGCGAACTAATTGTCTTGCTGCAAATTTTCCCTGTGCCATATAAGTTTCCTCGAGTTATTCGATTACCTATTGGTTGGTATTTGGTATGTGTCAGGTGCTTTTGATAGCATTCCCTCGACACTTACCTATATTCATGTGCATGATGAGCATATAAATCCAGTGCCAAACAGCCTTCTTTTCGGCAATCTAAGACAATTTGCATCTTTTTAGATATCTGAACCAGTCAAACAAATAGATTTAAATACAGAATCAGAGACTAAGATGTAAAAATAAAAAAATAAATTTCGGAGGTCCGAAATATTCGCTGAGTTTTATGCTGTAAAAAAGACTGTAGTGCGCAGAATACTTTCGGAAAAACCAGCGATAAAAAAAGAAGAAAGATGATATGGGTTATGAGAGAATTCTTCTAAAGATTATCAGTATATTTCAGATGCCCTTCTTCGTGCTGCATCGAATGCAGGATTGTCAAACAAATCAAGAGGACCGGTCAGGATACTGTTTCCGAGGGTGAATCCAAGAGCTGCAACCGGAGTTACTTTCGCTCTGACCAGAGCTGTGTCACAGAGACTTACAGGACATATTCCCTTTTCATTCGTCTCTTTTGCGGCAAAGAGTTCCAGGAACTCAGGAGTTGTGCAGAAGAGTCCTTCGGTTCTGCACAGAAGAACAGATGCCGCAGAAACCGCCTGGGACTCCGGAACATTAAGGAACTTCCAGAACTGCAAATCATCTGATGCAGCAAGACAGAGAACAAACGGAACAGATTCATCATCTTCTACCTTCATCTGACAGAATGACGGTTTTGCAGAACATCTGAAAAGACCGCGGACCTTAACCGCTGACTCTGCATCAACAAATGCACCCCATAAAACATCGGCTGCTTCCTGTTCCTTGTCATCTGCATAGACAAGGAGAATAACTACACGATCAGCAATATGCGTTACCACAAAGTCAGAGAGAGTACTGCCTTTTGCTTTTCTCAGTGCTTTATCTACTGATGCCAGAATATCCGGATACACACGGACACGCCCGGCAATTCCGCCGACTGGTTTGGTATAGACTGCAAGAGTTGTCATGAGAATTAATTCTGCTGATTTATTCTATTGACTCGATTTTGGCGATCATACCACGGCTTCCAACGTAAATCGGTGTTCTCTGATGAACTTCTTCAGGAACGATTTCAAGCGTGGATGAAACACCATTGGATATGGCGCCTCCGGCCTGCGCTGCAAGGAATCCGATTGGATTTGCTTCGAAGACCAGACGCAGTTTTCCGTTCGGCTGTTTTTCAGACGGAGGATATACATAAACGCCGCCGTAGGTTAAAATCTGATGGAAATCAGCTACAAACGAACCGGAATAACGATTTTTTGCACCTTCATTTTCAATGCGGCTGATGAACTTTGCATGTTTCTCAAGCCACTCGGTCCGGATTCCGCCGCTGCCGTAGAGATTTCCTTCCGGGATTCTGACATTATTTTTCAGCATCTTATAGACACCATCCTTATCTAATGCGAAAATCGCAACGCCTTTTCCAACAGAAACTGTAACTGTAGTCATAGGCCCATAGAGCATATAGAATGCAGCCTTCAGATTTTTCCCTGCCTGAAGAGAACTGCCCTCATAGATTCCAACAATAGTTCCCACACAGAGGTTTACTTTGATTAAGGATGAACCATCGAGAGGATCCATCACTACTGAATATGGGGCTGATTCTACAAGATGAACAATCTCATCACGCTCTTCAGAAGCGACCTCACGGACAAGACCGCTTGCAGCAAGAGTATTGGTGATGTGTATATCTGACCAGGTATCCATCTCCGCCTGGGTTTCACCGGAAGAGTTTTTGGAATCAGCATAATTCTGATTGCTGATGAATGCATCGCGGATAGGCACTGCCTGTTCTGCAATAAGAAGAATAAGGGCCGCGAGATTATCAGCAGCACCGCATTCTTTGAGATATTCCTGAAGGGTAGTCATATAGATATTATGTATGTGTTATGTGATTATAAGTAATTGGATGAATCCAGTAAATTCTCACGGACATATACAAAAGAGTATTTAGACATCACACACATAGTATAATAAGAAAAATCTCTGCAACTGGCGAGGGTTGCCAAGTCGGCCAACGGCGCTGCGTTTAGGGCGCAGTCTCTAGGAGTTCATGGGTTCAAATCCCATCCCTCGCATACTGCTCTTTTCCATACAAAAGACTATTATTCAGAAGGATAAAAATAGTATTATGCCTGTCAGACATAGCTGCGGATATACCAAAGAAATATACTGCCGTGAATGCGGCGCTGAATTAACCCAGAACTCCCACGGACAGCTGATATGCCCGAGATGCGGAAGAAGACCGGCCATTCTCTGTCCGAACTGCGGCAAACTCTGGTAAATTAAAAATAAATTTTTTCACCCGCTTATCAATCGCGCAAGATATCTTTCATGGACATGGGCGGTTTTCTCCGGAAATAAATCAGCGCGGCCTGCTTTTCTAAGATACATATGATGTGACGACAGTTCGAACAGCAGATAAACAAGTAACGTCCATAACTGCATGTTAGATTGTATGGGGTAAAAAGAATAAATGTAACAAAGCAGCTATAATCGTTTTGCAAGTGATTCTGCTGCAGAATTAATGGCGAGAGTTTCCGGTTTCATAATTGATACAGGAATATCAACCAGTTTTTCAACCAGAGAAGCCAAAATCGGTGCACAGATAATACCTGCTGCACCGTCATTTCTTGCACGCACAGCTGCAACCAGACCTTCCTCATAGGAACCGGCAGCATACCCGCGAATACGATACTCTTTTCCCCCGCAGGAGATACGGGTTCCTTCAACATCATCAAGCAGGAATTTTACCGCAATAACTGCAATGAATTTGCCATAGTTCGGAGAAAGTACTTGAACAATCCGCTTTACCGTTGTAAGGCGCGGGTCACGTTCTCCGGTAAGAATCTTATACAGCGTAACTGCTGGGATATCGGTAAGTTCAGATAAATGACGTACAGTCATCCTCTTCAGTTCCATCTCTTCTTTCAGAGCGGTTTTAAAATCAGTTTCAAAGATACGTTTTTCAAACATATATCACACTGTTATCAGATAATGGACGTATAACAATAAAAACACAACTCACTATGCATGAGAATATACCAATGTATAAATTAAACCATACCTGAGATAAACGGATGAATCACAAGACCGGAAAGACAGAAACTCTGAATATAAGCATCAGAATAATTCCGATAACCGCTGCAAAGACAGAAACTGCACGAAGAGACCGGATTACTGCCTTTCCCCCTGCTTCAAGTGTCCGAACCGGATTTCCAATTGTATAGACGCCCGGCTTATCGAACTGAATTCCGCAGCCGCCGGCAATAAGGCTCATCGGAATACCGCCATTAAATCCGGGACGTTTCTTTCTGTCACGAACAAAAACATCCCATGCATTCTTTCCTTTTCCAGACAAGGCATAGATTATCAGAAGAAGAATTCCGGTAATCCGCGCCGGAATGAAGGCAAGAATATCATCCATCCGTGCAGAAAACCAGCCGATATGAATCCGTTCATCCTGATACCCGAGCATAGCATCCATAGTATTTGCAGCGCGGAAGAGAACTGCACCGCAGATACCCATCCCGAAGAGCAGTTCAAAAACAACAAACCAGAAAATCGGGGCAACAATGCTGTCAACGAGATTTTCTGCAGCAGATTCATATGCTCCGGAGCGTATCTGCTCGAAAGTAAGTTTTGCAGTGTTGCGGCTCACCATCTTTGAAACTGCTACACGTCCGGCATCCTCTCCTTTTGAGAGAGCAGTTTCAACATTTCTGACATGTTCTTCAAGCGAACGCCATCCGATTGAAAAACAAAGTGCAAGAATAGAAAACACTGCAAATACCCATGCCGGCGCAAATATTCCTATGAGAATACAGGGAGTCAGACATATTACAACAGTAATCAGCCAACCGAGAATGCCGACAAACCGTTCTGCGGACTTAGGATATGTATTTGTCCTACCCCAGAGACCAATCAGGTTTCCAAGAAGAACAACAGGGTGAAATCTGCTGACCGGATCTCCTATTACCCTGTCAAGAAGAAGACCAAAAAAAAGAATCAGCGCGCCGAAAGCCATACAAAAGCGATTCCGGCGAGCATGATTACATATACAACTGAGACAATCATTATCGGAGACAGCCACGGGAAGAGGAAAACCCAGAGGAATATCAGAATTAAGGCAATTACCGGCAGGATTGCACAGACAAGGATTCTGGCCGTCTTAGGGTTGACCTTTGTTTCAGTCTCGTTCCAGGACGGAATTTCTGCATCTAACGGAGTATCACGGACCGGCAGAGGTTCCGGCTTTATGACTTTGATGACAATCTCTTCATCACGCAGACCATATCCGGATATAATATGCATCGAAAATGAACCGGTTTCCGCATCCGAGCGAATCGGAACAATTACCTCTGATTCAGCTTCCAGATAGATGTTTTCATAAGTAAACATCGTATATGAAGAACCGTCAGTCTTTAAGGTCACATGGGTTGGTGCACCATAGTTAGTGATTTTGATGTGGAGCGCAGTTCCTGCGCTGACTTCAGTTTCCCGCGAATTCAGTTCGATCGAATTGATACCAAGCCGATTCATCTGTATTTCTATCAGTGCCATAGATTACCTCAGATTTTCCGGGAGGAGATTTGCAATTCCATTTTCAATCGGATAGCATTTTCCGCATACGCTGCAGGTAAGTTTTCCTTCGGATATCTCTGTACCATTATCCTTTGTTTCTGATAGTATAAAACTACCTTTACAGACAGGACAGCAGAGTATATCCAGCACCCAGCGGTTCATATGAAATCTACTCCTCGCATATTTTACAGATATACATTAGCGTGATGAGAAGATAAGGTATTTG
>DALTWQ010000082.1 GCA_029987025.1 Methanocorpusculum sp. | reverse complement strand
ACACACGGATGCGGCCTTCGGCCGCGGCTCGCGCAATGCGCGAGCCATCACGGATGAAAAAGAATAATCAATAACTCTCTGCTTTTTTTTCATGAGTATGGTTATTTCAAATCCTCTTGATTGTCGATTAGATTTGGAGAAACACACCCCAACAAGGCGATGAGATGATTTGTTGATTCTCCATAAATTGACAAATATACACAATAATCAGATTTTTTTCTATCCGTGATGGCTTGCGCATTGCGCGAGCCGCGGCCGAAGGCCGCATCCGTGTGTAATCTGCGAGAGCCTTTAGGCTCGAAGCTAAAGCATGACCGAAGGGCATGCGACCCGTGTAATCCGTGTCTGGGGATAGCCTATAATATGATATGATTAACTTACTTCTCTTCAAGACCAGAGTTGCATATTTTTTTTTGAAAAAAACAGTCTATAACTCCCACGACTGCATATCATGCGCCGCGTACCGGTAATCCAACGGAATCTTATGGCTCATGTGTACGCAGAAAAACTCTTTTGCATTCAGCTCTGCACCGAGCCGTTCAGCCTCTGCCGTGTTCATGTGTTTTTTGATATGCACATCCGGCGGAAAAATACCGTCGAGAAGCAATAAATCTGCATCCCGCATCAGTTCAAGCGAAGGATCTGCAATATCTGCCCGCGTATCACAGGAATAGGCAAATACTTTGCCGCCCGCCTCGATTCTCATGCCGAACGTAGGCGTCCCGTCATGTTCGACCGGGAAAATCGTAACCGACATGCCGCAGATATCTGCTGCCCTGTACGGCTCAAGAGAAATCTCATCATGTTTGATAAATGAAAAAATACTGCCGCAGTACTCCAGAACCTCCGGCGCTCCGTAAACCTGCAGCGTCTCGCGCTGAACCCGGTAAAAATCCGGAAACCCCATAATATGGTCATAATGACCGTGCGTCCAGATGATTGCATCAATATGCGGCGACCCTGCTGAAAGCAGCTGCTGACGCAAATCAGGCGACGTATCTATAAGCAGATTTTTGCCGTTGTGCGAAACAAGAATCGATGTCCGGAGGCGCTGAATCCCGCGTTTTTGCGCTTCAGCACAGACAGAACATGTACACCCAACCTTAGGGGTTCCTACCGTATCGCCTGTACCAAGAACAGTAATCCGCATTATTCTCCGCTTCTGACAGCAGTCCGGCGCTTCACAAGAGCAATTCCTGCATCAATGTCTGATTTTGAAAGCTCCTTTCTTCCGTCGAGAAGAGCTGACACAATCGCCTCGGTAAGCATCATGCGTAAATCCGCGCCGGAAAATCCTTCGGTGATTTTTGCAATCTCTTTAAACTTCTGGGCGCAGGGGATATCTGAAGCCACATGCTGTAAAATCTCCTCGCGCATCTTTGCATCCGGCATCTCGAACTTAACGACCTCGTCGAAGCGGCGCCAGACTGCTTCATCCAGCGTTTCTGCAAAGTTGGTTGCCCCGATGAACAGCACGCGGTTTCTAATCAGATTCACGTGGTCGAGGGACTTTAAAAGCGTATTTACTGCACGCTTCATCGTACCGTTGTCATCAGAAATACGGGTCTTTGCGATGTAGTCGAACTCATCGATGAACAGAATACAGGGTGCAATCTTTTTCGCAAGCTCAAAGATGCGGTCGATATTCTTCGAAGTCTCACCTAAATACTGTGAGGTAATCATCGAAAGTCTGACCTCCAGGACCGGCATGTGCAGCTTCTTTGAAAGTGCAAGGGCAAACGAAGTCTTACCGGTACCCGGCTTTCCGACAAGCATGATTTTACCCACATCATAGATACGGTGAAGCTTTAAGAAATCATGGTTCTCCAGTGCGGTTCTGACCTTATCTACGACAGCGAGCTGTTCTCCGGTATAGACTAAATCATTTAACGAGAACTCAATCTCATCGGGAGCATAGGATGTAACCAGTTCAAGGGCCCCTTTCATCTCCTCGGATGCGGCAGCTGCATCGAGTTTTCCTTTCAGGGCATCAGCAGTATCTTCAAAGAGCGGAATCTGTTCTTTTGCTTTTGCGTAGGACACAGACTTCTCTCCCGCGGTTTCGAGTACAAGGGATAAGGCGGGATTTTTCAGAATATCTTCCGCGCCTGCGTTTTTCAGCAGCCATTTTGCCGCCGGAAGAGACGCAGTAAGAGAGAACTGACCTAAATCATTGCACTCAAGATAGATGTTTTTCGGGTGCTTTAAAAGTTCCCGCGGATTCATCTCCGGGAAGTTTGCTTTTAAGACACCTTCCTTTATGGTAACCGGCCGTGCAATAACGCCCGGGGACTCTGTACAGAATACTGCACGGAACTCCGGCGGAATATCATTGACGGTTAAGGCATAGTTTGTGTTGACGGTATCTGCAGTGAGGACGATCTCTGCAAGTTTTAAGAGATTGGGGTCGATAGATGCTGCTGCCATAATGTCTTTATACATTTGTCGGGCGCGGGGATAAGTTTTCTGTTAGTGCTGTAAGGGTGTATGTCACTTCTATTGCAAATTTTTGTGTCAGGACACAAAAAAATGCAATAGAATGGTGGTGTGTATTTAAATATTCCCGCTCCAATCAGAAACCCTCTTCAATGGTGAAATCAAATATATACCACAATTATGCTCGATATCAAACTTGTAAGAGCGCATCCGGAAATTGTCCGTGCAGATTTAGAGAAACGTCAGGACGCAGAAAAGCTTGCCTGGGTTGACGAAGTCTTAGCTCTTGATAAACAGAAACGTGAACTTGAAGCGAAAAACAACGAACTTCGCGCCAGAAGAAACCAGATAGCAAAAGAAATCAACGCTGCCAAAAAGGAAGGAAAAGACCCGCAGCCGCTTTTTGCAGAGGCAAAGGCTCTTCCGGCAGAGATTAAGAAAAACGATGACGCCATGGTTGAAGCGGCAGAAAAAACCCGCTATTACTTAATGCGCCTTCCCAATATCCTCCATGAAAGTGTTCCGTACGGAAAAGACGACACGGAAAATGTTGTGGTAAAAACTGTCGGAACTCCGAAAGAGTTCTCCTTCGAACTGAAAAACCACGGAGAAATCGCCGCAGAAAACGGCTGGGCTGATTTCGAACGCGCCACAAAAATCTCAGGCGCAGGATTCTACTTCTTAAAAGGAAACCTTGCAATGCTTGACCTGGCACTCCAGCGCTTTGCATTAGATACCATCATCGCAAAAGGATACACCCCGGTTATTCCGCCGTACATGATTAACCGCAAATCCTACGAAGAGGTTACCGATTTAGGCGACTTTGAAAAAGTCATGTACAAAATCGAGGATGACGACGCCTACCTGATTGCAACCGCGGAACACCCGATGGCTGCCATGTATCAGGATGAAATCTTCGAGGAAAAAGACCTCCCGTTAAAGATGGTCGGTATTTCTCCGTGTTTCCGCCGCGAAATCGGCGCCCACGGTCTGGACTCCCGCGGTCTTTTCCGTGTCCACCAGTTTACAAAGATTGAGCAGTTCATCTACTGTATGCCCGAAGACTCCTGGAAGTTCCACGAAGAACTCCTGGCAAACGCAGAGGAAATCTTTACCAAGTTAGGCCTTCCGTACCATGTGGTAAACATCTGTACCGGAGATATCGGAACCGTTGCCGCAAAGAAGTATGATATTGAGGCATGGATGCCGCGTGACAAAGAGTACCGCGAGGTTGTTTCCTGTTCGAACTGTACCGCATACCAGGCCTGCAGATTAAATATCCGTGTCCGTGATGCTCACGACTTCGAATCAAAACAGTGGCTGCATACGTTAAACTCAACCGCAGTTGCAACATCCCGTGCCCTTCGCTGTATTCTTGAAAACTACCAGACCGAAGACGGCAGAGTCGAGGTTCCGAAGGTTCTTCAGCCGTACATGGGCGGAATAGAATACCTCTAAATCTTTTTTTTGAGTTTTGTTTTTAGAATTATTCAAATCAGAAGCATAGATGAATCTGTCCACTCTGCTTTCATTACCATAATCTGACAGTAAAAAAAATAATCCCGAAAAAGAGCACCCTCACTCTTCTTCTGCGCCTTTTTTGGCGAGCTCGTTTTCCTTCGCGTTATAGTAGTAATACTCGCCTGCCGCCTTCTGCTCGCGGTCGAGATACGAATCCGGCTTATTGATTCTCGGCCGTCCCGTCTTATCGCGGCGGAACGTAATACCTAAGTTCGCCAGGAACAGATTCATGCCGTCCTTCATCTCAAACGGACCTAACGCAGAACCTTCCCTGCCCGGAACACCGTCGAAGACCAGCAGACGCTCGGAAAGCATATCGATGGTGTACATATCATGGTCGATAACCATAATGCCTGCCTCCTTTTCTTCTGCTGCACGCTTAATGACCTTCGCTGCAACAAGCCGCTGCTCGACATCAAGGTGAGCGCTCGGCTCATCAAGAATATAGAGCTCGGCATCGCGGGAAAGACACAGAGCAATTGCCACGCGCTGCAGTTCGCCGCCGGATAAATTTCTGACCTCGGCCTGAAGAAGCTTATCAAGACCGAGCGGCTCAATAATCTCATGCTGATAATACGACGTATCAAACCGCTTTGTTGCCTGGCGAAGAACAAACTCGACCGTATCTGCCGAGTTCTCATCAGGCGTTACATACTGCGGCTTATATGACACCGTAACCGTATCAAACGCCTCGCCGCTGTCCGGCTTTTCAACACCTGCGAGAAGCTTTGCAAACGTGGACTTTCCGATACCGTTAGCACCCACAATACCGAGCACCTCGCCGCGTCTGACTCTGCCGCCTGAAACATGCAGCGTAAAGCCCGGGAACGTCTTTTCCATTTTGGGAATTTCCATCAGCGTCTCGCGCTCCACATTGCTTTCATGGCCGCGGGTCTCAAACACAACCGGATAATCGCGGATTCTCACGTTTTCCTCATCAATGAAACCGGACAGATACTGATTCACACCGTTTCTGACACCCTTCGGTCGGGTGATAATACCGAACGCGGCAGGTTTTCCGTAGCCTAAGTGAACAGTTTCAGCGACCATGTCGAGAATTGCAATATCGTGTTCGACCATCACAACCGGATGCTCGGCCGCAATCTCGCGGATAAGATTTGCTGCAACCATTCTCTGGTAAATATCCAGGAA
>DALTWQ010000081.1 GCA_029987025.1 Methanocorpusculum sp. | reverse complement strand
GCAGGTTTTCCGTAGCCTAAGTGAACCGTTTCAGCGACCATGTCGAGAATTGCAATATCATGTTCGACCATCACAACCGGATGCTCGGCTGCAATCTCGCGGATAAGATTTGCTGCAACCATTCTCTGGTAAATATCCAGGAACGGTGTTACCTCATCGAGGAAATAGAAGTTTGCGTCTTTGGATAATGCAACGGTTAATGCAACGCGCTGCAGTTCTCCGCCCGACAGGGTGGATAAATCCTTGTCGAGAATTGTTTGAAGGGATAATTTTTCAATGTAGTAGTCAAGTTTTTTGCGCTCGTCATTTGCGCGCAGAAGGTCACCCACTTTTCCTTTGAAGGCTTTCGGAATAAAGTCGATGTACTGCGGCTTAATGGACGCTTTAATATTCTTCGCCGCAACTTTCTGCAGATAGTCAAAGAGTTCTGTGCCGGAATAATGCTCTAAAATCTCATCCCAGGACACTTCGTGGTCGAAAACACCCAGGTTCGGACGCAGCTGGCCGGATAAAATTTTGACCGCAGTGGACTTTCCGATACCGTTCGGTCCTAAAACACCGGTAACCTTGCCGGCGACCGGCTGCGGAAGACCGTAGAGAACAAAGGCGTTCGGGCCGTAGCGGGTAACAGGCGTCTTCAGCTCTTCGGGGAGCTGGATGATATCCAGCGCCTCGAAGGGACACTTCTTCACACAGATACCGCATCCGACGCAGAGCTCCTCGGAGACCTCGGCGCGTCCGGATTCACCAATCATAATCGTCTCGTCGCCGGTCCTGACCCGCGGACAGTAGAGAATACACTCCTGTCCGCATTTCTTTGCGTGGCAGCGGTCTCTATGAACAATAGCTATTCTCATAATCAGAGGGTGAGAAGGGCTGTTGAAAGCAGCATGGTCCAGGTCATAAACCATGCACAGAAGGTCATGAATCCCTGATAGAACCAGTCTTTCTTACCGAGTTTGCTCACATCGATTTTGATGAGCATGAAGATGGTCTTCTGAATTACAATTGCGACAAGAACAACTAAGATACCGATAATCCAGTTCGGCGGGTTTGTCGGGTCGAAGATGTTTGTTCCTGCAAGGTAGAAGGATACAATACCGGCAATGATACCAAGAACCAGTGCAATAGCGGTTCTGATAACGCGCAGAACATGTTCCTTCTTCAGGCGTGCGGTTTTTTCCTCCGGAGTCTCTTTGTGCTTCGGAGCTGCTGCCTGTGCCGGCGCGTGTTCTTCAGATGCGGACGGCGCTGTCTGTTTGGCATCTGCTGCGGCCTTGTCTGCCTCGGGCTTCTGGTTTGCCGTCTGGTTTACCGGTTTTTCTCCCGGCGCCGGGGTGACTTCAACAACCGGGTCCGGGACAAAGCGCATCTCAATTGCTTTTTCCGGACAGATTTTCACACATCTGCCGCAGCCGGTACAGAGTTCTTCAACGACAGTTGCCTTCTTATTTCTGCCGATGAAAATGACCGGCATGTTCTTCTTTGACGCCGGACAGAACTTCACGCAGCGGCTGCACATTGCTGTGTCGCATTTTTCTTTTCGTATGAATGCTACCTGCATGTATTATCTCCTTTCAATAATGTTTAATTATATTAGCTTCCACGCCTTATTTATATTAGGATTTATGGCGACGAAACAGGGCATGAGCGGAGTCGATGTACGGGCCGAAGTAAATGAGCTCGCGGAGAAGCTTCCGCTCTGGATTGGCAAAATATATCAGTATGACAATACATCCTTCGGATTCCGCTTAAACGGCGAAGAAAAGGCGCGGTACATGCTCTACTGCGAAAAAGGCGTACGTGCGCATTTAGTATCCGAACTGCCTCCTGCACCGAAAAATCCGTCCGGATTTTCGATGTACCTGCGTAAATATATCGAAGGCGGCAGGGTTTTATCCATCCGGCAGAAAGGCATAGAGCGCGTAATCATCATCGAGATAGGCAAAGGGGTACATGAATATCACTTAATAATAGAACTCTTTGACGAAGGAAACCTGATTCTGACAGACAGGGATTTTGTCATCATAAATGCGCTGACCCAGCACCGGTTCCGCGACAGAGACATTGTCGCAGGCGCGGTCTATGAGCGCGAGGTAAAAAGTCCGGAAGATCTCACCTACGAAGAGTTCAGAGATAAAATCATCGCCGAAGACGCTGATATCGTCCGCGCACTTGCAACAAAACTGCTTTTAGGAGGTCCTGCCTCGGAAGAAATCTGTAAACTCTCCGGTATTTCCAAATCCATGCCGGCACGGTTTTCTGACGAAGCACAGCTTCGCCCCGTCTATGACGCAATGAAAGAATGGCTCGGCCGTCTTTCTGCAGCAGAAGCGGTAATCGATGCCAAAGGCGCGTTCCCGTACGTATCTTCGATGCGCGAGCCTCTCTCGAAATACCCGACGTTTTCTCTCGCACTTGATGCCTACTACCCGAAGCCGGAGAAAAAAGCAGCTGAGGAGACGAAGGTAAAACTCAGCGCGAAAGAGCGTATCAGACTTCAGCAGGAACAGGCGATAGTCTCCTTCGAAAAGAAGGCAGCCCTTGCATCGGAAGCATCGGAAATCATCTACGGACACTACGGCGAGGTAAAAGAGACGATTGATGTCTTAGAGGCCGCCTCGAAAAAGATGTCCTGGCAGGACATCGCCGCGGTCTTAAAGAAAAGCGACATGCCGGCTGCAAAGCGGATTGTATCCCTTGACGCGGCAAAAGCGTCTGTTGTGCTCGACCTCGGCGAAAAGCAGAAGGTCACTATCTTCATTCACGAAAGTCTGGAAGCAAACGCCGGCCGCTACAGCGAGCAGGCTAAAAAGTTCCGTGCGAAAAAAGCAGGTGCTGTTCGCGCCATGGAAGCCGGAGCAAAACGTGCGGAAAAAGCCGAAGAGCGTAAAGTCGGCAAACTGAAAGCAAAATGGTATCACCGGTTCCGCTGGATGGAAACCTCTGACGGCGTACTTGTCATCGGCGGAAGAAATGCCGACCAGAACGAGGAGCTCGTGAAAAAGTACATGGAAGGAAAAGACCGGTTCCTCCACGCTGATGTGTTCGGCGCATCAACGGTTATTGTCAAAGGTGAAACCGCCCGTATGGATGAAGCAGCCGCCTTTGCCGCCTCGTACTCGCGTCTCTGGGCGTCCGGCAGCGCATCCGGTTCGGTCATTGAAGCGCTTCCGTCACAGGTGAGCAAGACGCCTGAGTCAGGAGAGTATGTGGCGCACGGTTCATTTATCATCAGAGGAGAACGCACCATCCACAAGGATGTGCCGCTCGAAGTCTCCATCGGCCTTATGACCGAGCCGGTCTTAGCGGTCATAGGCGGTGTTCCGTCTGTCATCGAAAAGAAGACAAAAGTCTTTGTGCGGCTTCGCCCGGGCACCTTCGAGGGAAACGATATCGCCAAAAAAGTTCTGCGCAAGTTAAAGGAAAGTCTGCCTGACGGCGACTCGAAAGCAGTCCGTGCCGTGCTCAACACCGAAGCTGTTGCCGCCTTTGTGCCGCCCGGAGGTTCTGATATCGTATGAAGGCCGAAGCCGCAGAGCCGCTGAAACATGACGGATTCGGCGAGTACAAACTCACCGCTGATTCGCTCGACGACTTATGGCATCTGTCGCATCTGATAGCCGCAGGCGACACGGTCTATGCGGTGACCATGAGAACAGTTGACGGGCCGTCCGATAAACTCCGTGCGGAAAAACTGGAAAAGCGGCCGGTCAGAATCGGTCTGAAGGCGGAAAAAGTTGAATTTTCCCCGGATGCGAACCGTTTACGAGTATTCGGAACAATTGTGTCCGGTCCTGATTTAGGGCAGCACCATACAATTAATATAGAAACGGGGTATGAGGTATCGGTCGTCAAACGCTGGATGGGTGTTGATTTGGCACGCATCGAGCGGGCTGTTTCCGCATCGGTTCACGGCGTTGTGCACATCGCCGCTGTCGAAGACGGCGAGATTGAACTCTACCGCATCAGACAGTACGGCCCCGAGCGGATTGTAACACTCACCTTAGGCAGCGGAAAAACAGCAGGCATCGACTCCCGCGAAGCACTCTTTGCCGCGGCCGCGGAAAAACTTGCGCCGGTTACAGGAGTTATCATCATCGCAGGTCCCGGCTTTGTAAAGGATGATTTTGTATCGTACCTGAAGACAAAAGCGCCTGATACCGCGTCCCGCGTGATGACCGCAGAAACGCGGCGTTCTGGTTACGGTGCGGTTCAGGAGGCAATCGGAAACGGTGTTTTAGCCCGTGCGGCTGAAGATATCCAGCTGGCGCGTGAGGTCTCGGTAATGGATGAACTGTTTCTGCGCATCGGGAAAAACGGGGCTGCTGCATACGGCATTGACGAGGTGCAGCGGGCTGTTGATTTCGGTGCGGCAGAGTCGGTTTTAATCTCGGATACCATGCTTCGCGAAGGAAGGTTTGCAAAACTCCTCGAGGATGCCGAGCAGATGAAAGCCGACACGGTTGTTCTATCAACTGAGTTCGAGCCCGGAAAACGCCTCGAAGCTTTCGGCGGTATTGCAGCCCTTCTCCGGTATCCTATTGCATGATTAATGTATGAATGAATATGTGAATGAAAACGTTTTCTTTATATACTGAAAAGTACAATAGTATAAGGCGCCTAAGTGCGGTCAAGTGTCCTGGTAGGGTAGAGGATATCCTTAGAGCCTGCGGAGCTTTAGACCGGGGTTCGAATCCCCGTCAGGACGTAATTTTGTTTTTTGTTTTTATGTGTTTATTTTGCTGCATAAACGAAAGTATGGACTATTTTCTCAATAAAACAGGCGTGATTGCGTAAATCGAACGGGCGGATTTTCGTCTCCGATTTTTGTATCAGGTTTCTATAGTAAGCAGCTGCTGAAAATTCAGCATAACTGCAGCCGGCACACTCTTTTTAAATCCTGTCTATTTGGGTAAACAGACTATGTTTAGATAGAGTATCCTGTTTGTTTGCTTTTTGTTTTCGGGGTTTCCTGATATTCTCTATAAAAAAAAGAAACTATTCAGCTCTCCCCTTTCTGAATGGGAACTAGTACTGTTTATTTTCAAATATAACGCGCATTCGCGCGTAAAACACGGATTCCCGCGGATTACACACGGATTTCCACG
>DALTWQ010000080.1 GCA_029987025.1 Methanocorpusculum sp. | reverse complement strand
CCCGCGTCCATGGCTCCGGAGGCCATAAGGATATCCTGGCTACCCCATCGGTGCAAATTTGCGTTAATAAATTAGCTCTTACAGTATAAGAGAATTATCTTTTCTGTATTACCATTTACCCGTTACCCAGCCGTAAATACCGTAGATAACACAGGCTAATGCAACAAGCATCAGAACATAGTACATAAATCCCGGCTTTTTACCCGGCTGACGCACAACCCCTGACGACCTTTTTTCATCAGTCATACTTATCTATTGAATCTTATCAGATATCAATCTTTTAACATCTGAAAACGTATATTACTATTATGATAACAATACACCGGGATATCTGCAACTACTGCGGAGCATGCGTTTCTGTATGTCCCCACAGCGCCTTGGAACTTATCGATACGTATCTCTCAGTCAATACAGAAATCTGCAAAGAAACATGCCTCTTCTGCGCAAAAATCTGTCCGCTCGGTGCAATATCTGAAAATAAATAAAATCGTGAGATAGGGGAATACATGAAACCGGAATACGATGTACTGGTAGTCGGAGCAGGACCTGCCGGTGCTCTTGCTGCAGACACGGCGGCAAGAGCCGGTGTCTCAGTCCTCCTCGTCGAAAAACGCTCAACCGTAGGAGTTCCTGTCCGCTGCGGCGAAGGAATCATGAAAGATGATCTGGAGCAGTTCATAGTGCCTGACCCGAAATGGATTGACGCTTCCATCAGCAAAGGCGTGCTTATTTCGCCGGACGGAAAAAAAGTAACGGTAACTGGAAAAAATACCTCAGGATATATTCTCAACCGGAAACTGTTCGACCGCGAGTTAGTGATGCGCGCAAAAGATGCAGGAGCAGACGTGGAAGTACGGGCCAGAGCATCTCCGGTCATCGAAAATGGAAAACTGACAGGCGCCGTTATCAATCAGAACGGTACAGAGTACCGTATCAGAACAAAGGTCATAATAGCAGCTGACGGCGTCGAGTCACAGTTCGCAAAACGTGCCGGCGTCAATACAACTCTGGCGCTTTCTGAAGCCGGTTCATGCTGTCAGTATCTTGTATCCGGAATTGACATTGATGAAACTGCAAACATCTTTTACTTCCTTCCCGGATTTGCTCCGGGTGCATATGTCTGGATTTTTCCGAAAGGAAACCGTACGGCAAATATAGGTCTCGGCATTTCCGGAGATAAATCCGAAGACGGAAACCGTGCAAAAGATCTGCTCGACAGATTCATGGCAGAACATTATCCTGATGGAAAAATCCTCGAACTGATTACAGGCGGCGTTCCTCTGACAAAACCGCTGGATGATACTGCATTCGAGGGGCTTTTAATCGCCGGAGATGCAGCACATGTCACAAATGCCTTTACCGGCGGAGGTATTTATCAGGCGATGTATACCGGAAAACTTGCCGGCGAATATGCAGCTGCCGCGGTTAAAGCAGGAGATACCTCGAAAGCATTTCTTTGCGGGTATGATTCTGCATGGAGAAACGGTTCCTTCGGTCTGAGTCTTCAGGCATCATATACTGCTCATAAGATATACTGCGGTCTTTCTGATGAAGATATAAACAAACTGTTTTTGCAGCTGTCAGATGTAACAATGGATACAGTAACAATTAAAGGTGCCGCATTAGCATTTGTAAAAAGCAATCCGAAGCTGCTTCTCAGAGTTCCGTCCCTGGTAAAACTGCTTCTGGGGTAAATAGTTGTAACTACTATTTTTACTCTGTCTGAAATACAAACGATAGTCAAGTCGGTGCGTTTTTGCTGATGAAACCGCGAATCTTCGCGTTCTTTTGGGATATTCGCATCAGCAAAACGAATTCTCCCAGTATTTCATACAGCGGCTAAATTGTTACAATTATTTTATTATATCTCATGAGAATAAGATACACAAAAAAAGTATCTCAACTGTCCTTTCTCATCCAGGTCAGCAGGATGCCGTCATCAAGCGGCTCGGCTGATGTAAGCGTCAGCCGCGTAAACTCCTCAGGCTTTGTAAATCCTTCACCGTCAGCGAACGTAGGAGACGTTTTCCCACCTATGACTAAAGCCCCGACATAGATTCTGATTTCATCAAAGAGACGCTTACTCATAAACGACCAGAGAATAGAAGCGCCGCCTTCGACCATCAGCTGAGTAATGCCGTGCTCACCAAGTTTATCCAGCATCACTCCTAAATCAACAGAAGACTTGCCGGCAGTAATTACCGTAACCTTCTTTTTCAGCGCCTCAATGCGGGCAGGTTCGGCAGATTCGCTGCAGACCACAATAATTTCACCGGTTCCTTTGTAAAACATATCAGAATCATCAGGAAACTCGGCGCGTGAATCAACAACAACACGTGCAGGCTCGGCAGGTTTTCCGCAGGCTGTACGTTTCTGCTTCAAATCTTCATTTTTGAGCCTAAGCGACGGATTATCAGAACGTACTGTACCAATACCTACTAAAATAGCGTCTGATTCTGCGCGTAAGCGTTCCATCCGTGCAAAATCCTCAGAACCGGAAATTTTCGTCTGCTTACGTAACGGCGTCGAAATTTTACCGTCTGCACTCATTGCAGCGTTAATTATAACATAGGGCCTCATGCTTCACGCAGGAAAAAAAGAATACCAGAGATTCTTATTTTTCAATCTTTTTGTAGACGTTGACACCTACACGGACGTCGGGGAATGTGCGGGACACTGCCTTGTTTCCGAGAGTTGATCCGATCATAATGGTCTTTCCGGATTTAGACGGACCGAAGTCCTGGCTTAAGTCTACCTTGATGGTTAAGATGCTGCCCTTAACCTCCATCTCTACGTTTTTCATACAATGATTAATGTGTTAGACTACTAAATAAATGTTTGTGCTGATTTCCCATGTCAGAAGCGAATCCTAATGAGTAAGCACCGCTAATAATATACCAATTATGCCGAATTTAACAGTAGCCGTACTTGCTCCGAACGGATATGCCCGTGATATCGGGAAAAAAGGAACAAGCACTGATATTACCTTCTACAATCTGAAAAAAGGACACGACACCGTAACCCTTCTTGAGCCGACACGCTATCCCGACCGGTTAGCTCCGCTTTTCTATGTTGTATCAATGGCCCACGAAGCAATTGTCGTGATTTCTGAAATTACTCCGACGCTCGCCGAATGGATTCTCATGCTCGACTGTGCAGGTGTTAAAGAGGGAAGAATCATTCTGAAAAACTATATCCAGCCGGAACAGATTGCCCCGCTCATCAAAGGAACCGTTCTTGAGTCCTACAAGGTCATGGAAGAAGACTTTATCGGCCTTTCTGCAGAGCTTCTCGAAAAGGCAGCAGCACAGCCGGACCCGGCGCCGAAGGACGGATACTGCGGAACGGTTCCAATCGACCATCACTTCAATGTAAGAGGTGTCGGAACAGTCATCTTAGGCTGTGTCGCAGACGGCTGGATTAAAAAACACGACAAGATGCGTGTCGAGCCGACCACCAAAACCTGCCAGATCCGCTCCGTACAGAAACATGATGACGACTTCGAGTCCGCTTTCGCAGGTGACCGCGTCGGCTGTGCATTAAAGGATATTGAAGCAGAATCCCTCGACAGAGGCTATGTCTTAACAACCGACCCGGCTGTGATTCACAAGACTGAACTTATCTGCAAAGCATCGCTTGTCAAATACTGGCCGGCAGAACTGAAAGAGCAGATGGTTGTATCCCTCGGACACTGGATGCAGTTCTTATCTGCACGCATTACCAAAGTCGACAACGGCGCTGACTGGCACAACCCGACAGTTACCATCGAACTTGAGACACCGGTTGTATTCAAACCCGGAGACACTGCAGTAATTCACTACCTCGACGGCGGAAAACTGCGTATTGTCGGAACGGTAAAACTGGAATAATCCGGTTTATTCTTTTTTTAGAGCGTATTAGATTAGGTAACAGATTCAGATATCTGTACAGACATCACAGAGCTGTGTTATCTTTTCCCGGAGTTCCGGAATATTGTAGGTAATAATTTCCCATACCAAACAGTAGTTGATTGCAAAATAGCCGTGAATAAGACGGTGACGCAATCCTGCCATACCTTTCCAGTCAATTTCCGGATGCTCTTCACAAAAAGCACCATCCATCTGATTTGCTGCCTCTCCAATAACCATTAATGACTGCACAACAGCTTTTTTCATCGGCAGATTATTGTTGAAATCCTCGTAAGACACTCCGTTCAGATAAGATATAAGAAAAGAAGATTCATCATGAATGTGCCGGATAAGAATATGATTTCTGTTCATGCTTCACCGGTTTTTGCAGGTGCAAATAGAATAGATTCCTGCAGGACTGCAGATCTCATATACGAGTCTATCCAGTCGTAAGCAACCATATCAACATGCCTTCCGAAGAGATTTTCCAGATAATCACTCAGTTCAAGGAATTTCTGATAGACACGGATTCCATCCCTGAACTTATAGAGCACGTCCACATCAGATTCCGGCGTATCTTCGCCGCGGGATACTGAACCGAATATACCTAACGTCTCAATAGAGAAACGTTCCCGTATCTCAGGCATATGTGCTTCGAGTTTCTGCAGGACCTCCTCTTTGATACTGGTATATTCAGACATTCTAATCAGTTATATGTATGTCTTTCATCTATAAGGCACTTTGCCAATATGAACTGATAGAATATCATCCAACATAATCAGAAAAAGAGAGAACACTCTCAAATCAGGTACAACCCTTTGAATAATATGCCTTATATTGATGTTTTGAATACAAGGCATTTTCTGGTATGGTGATTTAGTTATATCCCCATCTGATATAATCCGAGCTGTTACATGAAGTAGTTCCAGTAGCTCATCTTTTCAACAACAACCCAGACTTTTGCTCTCATACCGTTTACGATATTGACTGCTTCTCCTCTGCGGTTTTTCATCTGCG
This sequence comes from Methanocorpusculum sp., assembly GCA_029987025.1. Lineage (GTDB taxonomy): Archaea > Halobacteriota > Methanomicrobia > Methanomicrobiales > Methanocorpusculaceae > Methanocorpusculum. The sequence continues at coordinate 610 of DALTWQ010000080.1, read as the reverse complement.
TCTCATCGAACGCGGCGTATGTTTTGAAAACGACCGCATCCTCAGTTAATGTTGCGTCGCTTGAGATCTGTTCAATTACGGCATCAATCGTTCCGAACTCCGCCTGTGCTAATCCGTCGAGAACAAAGTAGCAGGCATCCCCGGAATTTATCTTTGAACGTCCTGCTGCATCGATATACATCTCAATTTTTTGAGACTGAAGTCTGAACTGATACTTCCCAAAGCCGTTCCGGAACTTAATACGGTTCCAACAAGAAGTTTATAATCATAATGTACCGTTCCGCTCGAAGGGGCAACCACATCATACTTTTTCAGCAGAATCCTGTACTGGTTTACCGAGTTTGTGTTTGAATCAAGCTGTGCGTCACAGTTGTTTTTCTCGGAAATCAGGCTTGATTCTTCTGAGGCAATTGTGTCACGATATCTGGAGTTCAATCTGAATTAGAGGCTGTTGTTTTCTTCGGTGTATATTGCTGAAAATAACCACGAAGTAACTGTTCAGCCCCCTGGTCTGAAATGCAGATGGTATTTTTGTCAGTGTGTCTTTACAAACTCGATAGACGAAGTGCAAAACTCCAAGACGTTTTGCAAAACACCTCAAACACCCCAA
>DALTWQ010000079.1 GCA_029987025.1 Methanocorpusculum sp. | reverse complement strand
GTGAATAACCCGCCGGGATTTTTCAGGGCAGAAATGAAAACTATCAGGCCGTCTGGTAGATCTTCTCGTAAAGTTCTGCAATCATCTGGGTAAATGACGACATCTGAGCTGGTTTCATACCGATGTTCAGGATAACCTTGTATGTTCCGTCCCAGTCGGCAAGCTTGTCGGCAAGACCGTACTCTACATGGAACCGGTCTTCATCCATCTGCATAATAGCTTTCGATTTAGTCGTGTACTTCGGCCAGCTGACTGCTTTTCCGGTCGGAGATTCCTCTGCAGACAGTGACGGGTTTCCGGTCTTTGCGAACTGGACCCACATCTTCTGCAGTGTTTCGGAAAACACCGGATCCAGATGTCGACCGACCATTGGATCATAATTTCCGAAGATAGAGGAAACTTCCACTGAATGACCTGATTTTACAATAGGGTCAGCAGATTCCGGCGTGAAATAATACATGTATACCTCTCCTCCTCCCGCGGATTGTGCTTCACTGAGACGGAATGACGGAGAACCAAAGTATACTTGGTCGACAAAGCGGACTAACGGAGCATATCCGTCTCCCGGTGTATTGTTTATGTATTCCTGTACTTTCTTTTTCTGTTCTGCAGTCATCGTGCTGGTCCACTGATCGATTCTCTCCCCGAAGAACTGCTCACACTGCTTGATACCTTCGGCATCTTTTCCATAGAACCAGTATCCGCCTTCATCTTTAGTGTATCCCTGCAGAATAGGAATGTCCTTGGCTACACCCTGTTCATAGGATGCAAAGGGATCTTCAGGGATGAGCACTCCGTCACGTTCAGGGAAGGTTCGCAGTCCTCCATGAATCGGGCTGAGATCGATCAGCTGCTGCGGATCGTACTTTAAGAGTTCGTCCATCGAGGTAATACCAAGGTCTTCAAACGTATTGTCTGCAACGGCAACAGCCATCTCTTTAGTACGGGTAAACACCGGTGTTCCGCTCTGTGCGATGACCTTCGAGATGTACGGGCGTGCCTTCTCAAGCAGCGGCTGAATGGTGACACTTGCTCCGCCTGCAGATTGGCCGAAGATAGTAATGTTGTCCGGATCTCCACCGAATGCTTCAATGTTTTCATAAATCCAGTGCAATGCTTCTGCCTGGTCAAGAATACCCAGGTTTGCTGCATCCTTGTATTCATCGGTATACCCAGTCAGATTAGAAAGGTCAATAAAGCCCAAGACTCCGAGACGGTAGGGGATGTTAATAAAGATGACATCTGGATAGGTATCGGCAAGGTTGTAGAGGTTGTAGAGCGGTTCTGCAGTCCCTCCGCAGACAAATGCTCCTCCGTGAATCCACACCATGACCGGTTTTTTCGTACTGGTGTCTTTTGCATTGGTATAGACATTGAGATACAGGCAGTCTTCACCAGTCGGGTAGCTGAGTGGAGGTTCCGGAGGAGTATATGACTGGAGCGCTGTTTTTCCGAAGTAATAAGCCTCTTTTACGGTGGTGTCATCCGGTGCGGAATAATCATACCCTACCGGCGCCTTGAAACGATTTTTACCGGTCGGCTGTTCTGCGACAAAGGGAATTCCGCGGTACATTACCACGTCACCGTCTTTTTTACCGACAAAAATACCGTTGTTGCACTGTACAGCAAGCGATTTGTCATAATCTCCGGTTATCACTTTGTTTTCGTGATACTCATTTACCTTCCTCGGATTCAGGATAACCTTGAACGTTTTTCCGTTTGCGGCATATGATGCAGTTACCGGAATCGTACTGTCTCCTTCTGTAAAGAGATGGTTTGTCGGGGTTATGACGCAGTCTTTGGTCACGTCGATGGATTTCCCGTCGGCAGTCTCTGCGGTAATCTTAAGTCCTGCAAGACTGAGTGTTTCACCGGGATAATAATCCATTTTATCCGGAGCTGCAGCAACCGTTATCTGAGTAATATCAGATGCGGGCTGCTGAGATCCTGTGCATCCTGCGGAAAGAATAACCGCAAATATGCACAGTATGAGTACAGCTGCTTTGAATAGTCTCCTCATAACAGTCTATTTCATTTTGTCTAAAATAAATGTTTCCTTTGATTAATCAGTACAGTTCTCTGAAATAATGCCGGCAAACACCAGAATTATAAAAAAAACCTTTTTCGTACCTGTTCAGTTCAGACTGATAGTTCATCAGGTAATTGGTATGCACGTATAAGATCGCAGACCTCGCGGACTTCAGACGATTTTTTTGGCCCTTCGGGCATGCTTACCGCTCAAAAAAATCGTCTATGGGGATGTGCTGCTCGTTTTTAGTATATTTGTTCTGTTTGAATAAACAAGGATTTAGAGCAGTCTGAGGACTGAACGATTTTTTTTAAGCGGTGAGCGTGTCCGAGTATCCGGCGAGGACTAAAAAAATCGTTCTATGTCTGCGGGGTCTGCGATCTTGATACGTAATTTCCACTGATAGCCAGAAAACCATATTCAGACAGCAGAATGAATAATAACCCCTTAAACTCTACTCATCCTGCTGCTCTTCAAGAAGCATACTCTGTGCATCAACAGGCAACCCTTCTGCCGGGAACCTGACATACGTATTATCAGGCAGGAGTTTTCTCGCCTTCGTATTATCTGCAAGAAGCAAATCCAGAATACGATGAATGCGGGCACGAATACCCGCATCAAGAACCGGGCAGGCCACCTCAACACGTCTGTCCGTATTCCGCGTCATGAAATCGGCAGATGCGATATACATCTTCTCACAGCCCCCTTTTCCGAACACATAAATCCTCGAATGTTCAAGGAACCTGCCCACAACACTGCGGACCGTAATATTTTCCGTCTCGCCCGGAATTCCCGGAATAATACAGCAGATACCTCTCACAATCAAATCAACCTTCACTCCGGCGCAGGATGCCGCCTTCAGCCGGTCAATAATCTCAATTTCGGTCAGAGAATTAATCTTTACCAGAACCAGCCCCTCATCGCCTTTTGCAATCTCCTCATCAATCAGCTTCAGCACCGTACTTTTCAGATTCACCGGCGCTGCCAGAAGATAATTGTAGCTTCCGCGGAGATTTGCTAAAGCCATATTCTTAAAGAACCGGTCAGCATCCGCACCAATCTCCTGATTCGCAGTCATCAGTGAGAGGTCGGTATACTGCTCGGACGTTTTTTCATTATAGTTGCCGGTTCCTATCTGTGTATAGTATCTGATGCCGCCCTTCTCCTTACGGGTAATCAGACAAATCTTCGAATGAATCTTAAACTCTTCAAACCCGTAAATAATCTTACAGCCTGCCTCCTCAAGATACTCGGACCAGTCAATATTATTCTGCTCATCAAACCGTGCACGCAGTTCAATAAAGACGGTCACATCAATGCCGTTTTCTGCAGCAGCACAGAGATAATCGACAAGTTTCGCCTTTCGTGCAAGCCGGTAGATGGTAATCTTGATTGAGGTGACATTCTTATCATACGCCGCTTCCTTAATCATCCGCAAAAACGGCCTCATGCTTTCGAACGGATACGACAGCAGAATATCATGTTTTGCAAGCTGCTTAATGACAGGCGTCTTATCGGAAAGTTCTGCCGGAATCCGCGGAATAAACGGTGGATACGTCAGGATACTCCTGACATTTGGCGAAATCTCTTTTTCCAGGTCGAATGCATACGTAAGCTTCAGCGGCGCTGATGTCGTATACACCTGTGACGGAGCAAGAGACAGCATTCTGCAGAGATACTCCTGGAAATCCTGACTCACCTTGCTGCTCAGCTCAAGACGGACCGGTGCCAGCTTTTTCCTTTTCAGAAGAAGATCGCGCATAACAACTCTGAAATCCGTTTTGTTGTCCCCGAAATCATCATCAGAGGGACTTACATCAGCATTCCGTGTAACGCAGAAAACCGTCTTTTCCTTGACAGAATACATGCTGAACAAAGAATCAAGCCTGTCGAGAAGAACATCTTCGATTCTGACATAGCGCAGGTGAGTTCCGGGAATTATGATGACTCTCGGCAGATTTGCGGGGATTGGAATCACACCGAAAACCTTCTTCTTTTTACCATCCTTCAGAATAGCTCCGACGTGCAGCATATTGTTCTGAAGATGAGGGAACGGGTGATGTGTATCTACAATCTGCGGGGATAGAAGCGGAGCAATAGAGAGTTTATACTCATTTTTCAGATACTTTTTCTCATCCCCGGATAAATCATCGATTGAGCAGTTTTTAATCCCGATATCATTCAGTTTCTTACTGACACTCCGGTAAACCTTCTCTCGTAGTTTATACAGGGGTTTTACCGCCGAAAAGATTGCTTCGAGTTCCTCTTTCGGCGTCATTCCTGATTTAATATCTACTAAATCAGGAGTCATGAGCATCATATCATAGAGAGTGCCCACACGAATCATAAAAAATTCATCAAGGTTGCTCGTAAATATGGAGATGAATTTCAGCCGTTCAAGAAGGGGAACGGATGAATCCTCTGCCTCCCGCAATACACGTTCATTGAACTTCAGCCAGGATAATTCACGATTCTGCGTGTAGATTCGATGGTCTTTTGTCATTTTATGTTGCCTCTTCATCTGCAAGATATTTCATAAGGCAGCCTTCACGGACGCCTGTTTTGCTGACAAGAATTTTTTCTGCATGGACATACTCTGCTATTGCCAGAAGAATACAGGAACCCGGAATAATCGTGTGAATCCGTTCCGGCTCTTCTTTGAGGATAAGGTCGGCAAGGTTTGTTCTCTCCATTTTTATGAGGGTATCAACATCTTCCGGCGTATACCGGTCTGCTTTTTTCTTGTCGTGAAGAAGCGGTTTTAAGAGTCTTCCGCACCCGCGGACAGTCCCGCCGACCCCGCAGATGACCGGAATATTTTTCGGAAGATTTGCGGTCTCAAGTTCTTTCTCTATTGTATTCATCATACATATTATCTCATCTTCGGCCGGAATAATATCTTTTACATATCTGCGGTACATGACAAGAGAACCGAAGGGGATTGAACGGGCAAACTGTATTTTTCCCTCAGCAAAATAGACGAGTTCAGTACTGCCGCCTCCGACATCTGCAATCAGGCCGTTTCTATCCTCAAGATTTTCCTTTGCTCCAAGAAAATCGATTTCTGCCTCTTCTTCGCCGGAAAGAATTGTAACGGGGGAATTACAGATTTTTTCAAAATGTGATTTTACTTCTTCTGCGTTATCTATTCCGCGAAGAGGAGCTGTTGCAAAACAAATGAGTTTTTTAATCCGGACATAAGAAAGAAATGTAATTAATTCAGCGAGTGCTTCTTCTCCGCGCTGAATTCCTTCTGCTGACATACGGCCGTTTTCGATATATCCTGCAAGACCTGCAGTTACTTTCTTGTTTGCCAGGAGGTTTATCGACCCGTTTGTTACATGATACAGGGAAAGACGGATAGTATTTGAGCCTATATCAATGACCGCATACATGCGTTATTATATGTCAGTTAATGAATAAAGCATCATCGTTCGTAATAATAGTGATAATTCAGCACCTTGTCTGAAATAAAGGGTTTCATCTATGTTTAGTGTGTAAGCTCTCCCCAGACACGGATGTCACGGATTACACACGGATGCTCGCTGCGCTCGCGGCTTGCGCAATGCGCAAGCCA
>DALTWQ010000078.1 GCA_029987025.1 Methanocorpusculum sp. | reverse complement strand
TATCCGTCCGCTTATTCAGCGTCACGGATATTTTTCAGCAGAATCTCCGGCTCATTATCAGAGTCGAGTCTGATTACCGCATAATTACCTTCTTTGGCAGGCCCCGGATTTACACAGACAGTACTCCCGAGCTTTGCAATGCCCTTCTGCTCGTGAATATGTCCGCAGCAGACGATATCAAAGTTTCCGGCAATATCAGCCATTGCATGACATCCGACATGTACATCAGGTGCAACTTCATCTAAAACACCGTACGGCGGGGCATGGGTAATCAGAATATTCCAGCGGTTCTTTTTCATACCTTCAATAAGCGGCTTTGCGGCAGCTGCAATATCCTCCTCGGAACTCTCAAACGGAGTGCCGAAGGGAGACGGATTCGAACCGCCGAAACCTGCAAAGGTGATGTCATCCACATCAAACACCTTGTGGTGCAGGGATACCGCAGAAGATGCATCAAAGACACGCAGGATCTCACGCGCATCACAATTTCCGGGAACCACAAACGCAGGTGCCGGAAGTTCCTCCATAAAGGGAATTACTCCTTCAAGACTCTGTCCTAAGTCAGTTACATCCCCGCCTATTAAAATATAGTCCGGATCTTCCGTATTGAAAACGGAAAGAGCAGCCTCAGTGTTTCCATGAATATCAGTGAGAAAGACAATTTCAGTTTCTGTCATTGAAAATAGTATATGTGCTGAAAGAATATCAATATCTTGATAGTAAGGATTCAAAAAAGAAAAAGAGATTTTTAATTCCGCTTGACAGTAATGGTTGCCTCGTCATCTAAAATGACATCAACCGTCTGACCGGATACCGAGTACGTATAGGAAACCTTCCATGCGTCAGCCGGAACCTCAATTACTTCGCCGTCAGAAGCGGCAACAGTCTTCGGCGGGTTCAGCTTCTCTTCATCGGAAAGTGCTTCGACCGCCTTCATGAAAGCGCCTGCCTTTGCACGGAGAGTTTTTCCAACAACACTCTTGTTAAAGACAACAGCACCAATCTTCTTCTCAAGAGCCGGCTCATCAGAAGACCAGTGGACTTCAGCATTAACAGTGCGTCCTAAATCACCGTCATCGTCAATAACTCTTCCCGGTGTGTAGACTGAAACAATGCCGAGCGGGGCATTCAGGGCAAGACCTGCATCATGCTTGTACTTGCGCAGGATTCCTGCAATCTTGACAACAAGGTCGCCGTCTGCTTTTGCTGTCTCATCAGTGTAGGTGAAATCAACCCACGGGTGGTCAATGATTCTCTTGCCGTCGGATAAGTGGTGGTAGCATTCCTGCGCGAAGAACGGAATGTAGGGGGAAAGCATCGTACAGAGCGCATCAAGCGTCGTCTCAAGCGTGTACACTGCACCTGCACGTCCTGCATCCTCGCTGTAAAGTCTTCCCTTGACGAACTCAAGATACTCATCAGCAAGAACATTCCATGCAAAGTCCCTGATAATCTTCAATCCCTTATCGAAGAGATACGCTTCCATAGACTCGGTCACATCGTGAACAGTCTTGGACAGGTTTGCAAGCATCCAGCGGTCGATTAAGGTAGACGGCTTGTCAGACTTTGCAACAGAAGACTCCTTCTTAATCTGCATCAGAGAGAATCTTACAATATTCCACATCTTCGTCTGGAACCTGGATGCAGCAACAACATCATTCCAGTTGAAGAGAATATCCTGTCCGGTTGAAGAACCTGCTGCTGCCCACTGACGAAGTGCATCCACACCGTACGGACCCATAACATCCTCCGGACCAATCACATTCGAACGGGACTTAGACATCTTGAAACCGTCTTCGCCTAAGACCATCCCGTTGATTAAGATACCGTCCCACGGCTTTTCGCCTAAGAGAGCCATACTGCGCAGAATCGTATAGAACGCCCAGGTTCTGATAATATCATGACCCTGCGGGCGAATCTGTGCAGGGAAGTACGGAGGCTTGCCGCTTCCGTCCCAGCCGGTCACGTGAAGGTCAGTAATGGATGAATCCATCCAGGTATCAAGAACATCTGTTTCACCGGTAAATGAAGTGCCTCCGCATTTCGGACAGGCATGCTTCGGCTTATCAACAGTCGGGTCAATCGGTAAATCCGCCTCGTCCGGGAGAATCATCTCGCCGCACTTGTCACAGAACCAGACCGGGATAGGTGTTGCAAAGAGACGCTGACGGGAGATACACCAGTCCCACTCCATCTGCTCAGCCCAGTTTTCAAGGCGCTGAAGCATGTGCTCGGGGTACCATTTTATCTCACGGGCGGCCTTGATGATTTCGCCTCCTTTAACCTTAACGAACCACTGGCGTTCGGATAAAATTTCGATAGGTGTCTTGCATCTCCAGCAGCAGCCCACACTGTGGTGCAGCGGAACCTGACGGATTAAGATACCTTCCTTTTTCATATCGTCAAGAATTGCCGCGCGGCAGTCTTTGGAGGGCATGCCTGCATACTTTCCGCAGATATCAGTCATGGTTCCGTTCGGAGCTAATGCTTTGCGTAAGGGAAGGTTGTACTTCTTCCACCAGAACACATCGGTCTTGTCTCCGAATGTACAAATCATCACGGCACCGGAACCGAAGGTCATATCGACCTGTTCATCAGCAATGATGGCAACCTCATGTCCGAACAGCGGAACTTTCAGTTTCTTTCCGACGATGGCCTTGTAGCGGTCATCATCCGGGTGAACGGCAACAGCAACACAGGCGCCCAGGAGCTCAGGACGTGAGGTTGCGATTTCAAGACCGTCAAAGTTGAAGTAGTTTAAGAATGAATCCTGCTCAACATAGGAAACTTCCGCGAATGCAATTGCCGTCTCACAGCGGGTACAGAAGTTTACCGGATGTTCTGCCTGATAGATGTAGCCTGCTTTCAGCATCCGAAGGAAGGAAAGCTGAGTCTTTGCATAGTAGTACGGCTCCATCGTAATGTATTCGTTGCTCCAGTCGACTGAAAAACCCATCGTACGAAGTGACTGGCGCATCTTGCTGATGTTTTCGACGGTGAGTTCGCGGCACATCCGTCTGAACTCTTCACGGCTTACGTCGTTTTTGGTGATATGGTTGAGTTCCTCGACCTTAACCTCAGTCGGGAGACCGTGACAGTCCCAGCCCTGCGGAAACATGACATTGTAGCCGGTCATGCGCTTATAGCGGGCGATGATATCCATATACACCCAGTTTAATGCGTGACCGATGTGCAGTTTTCCGGTCGGATACGGCGGCGGAGTGTCGATTACGTATTGCGGTTTTTTCGAGTTCTTCTCGAAGTAGAAGTCGCTGTCGTCCCACTGGTCAAGCCAGCGTTTCTCCACAGCGGCAAAGTCATATGTCTTTGGTAGCTCCTCTATTGACATGCAGAGAATTATTTGTTTTTCATCCCATATATTTGAGTGGGGAACTCTGCGGGAAAACAGAGGCAGAGAGGCAAAAACTGCAGGCCGGTTTCATAAAAACGCAGACATGCCGGCCGTATCATTAATGCTGAAAGAACACCAACAAATATACCGGCAGATGATGATAGTTACCCCCAATGAATCGGATGAATAATCCGATAATGATTATCCAGGGGGCTGATGCCTTTTTTTCTCAGATGTTGTATACAGCGTGTCTGTATAAATATTAGTATTTGGAACTATTCCGTCTCATTTCGGAAATATAAAGAACTGGTCTGTCCAGTGTGTATATATAATAAAAACCGCGAATCTACGCGGTTCTTTATTCAGCAGGGCGCACCGAAAATAAAAATCAGAGAAGGTGATAGAGCGTATCTCGTTCGCGAAGCGTACGCCCTAAGTCACCGCACACCTGCGCCATCTCATCCGGGCTGAAGAAGTCAGCATCCTCATCTGCGCCCGCAGTCCGCGAAAGAGAATCAGTATACATCGTGCCTCCAAGGTCGTTTCCGCCGGCGCAGAGGCAGAGCGCAGTCATCTTCTTTCCGATTTTTGTCCACGGAACCTGAATATTGGAAATATTATCCAGAAACAGACGCGACACGGCAGTCATCAGCAGATCTTCGCGCCCGAAAGAACCGTGGGATACAATGCCGGCTTTTGCAAGCGGCGTGTTTTTATGCAGAAATGCCAGGGGCACCAGCTCGGTAAACACCTGCGTCGTATCCTGCAGACTGCGCAGAAGCTCTAAATGATGAGCACGCTGCTTATTCGTCTCAACAGAACCGTACATAATCGTTGAGGTTGCCTTAAACCCGAGAGATGCAGCCTCAGTGATAATTCGTATCCACTCTGCAACAGAGAGTTTCTTCTCGCAGATAACTTTTCTTACCTCATCATCTAAAATCTCTGCAGCAGTTCCCTGAACAGAGTTAAGCCCCGCGTCTTTGAGACGCTGCAATGCCTCCTTTGTTGAGATGCCGCTTCTTTCTGCTGCAAAAAGGATTTCATCCGGACTGCAGCCGTGTACATGAATGCCCGGAATCTCTTCATGGAACGCACGGATAATCTGTTCATAACTTTCTATCGTAAATGCCGGATGAATTCCTGCAAGATAACAGATTTCAGAAACCTTTTCATTGCGGGCAGAACGTACGTGTTCGCGGAACTCCTCCGCGGAAAAACAGTACGCATCCGCATCTGCAGCTTTGCGCCCGAACGCACATAGACCGCAGCGATTTTTACAGATGTTGGTCAGATGAATGTTCATATTTCTGACATAGGTAACTGTATCCCCGCATTTTTCCTCGCGGAGTTTGTCTGCCGCTGCAGCAGCCTTCCAGATGTCTGCATTTTTCAGCGAAAGCAGATACTCTGCCTCTGACTCAGACATCCGTTCTCCGCGGGAGATACGTGTCAGAATATCATCTGTGTTCATTCTTTTCTCCGCTCTGTTCTTCGTTTTTCAGTACGGGATGCTGATTTTTTCTCTTTCTGTTTTGCAACGAATTTAGAGATTATTTCAATGAGGATAATAATACCTGCAGCAATCAGAATACTGGGAATAATATTCAGCGGAATCCACCCGATTAAAGGAATTGCAAACAAAGCCTTTCCGACAATCCACTCATCCTTGACCGGCTCAACCCTGCCATAGCGCTTAAGGTCTACTGCCTGGTCCGGTAGCGTATTCGTAACCGGATTATCGCCTTTGGTAATCACTCCTGCATGCGCTGCATCCCCTGAAAAGCCCCAGTCAGCTGCCGCCTCTTCAGCAGTTATCTTCGTAATCGCCCTATGTATAATCGGTGTAACGCCGGTAACCCCGTTCGGCTGATACACAATCACATCCCCGTACCCGTTAAACACCGGAGATGCCCCCGACAAAAGCGCCTCCTCCTGCGTCTGCCATCCGCCGTAGCGTGACTCTTCTGCGACAAACACCAGCGAGTAAGTCATAATATTCGGCTCCATACTTCCCGACTCAACCGCGACAAGCGCAGGCCACGTACCTGATGTGCCGAAAAGAACCAGACCTATTATTCCAACGATAAGAAGAATAAACACGATGTCGCGAATTATAAGCCCGGCAGATGTTTTCGGATGCAGAATATTTTGCAGTGACATGATAGTATTTACCTTGTTTCTCTTCTGACTATTTCTCTTTTCTCTTATTTACCGAAGCGGCGGACACGTGTCTGGAAATCACGAAGCGCCCGCAGGAAATCGACACGGCGGAAAT
>DALTWQ010000077.1 GCA_029987025.1 Methanocorpusculum sp. | reverse complement strand
TTTAATCCACTCCCCACCACTTATCCGGATAGAGTTTTGCAAGTGCTTCATCTCCTTCGCCGATAACCTCAAGCCCTGCTGCTCTGAAATCAGAATCGACCATGACTCTCGTAAGGGTTGCAAAGTCAACCTTCGGCTTCCATCCAAGCACATTTCTTGCCTTTGAGGAGTCGCCGATAAGATTTTCAACCTCAGTCGGTCTGAAGTACTTCGGATCAATTTTGACATAATCCTCCCAGTTTAAGCCTGCATAACTGAAAGCTTCTGTCAGGAACTCTTTAACGGAGTTCGTCTGTCCGGTTGCAACAACATAATCATCAGGTTTGTCCTGCTGAAGCATCATCCACATAGCCTCAACATACTCCGGTGAAAAACCCCAGTCACGCCGTGCATCAAGGTTTCCCATATAGAGGCACTTCTGCTTTCCCGCGACAATGTTTGCAAGTCCGCGGGTAATCTTTCTGGTAACAAATGTCTCACCGCGGCGCGGGGATTCGTGGTTGAAGAGAATACCATTGCAGATGAACATGTTGTATCCGTCGCGGTAGTTTTTGCACATGTGATAGGAGTAGACCTTCGCACATGCATACGGACTGCGCGGCCAGAACTTGGTCTCTTCATTCTGCGGAGGAGCAGTAGCTCCGAACATCTCAGATGATGATGCCTGATAGAACTTAATCGGCTGACCGCTGCGCTTGATGGTTTCAAGAAGACGTGCAGTTCCAAGTCCGGTGACATTTCCCGTATACTCAGGCGTGTCAAAACTGACTCTTACATGACTCTGCGCGCCGAGGTTGTAAACTTCATCCGGATGGATATTGTAGATGATATTTGCAATCTGTTCGCTGTCGGTTAAATCACCATAGTGGAGATGAAGGTTGGAGCCGGAGTGAGGGTCAAACTCGATGTGGTCAATTCTGGATGTGTTGAATGTCGAAGATCTGCGGATAATTCCGTGAACCTCGTATCCTTTGTGGAGAAGAAGTTCTGCAAGATATGAACCATCCTGGCCGGTGATTCCGGTGATGAGTGCTTTTTTCATGATATGAATCCTGATATCTGCAATGATAGAATATTGATAATAATGTATGTCTGTTATTGATTATAGTAATTCGGGTACATACATCCAAAATATGTGCTAATCAGGGAGTCCAGTACAATTCAGGCATTGTTTCAAAAATCATTTTTTGAACAAATTTAGGGGCAATATTCGTGATTTCAGGGGATGATTATTGAATTTAGGAGCAAAGCCTACTATTCGAAAACTCATTTCATGGAGAATCCTTATTGTTTCTTCACACATATAGATATAGAGAAATGTATACCATAATCCTTGCCGGCGGTTCAGGAACCCGTTTATTCCCGTTAAGCCGCAGCAGTTATCCGAAACAGTTCATCCCGCTCTTAGATGACGAATCTCTCTTCCAGAAGGCAATCCGGCGCGCACTTCTCTTCTCAAAAGAGGATGAAATCTATATCGTAACAAATGCTGAGCATACGTTCCTCGTCTCAAATCAGCTTGCAGAAATCAACACTCCGGACTGCAATGTCCTGCTCGAACCATGCGGCAGGAATACACTTCCGGCAATACTTTACGGCACAAAAGAAATTCATGCAAAAAATCCTGATGCAGAAATACTGGTTCTTTCATCAGACCAGCTCATCGAAGGTAACGGCGAATACAAACATGCAGTATCTGCCGCAGAAAAACTCGCTGAAAACAATATTGTAACATTCGGCATCGTTCCGGAAACCCCGCACACCGGATACGGATATATTATGCCGGGGGCTTCGCTCGACGGCGGGTTTTCGGCTGCTGCATTCAAGGAAAAACCTGATTTGGAAACCGCGAAGAAGTATGTCGCTGAACATTATCTCTGGAATGCCGGCATCTTCTGTTTCTCTGCAGCGGTATTCTTGGATGAGTGCAGAAAATATGCTCCGGAAGTCTTCAATGCCTTTGATGGAAATACTGCAGAAGATGCATACAAGATCACTCCGAAGATTTCAATCGATTACGGCGTGCTCGAAAAATCGTCAAAGATTGCCGTTGTTCCGATGAAACTCTCCTGGAACGACTTAGGCAGCTTCGAAGCCTACTACTCGGTTCATGAAAAGGATACTCTCGGCAACGCAGTCGAAGGAGAGTACCTCACCGAAGACGGCAGAAACAACCTGGTACTATCCGGCAAATTAGTTGCTACTGTCGGATTGTCTGATGCAGCGATTGTTGACACACCTGATGTCCTGATGATTTGTCCGCGCGACAAAAGCCAGATGGTTGGAAAGCTCGCAGAAAAATTAAAAGAAAACGGAGATGAACGTGCCTCACTGCATACAACTGTTCACCGTCCGTGGGGAACATACACAACGCTGCTGCGCTCAGATACATACCTGATTAAACGGTTAGTAATCCTGCCGCACAAAAGAATATCTCTGCAGTATCACAATCACCGAAGCGAACACTGGGTTGTTGTTAAAGGAACCGCTGAGGTAACAAACGGAGATGCCGTGATGAGTATCCGGACCGGTGAGAGTACCTTTATCCCGGCAAAAACAAAGCACAGACTGGCAAATGAGACTGACGAACCGCTTGAGGTTGTTGAGGTTCAGCAGGGAAGTTCTTTAACAGATGAAGACATAATACGTATTGACGATGATTTCAAAAGGGTATAACTAAATGTCAGAAATCCCAAAAATATCTATAATTGTTCCGCTTTTCAATAAAGTAAAAGAGGTCTGCAGAGCCATCGATTCAATATTCGCACAGACAGTTCAGGACTTTGAACTGCTGGTTGTCGACGGCGGATCAACAGACGGAAGCCTCAATGCAATTAAAAAATACGAATCAGACTCCAGATTCCATATTATCCATCAGAAATCAACAGGACTCCCTGCCGGGAGAGATGAAGGGATTGCTGCATCATCTGCAGATATTGTCGCATTTCTTGATGCTGATGATGAATGGTGTCCTGATTTTCTTGAAAAGATACTTAATCTCAGAGACAAATTCCCGGATGCGGGATTATATGCCGCAGCATACCTCACCTGTTACGAAGACAGTGTTGAAAAACCGAGATTATTTGGCATTCCTGCAGCGCCCTGGGAAGGAATTCTGCCGTCATATTTTAGAACGTCGGCCCTTGCATTCATATATCCGTTTGCCCCCTCATCAGTTGCAATTCCAAAAACCACATTTGAAAAAATAGGATTGTTTAAACAGGACCTGCGAACCGGTGAGGACGTGGAAATGTGGGGCAGAATCGCTCTTGAACTTCCGATTGCCTTTACATCTGCCCCTAAAGTATATTACCATGCTGTCGCAGAAAACAGAATGACAGACAATCCGCAGGTGATGAAACGGCATCCGTTTGCGGAGTATCTGGAAAACTATCCTCAGGAAAAGCTGCAGAAACATCCGGATTATGAAAATATTCTATTCTATCTGCAGAAGGAAGAAATTGCAGTTGCCTTGAATAACCTCTATGCCGGCTCCCCTGAGGCAGCGCGGGAAAATCTGGAAAGAGTTCACGAAAAATGGTTTATGAAATACAAGTCTATTCTGACCGCACTGTCATACCTTCCTGCACCGCTGCTCAAAAAGGTCCTTCCTACCGCAAATAATATCGGCAGAATGATAAGGATAAGAAGCCGTTAAGCAGTGCCGAAAACTCATTTTTTTCTCGCGAAGCATATCACACATCGACATCTCTCACCATATTGTCTGTCTGTCTCAATAGAATAATCGGGCATTTTATCTGCAGAAATCCTGAGTGTGATATGCGGATAAATCAGGAATGGGATAAAATACTTCCTCGATAGGCATTGCCTTACATAATCAACTGTGCAAAACCCTTATCAAAGGCACACTATATCAAATAATTAAATCCCGAATATTGATAACCATCTCCACCAAATAATATATTCTAAATAAATCTCGAACTATTCATGAACATCCCTCTCGTCTCCACCCTCATGCGCCTTACGCCTATTAAGCGGCAGAGTGTAACTCAGTTAGGGTTCACTATTCTCGTAACTCTGACTGGATTTATATCAACTATGCTCTTCTCGCATCTGCTGGGGAAGGATCTTATTGGGGTCTATTATCTTTTTACCACCTACTTTTTCATATTCAATCTGATAGGGGACGGAGGCTTTGGCAAGGCAGCCATTAAGAAAATTTCCGAAGGAAAGGATCAGAATGCATACTTTACTGCCTACATGACGCTTCGTACGATTCTTATTATCGTATCGACAGTTATTCTTCTTGCCATTGAGCCGTTGTTCGTTGATCTTGCAGAGTATCATCTGGTTCCGCTTGTAATCATCGCATTAGTTATTGCCTATTTTTCGAATGCACTGTCTGTTGGAGTGCAGGCGAAAAATCATGTGGGAATCTACAATGCAGCATTCGGGATCTCGGAATTAATTCGTATTGTTTCATCGATAGTGCTGGTATTAATTGGGTTTTCAGTCTACGGCATGATCGGCGGATTCTTTGTAGGTACTGCCCTTGCAGGAATCCTATGTCTCAAATACTTCAGATACCGTCCTGCAAAGTTCACACGCCGCCACATCCGCGAACTCCTATCCTTCAGTTTATGGAGTCTTCTCATTACCAGTGCCTGTTTCATTATGGAATATGCTGATATTATTTTTATCGGATACTTCATGGAGACGGGTGATGTCGGGGTTTATCGTGTTGCTTTAAACTTTACTGCTGCATCGTTGTTCATTGCCCATGCTGTGAACTCAACCCTTGCACCGAAAATCAGCAACTGGAGTGTAAGTGACAAAATGGGGCATGTCCCGCCGGTTGTTGCGAGATCATTTACCTACGGATTGATTCTGGCAATCCCTGTTGCTGTCGGCGGATTTATCCTCGCTGATGAACTGCTGTATTACTTCTATGGTGCAGATTTTGCATCCGGTGCTGTGTCTGCATGTATTTTATTCCTGTTCCAGATTGGAAGTGTGTTTCTGTTGTTTATCGGCACGGCTTTATCCAGTTCCGGTCATCCGAGAAACACCTTCTACGGCACCCTTGCAGCAGTTATCCTGAACGTTATATTAGACGTTCTCCTGATTCCGGTGATGGGAATCAATGGGGCGGCTGTTGGCTCACTTTGTGCTGTTACTCTGAATGTCCTTGTTGTAGCCCATGAACTGAAGAAGTTCATGCCTGTCTTCATCGAAAAGAAAGCACTCTTTCATATTATTCTTGCATCACTTGTAATGGGTGCAGGAGTCCTTGTCTATACATTACTTGTGCCGATGAGCAATGTCTGTCTTGTGCTGATTCCGGTTGCTCTCGGCGGTCTTCTGTATTCTCTTCTTCTGCTCAAACTCGACAAGGGAATCCACGATGATATCAAAGGAATGGTCACAAACTTTGGTCTCCCGTGGCCGAAGCGGCTGTAAGCTGAGGTAAAAAAATGGATCGGGTTGGAGATTATAACGATAAGAGTATCCCAACTTTGAGGGAGTTTTCTTCTTTTCTATCGCGGTCCCGTAAATTGTTTATGACTTTTTCTCTTCCCTCTCCAAGGCAACAATTAGAATCCGGTGTGCGGGTTTATCTCTTCACCCGGATTCGATGTGATTGTAATTAGTAAATAGTAAAAAAAGTAAAATGAGTTCTGCAGCTGTCTGTAGCTGCCGAACTGCTGTAAATGATATTTATCTAATCCGGCTGTAATTCAGTCAGCCATGTCCTCTCTAATATCCTCACAATAAGCCCGAATCTTCTG
>DALTWQ010000076.1 GCA_029987025.1 Methanocorpusculum sp. | reverse complement strand
AATCGAGGTGACAATCATGACCTGTCATAAGAAAGAGGCTAAGCAGGCAAAGGAAGCTGCAAAGAAAGAGCAGCCGACCCCAGCAGCAAAAACCGGAAAAACAAACTGAGTTCGCCTCTGAATTCAGGAACAACAGTCTGACCCGCATCAGACTGTATGCAGGTGAAAATACAGGCGTTTTACAGCGCCTGTATCCCTGTTCATTGAAATTTCAATAAAATATCTTTACATCACAAACAGTTCTTTTTTCCGCATAATTTCATCAAAGTACGTTATTGCACAGCACCATCCTTCGTTGGGAAATAGGGACACTTCTCTTTCAGACATTCATGATTATCAGCAGAATGTCTGCACACTATTTTCTCCGGCAGTTCCATACCGATTCCAAACTCCTTTTTTACGAACTCCGCTGTTGTTTTTATCGAGGTAAGGGAGTCACGCCTGCAGCAGCGGGGGCCTCCGCATTTCCCGATTTCTCCCAGACAGGCGGATGTAAGCTGCATTCCAAGACCCCAGTTTTTTTCAGAAAGCGGATTTGTCTTTAGTGCGATTGAAAGAAATATGCCGGAAGCAATTCCTGCACCGCATGCGCCCGCAAGCCCGCAGAACCCCCCGATTATTTTCATCCCGCGCATTTTCGCGGCGGTGAGGGCTGATTCAAGGTCAAGTTTTCCGCCGGCATTATGATAAGCTGTTAGAAGAACTGATGATACAATAACATGATATTCCGGACCATGCACATGCACCGCAGGAGATTTAATAATCTCTTCCATAATCTCAACCGGATTTTTTGAAGTGCTGGAAAGACAAACATATTTTATCACTGCATATGCCGCTTCCGAATGACAGGTGTCGCACACATAATGTCCCATCCTGCAGACTGCATTGCTCTCAAACTCTTTTCCGCACACAGCACAGGTCTGTTTTTTTGCGGAATCAAGATAGATTATTTCATCTCCGCAGAGAATACATCCGTTTTCATAACTCATGCAACATTCACCAGATGTAAGTTTATTTTAGGTCGTCCGCAGATTCATACCTTCTCTTTCAGGTAATAAATAGAAAAACAAATTATACCAGATTAGACTGCAGGATACGGAAATATCTCTACAGTATCTTCTAAATTCTGAACCGCATAAACCTGTTTCAGGAATGCTTCGTATTCATCAATCGGTAATTCAGAAGAGGTGGATAAGATATTGAACAGCACACGTTTATCATATAACCGGTACTTCAGCGAAACAAATCCGGCACGCTGATAAAATGCAATTCTTCTCAGACGCAGAGCATTATTTTCTGCCGTCTCATCAGGAACTTCAACATTGAGCACAATGGGTTTTCCAGGATATCTTTTCATCAGATGCTCACGGATAATTTCAGAACCAAAACCCTGTGAACGCAGTTCCGGATTCACCGCAAAGAAATATAAAAAGAGAAAATGCGGTGCATCAATGACATAGGTAAATCCGACAAACAAATCATCTGCATAATATGCAGCAACCGCTGCCCCGTCCATATGCAAAGATGCAAAAAGATAATCTTCCGGAATCAGCTCATCCGGGGGAAATGCCGTATGGTACAAAGAGATGAAATCCTCATACTCTTTTGAGCTATCGGTTACGTTGACTGCGGTCAGATGCATACATATTCACTCCTTTCAGAAACAAACAGAAAAACAAGTGCTGCGCGAGGGATCCGAACCCCCGATCTCGGGATTATGAGTCCCGCGCCCTAACCAGCTAGGCCAGCGCAGCAGACGCATCTAAGACAGATGTCTTAAGAATTGCATAATTAGAATGATGTCTAAAAATATATACGTTGCGGAAAAACTCAGCGCTTTTCCGCTGCTTTCTTAGCCGCAAGGGCGCTCATGTACGCAGAAACTGCTGCTGTTACGGCGATAGTTTTGTCTTTTCCTGACTTAAGAGAAACCGCAAGCTGCTGCATACGCGTCTCGCTTTCCCGCATGTATGCCGGAAGCGACTTCTGCACCGTCGGCTCTGATAAGAAATGCGTGTGCGTGTGTCCTGCAATAAACTCAGGATTGTTCATAACCGCATAATGAAGCGGCAGAGTCGTCTTAACACCGATAATTACATACTCCATCAGCGCGCGGCGCATTCTGGAAATCGTATCCTCACGGGTCATTGCAGATGCACAGAGTTTTGCAATCATGGAGTCATACTGCGGCGGAATAGAGTATCCGTTGTGGATACTGCTGTCAATACGGATTCCGGGACCCCCCGGAGAGCGGTAGTGCGTAATCTTTCCCGCATCCGACTGGAAATCATTCATCGGATCTTCCGCATTGATACGGCACTCAATAGCATGACCTCTGCAGGTAATACCCTCCTGTCCGCAGGGAAGCGGTTCGCCTGCTGCAACCATAATCTGCATTCTGACCATATCCATTCCGGTGATTAACTCTGTTACCGTATGTTCGACCTGCAGACGCGTGTTCATCTCCATGAAATAGTAATTTCCGCTGTCATAGAGGAACTCAACCGTTCCCGCGTTTTCGTATCCGCAGGTTTTTGCAACGGTAATGGCAGACTGCGTCATACGCTCACGCAATTCAGGCGTCATAATCGGACAGGGAGCTTCCTCGATAAGCTTCTGGTGTCTGCGCTGAATCGAGCATTCACGCTCGAACATATGGATAACATCGCCCTGAGAGTCTGCAAAGACCTGCACCTCAATGTGGCGCGGCTTTGCAAGATACTTTTCGATAAAGACTGTGGAGTCTCCGAAGGCAGCTGCAGCAGTTCTGCTCGACTTTGCAATAGCTTCATCGAGTTCAGCCTCGTTATTGACAACAGTCATACCGATACCGCCGCCGCCTGCAGATGCTTTTACGATAACCGGATATCCGATGGATTCTGCAAATGCCCTTGCTTCATCATGGTTCGTTGACTCTGTCCACGGAAGAACCGGAACCCCTGCATTATGCATAGCCTGCTTGGATTCAAGTTTAGAACCCATCATGCGCATGGTGTTTCCCGAGGGCCCGATGAACGTAAGTCCTGCTTTTTTCACCGCCTCGGAAAACTCCGCACGCTCGGCAAGGAATCCGTATCCCGGGTGAACCGCGTCAGCCCCTGCCATATCAGCGACCTCAAGGATTCTTTCCATATTGAGATAGCTTTTTGTCGGATGAGCGGGACCTATCGGAAATGCTTCATCAGCATACTTTACATGAAGTGCATTTTCATCTGCTTCGGAGTAGACGGCAACCGTTTCGATACCCATCTCACGGCAGGCACGCATAACACGGATTGCAATCTCACCGCGGTTGGCAATCAGGATTTTATCGAAACAGCGATCCTTTTTCATTTCACCACCACAAGAACGTCGCCATTTGCAACTACTGCGCCGTTCTCAACGAAAATCTCGGTAACCGTTCCGTCAACCGGACTCACCACCGGGTTTTCCATCTTCATAGCTTCAATTACCAGAAGCGTATCGCCGGCGGAAACCTTCTGTCCCGCCTGTACCTTGATGTCAAGAACCATTCCCTGAATGCTGCTCTTCACACCGCCGGGCACATCTCCTCTCGGACGAAGCGGCTTTTCCTCGTCAACGCTTACAACAGCTTCTCCTTCGACTGAGAGAATACGGACAGCATAGACTTCACCGTCAACCTCGACCTCCATCGAACGCGGAATGTCGTACTCGATTTCAGGCTCGGGTGCAGCTGCCGGCTTTGCGCACGGAATAACCTCGGCTTTTGCATCGCCTTTCAGGAAAGCAGGTGCGATTGCCGGGTAAAGTATGTACGTTAAGACATCCTCTTCCTTTTTGATAAGGCCCTGTGCCTGTGCATCCGCCTTCATCTTATCATAGACCGGCTCCAAGGTATCTGCCGGACGGCAGGTGATGCGTTTCTCATCACCGATAATGGATTTGACAAATGCAGAATCCATCTCCTTCGGACTTTTGCCGTAAAGACCTTTTAAGTAGTCGCGGACTTCATTGGTAACCGTGCCGTATCTCTTTCCGGTTAAGACGTTTAAGACCGACTGCGTTCCGACGATCTGTGAGGTAGGCGTTACCAGCGGCGGATATCCTAAATCTGCACGTACCTTCGGCAGTTCTGCAAGCACTGCGTCAAAACGGTCTAATGCATTCTGCTCCTTTAACTGGGATACAAGGTTTGAAATCATGCCGCCCGGGAGCTGATAGACAAGCACATCCGAGTCAATTCTGACTGATATCGGGTTGATGAGAACATCATATTTTGCGCGAATCTTTGCCGCTTCATTTTTGGCATTGCGCAGAGTGCCTAAGGATATTTTTGTGTCGCGTGCAGTTCCGATGAGAGATGCCACAATGGATTCAGTTGCCGGCTGGCTGGTTCCGCCTGCAAACGGAGAAAGAGCCGTATCAAGAATGTCAACACCTGCCTCGATTGCCGCCTGATAACTCATCGGGGCAATGCCTGAGGTGGAGTGGGTATGAAGTCCTACGGGGATGTCAACACGCTCTTTGATGGCGGTGATTAACTCGCGTGCGGTCTCCGGCATGATAAGACCTGCCATGTCTTTGATGCAGATGGAGTTGCATCCTCTGCTGCAGAGTTCCTCTGCTAAATCCGCAAATCCTGCAATGCTGTGAACCGGGCTTGTAGTATAGGATATTGTGCCCTGGAGATGGCAGCCGTTATCGAGAACAGCTTTCATCGAACGTTCCATATTACGGATATCGTTTAATGCGTCAAAGATTCTGAAGACGGAAACACCGTTTTCTGCAGCGGCTTTTACGAATGCATCCACCACATCATCCGGATAGTGGCGGTATCCTACGAGATTCTGACCGCGCAGGAGCATCTGGATAGGAGTTTTTACAAAAACCTGTTTTAAGGTCCGCAGGCGTTCCCACGGATCTTCGTTGAGATAACGTATACAGGAATCGAAGGTTGCCCCTCCCCATGCTTCTACGGACCAGAAGCCTGCTTTGTCCATCTCTTTTGCAAGAGAGAGCATATCCTCTGTGCGCATTCTCGTTGCAGCGAGAGACTGATGCGCGTCTCTGAGGGTCGTATCGGTAATTTTCAGTTGTGTCATCTACGTACTCCCTGAATATAGGATTTGTAAATAGTACTTATACTTTTGATGTACAAAGGTAAAAAGAAGACTATCGGCAATCAGGAAAAATCTGCTGAAAAAAGGAGATGGAGGGTTATTCCCGCCTGAAGGTAATGGCAACAAAGTTCAGATACCTGCCTCCGCCTGCATCAAATGCTCTGCGGTCCCCTCTGGCATACTCGTTTTCTTCACACAGCCAGTCATTCCAGACTTCAGTGTTTGATTCCATCTCATACACTGATAGATTAGTGATGCCGCGTGTCTGTTCAATCAGGTGCTTCCAGTACTGCACATCATGAATATAATCAAGCTGTTCCGGCGTCCAGGCAGCAAGAAGTTCTGCGGGGAGGTTGTCATGGCAGTCTTTTTTCATGCCGGGAACACAGATTAGAATCTGTCCGCCGTGTTTTACAACCGGGAGAAGACATTTTTCCAGATAATCCGGCGCTCTTCCGAAGTAGTTGTACGAATCTGTACATACCACCGCATCAAAGCTGTTTTCCCTAAACGGGAGATTGTTTGCATCTGCTTTGACCGCGGTTATATTTTCAGGAGTGAGCCCGCACGATGCAAAAAATCTCATGTTTTCTTCAGGGTCGCTCCAGAGGTCTGCGGCAGTTACGATAAAATCATACTCTTTTGCAAGGAATACTGATGTTATTCCCTGACCTGAACCTAAATCAAGAACACGGCTTTTCGGCGGGATGTTTGTTTCCA
>DALTWQ010000075.1 GCA_029987025.1 Methanocorpusculum sp. | reverse complement strand
CCTTCGGCCTGCTTTAGCTTCGAGCCTGCGGCTCTCGCTGATTACACACGGATGCTCGCTGCGCTCGCGGCTTGCGCAATGCGCAAGCCTCCGCGGATATAAAAAACGAAGATTCATGCCTATCTGTATTAGTCAACGGAAATAGAATGGGGAATGCCATCTAAAATATATAATTTTTAAGTATTCATCCGTGAAGGCTTGCGCATTGCGCAAGCCGCGGCCGAAGGCCGCATCCGTGTGTAATCCGTGACATCCGTGTCTGGGGATAGCCTACACATTGACGAGATAGAAATACCATAGTTCACATAAAATGTCGAAGACCCATTTTGAATCGTTCTATCTTTGATAACAGATGAAAAAATAGAAGAAGAATCCTCACGTTTCCTTCTTTTCCCCGTAAACCGCTTCGGCCGTTGTTATACCCTGCACATACGCAGGCATTCCCGAAAGCATAAACGAAACACGCAGCGCCTCATCGATTTCCGCAAGAGAAACACCAAGCGCTTTAGCACCTGTAAGCTGTGCACGCACTGCATGCGTGTCGCGAAGAGCTGCCGCGACCGCGACAGCGATAAGCTTCTTTTCCTTCCTCGTCAGCGCATTGTCCGCCCAGATGAAACTGTCAAGCGTAAGAACAGCGTCATGCATCTCCGGGCTGGTCTTTGCAAGTTCCTTAAAGACTCTCGGAACATGTCCGATATTTTTCTCAAGCGTTACATGACCTTTGGAAATGTCAGATTCTTTCATGATATTCACGAAACATAATCTGCCTCGAAAGTATAAGATGTTCTATATCGCGGCAGAATTTCCTCCGGAAATAACAGCTTCAAGTGAAGCATTTATCCCTGCAGAAACGAAACTAATTCATCATGACCAAAATGATAGCTGCCATTTTCGGGAGCAACATCCTCGGCGGAAATACCGACAAACTCCTCAAAGAAGCCATCCGCGGCGCTGAAGATGCCGGATACACCGTAGAGCGCATCAATGCAGCGCACATCAATATCGCTCCTTGTATGCAGACCTTCGGCTGCATGACAGAACCGCACTGCCTCGTTGATGATAAAGCGGAAAAATACTATCAGATTCTCAAGAAATGTGACGGCATCATCCTCGCAACTCCTGTGATGACCTACGGAATTCCGGGAGCCCTCAAATCATTCATGGACCGCTGTCAGCCCTTCTACATGGCAAAATACTACCGGAAACAGCCCATGGTTCCCAAAGACAAGGCAAAAACACGCAAGATGCTTTTTATCTGCATAGGCGGAATGAACAACGATGAAATTTTCATCGGACCGAGATACTCGGTAAAAGCCTTCGGCTCAATCATTGATGTCACCTACGCTGATGAACTGCTGCAGAACAACATGGATGAGATCCACAACATCGAAACCAAGCCTGACGTCATGAAAGCGGCCTACGAAAAAGGCTATGCTCTTGGCATGAGCATCAGTAATGCGGCAGATGGAAAAGAGTAAGAGAGAAATAATCCGGGAAGAACTCGAATCCCTCGCCGAAGAAAAATACCGGAAGTTCTCCTCCGGACTGCTTCCGGGCTCAGACAATCTCTTAGGCGTGCGGATTCCAAAACTCCGCGAGATTGCAAAACGGGAAGCAAAAGCAGACTGGCGTGCGTATCTGAAAGACGCATCTGACGGCTCCTTTGAAGAGATTATGCTTCAGGGGTTAGTAATCAGCTATGCAAAAGCGGCGCCTGAAGAAATCTGTAAGGCGCTCGATATCTTTGTGCCGAAGGTTGACAACTGGTCGGTCTGTGATTCCACTGCAATGACCATACAAAGCGTAAAAAAACATCCGGACATCTTTTTTTCGTATGCGAAAAAATGTATTGCAGAAGGAACCGAGTTTTCAGTGCGGTTCGGGATTGTTCTTCTGCTTGCGCATTTCATCACGGACGAGTATTATAAAAAAGTCCTTGCTCTGCTGAACCGGCGTGAGTTTCCGGGATACTATGCGAAAACGGCAGCAGCCTGGGCGGTATCTGTTTTGTATGTAAAGTATCCGGATGAAACAGAAGAATGGATGAAAGACTGTCTTTTAGATGATGAAACCATCAACAAGGCAGTGCAGAAAATAAAAGAGTCGTACCGTGTAACGCCGGATGCAAAACAGCGTGCGGAACTGCTTAAGCGTTAATCCTTCATCCGCTGGTCATACACCCGCAGCGCCCGTACAAAATCGACATACCGGAACTCCGGCCATGTCGGCACACAGAAACAGACCGCCGCCTCGTTTCCGTTCGCAAGCCACGGCAGGAAGTTCGAGGTACGCTTGTCGTTTGCGGTTCGTAAAATCAAATCAACCGGCGGCATATCGTGCAGCGGATACATGGTGCTTGTAATCATATCCGGCGTGATATCCGCAGGAGAAATTACGCCGTCGCGGCACTTCTGCACAATCTCGCGGGTTGTTTCAACGATTTCATTTCGTCCGCCGTAGGCAAGTGCGAAATGCACATAATATCTGCTGTAGTTTTTCGTTGCTTCTTCCACTTTTTCAATGACTTCGAGAAGATCGGGAGATATGAGCGAACGATCTCCCACAACGGTTACATTGATTTTATTGTTGTGGATTCTGGCATCCTCAAGCATCTCATTGAACTTGTCGATGAAAAGGTCATGAAGCCCGCTGACCTCCTCCTCGCCGCGTTTGTAATTCTCTGTCGAAAATGCGTAGAAGGTGATATGACGGATACCGAGTTTTTCCATCCACTCAAGAACATGAAGCGTTGTATCAGCACCGAGACGGTGACCGGTATTGACACTTAATCCGCGGTCTTTTGCAAACCTGCGGTTTCCATCCTGAATAATCGCGATATGGGTTGGGATATGAGAAAATCTGCGGACTAAATGATTCGCATAGACATCCTCAGCAAATCTCCGCAGTTTTCCGTTCATTGAGGGATTACCTCAACTATCATGCCGTCGTTCGGATACCGCTCGATAATCTTGCGTTCCCCGCCGAACTTACGCGGTATTTTTCTCATCTGCTGCCAGTCGAGTTCGATAGTCCCGTCATCCATTTCCGCATAGCAGCTGCCCGGCCGCATCAGAGATAAAATCATCTCCAGATCATTTCCGGGGTCCATTACCCCGTACATGATAGTGCCGTCGTCAGTAATCATATCAAACGGACGCGCAGAGTTCCTTGCGATGCGCTTTAAGCGTTCGCGCAGCTGCACTGAGTCTTTGAAAACCGAGGTGCAGTAGTGAACCTTCGGATGACCGTTGATTTCTCCGGCCCACTTTGTCGAACCCTCGATGGCGTTGCAGAGCGGATTTACCGGCTCAAGTTTTCTAAGCCGCATAGCATCCGCGTTGGCGTCTCCCCACTCCAGCTGGTTGATGTTGAAGAAGTCAAGCGAGTCCAAAAGCGGGAAGAAGTGCCTCAGTCCCTGCAGAGACGGGACTTCGATTCCCACATCGAATCCCATCTTTTTTGCTGCGGCTATTGCTTTCGGATACTCTGATGTCATAATTCCGGCCCACTCCTCGTGGGGCGGGTGCATACGGATTTCATCAACGCAGGGGGCAAGCATCGCAAGTTCCTCTTCAGACGGTGCTTTTCCGGTGTATAAGTGGATATGATGCCCGTTTCCGAAATGCTTCTTGAGCGCCGTACAGAACTCGACCACACGCTCGATTTCAAAGAGGGGCTCACCGCCGGTAACGCCTGTTCCAAGCGCATCCATGATTTCAGCCTCCTCGATTGCTTCAGCGGGTGTTGTTATCTGCCGGTCATTTGCGAAAATGACATCCATATCCTTCCGCTCGGAAGATAAGGGGCAATACCAGCAGTCGCGGGGACAGATGCCTGTTATAAAGAGCACCAGCTTTGCACCCTGATAACAGAGCTTGCAGCCTTCAGAGAGATTTCGCGGGAGTTTGTCTTTTGCCATGTGGTAAACTTATTTCATTAAGGCGAGTCTGGCTAATACTTCTTCGCGTCCGAGTGCTTCAAGGAACCAGCCGAGTCTGGGGCCGCGGTCTGCACCAAGGAAGGCGCGGTACACTGCAGTGAAAACATCCTTTCCGGTAACACCGGCAGACTGTGCTGCATCGTAGACAGCGTTGTGTAAGACATCTGCTTTCCATTCGCCTTCGGCGATGGCTTTTGCGTATGCGGCAACTGCTGCTTTTACATTGGCAGGCTCGTTTGCGGCAATTTCCGGCAGATTCTCGGAGATGGAGAACTTGGCATCTTCAGGTGCGTAGCGTTCGAGCCAGAGCCGTGCACGGTTTGCCTGGTCGAGAACTGAGTTTTTATCTTTAATCTCGTAGCCGCTTCTCTCTAAGATGGAGAACAGACCGTCGTCGTTTCTTGCAATCTGGACAACGGTTACCATGTGGCGGAAGGGAATCATCGTCTGCGGGGATGAAATCTTTGAGAGTTCAAGTTCGCGGGAACCTCCGAGTTTTGCAGCGCGGTCGTAGTCATCGATGAGCTTTAAAAGTCCCATGCCGGGGTCGAATGCGATGGTCTTATCCGGCTTGGTCTTTGCAATCATGTAGCGGAGAACTTCGGGAGGTACAATATCTAACATGTCGCGGATGGTTAAGACAACACCTTTGGATGAGTGCATCTCGCCTTTGCCTTTGAGACTGATCCATTCGTAGGTTACCGGAACCGGTGCTTTGTAGCCGTAGATTTCGCTGGTGATGATTTTTCCGGTGTCGTAGGAACCTCCGGGGGATGCGTGGTCTTTTCCGAACGGCTCAACGGTAACGCCGTGGGCTGCCCAGCGCATAGGCCAGTCGACACGCCAGACAAGTTTTCCTTCGCCCTTGGAGTAGTCTGAAACTCCTACATGACCGCAGGCGCACTGATATTTGACGGTGTGCTTTTCGGGGTCATGCTCTAATATTTTTGCACGGGAGATAGTGTGGCAGTTTTCACAGACCGGATAGTACGGAGTCCAGCCGTCTTCGAGTTTTCTGCCGGATACGCGTTCAAGGATTTCTTTAATCTCTTCTGCGTGTTCGAGTGCAAGGCGGATTCCTTCGGTGAACTTTCCGGAGCGGTATGCCTCACTTGTTCTGATGACGCGCGGGTGGATGTCGAGTTCCTCGATTGCGGATAAGAACGGTTCGAGGAAGTGTTCTGCGTAGCTCTTGTGTTTTCCGCAGGGACAGGGGATATCACATACCGGCCAGCCGATGTACTTTTCGTATTCTGCCGGAAGGAAGGGATAGACTTTGCGTAACGGGTCAAAGTCATCTGCGATATAGACCAGTTCGGCTTTTCCTCCGTTGGAAAGAATTGCCTTGTAGATCATATCGCCGGTCATGACCTCACGCATGTTTCCTAAATGAATCGGGCCGGACGGGGTGATACCGGTTGCAACAAGCTGCGGTGCATCGGTCGGAACCTGTGCTGCTTTTGCATCAGCCCAGTGGATTTTTTCGTGTATTTTTTCTTCCATATCTATTACCTGAAGATGAATAGTGGTAATATATTTAGTGTGATAAGGGATAATACATGAGGTTTACCCGCGGCGGCGGGGTGGGTCATATCCTACGGTTCAGCGCTTCATCTGTATTTTTGGCTCTTCGTCATTTTATGTGAACTATAGTATTTCTATCTCGTCAGTGTGTAGGCTATCCCCAGACACGGATGCCACGGGCCGCATGCCTTCGGCCTGCTTTAGCTTCGAGCCTGCGGCTCTCGCTGATTACACACGGATGCGGCCTTCGGCCGCGGCTTGCGCAATGCGCAAGCCTTCACGGATGAATACTTAAAAATTATATATTTTAGATGGCATTCCCCATTCTATTTCCGTTGACTAATACAGATAGGCATGAATCTTCGTTTTTTATATCCGCGGAGGCTTGCGCATTGCGCAAGCCGCGAGCGCAGCGAGCATCCGTGTGTAATCAGCGAGAGCCGCAGGCTCGAAGCTAAAGCAGGCCGAAGG
>DALTWQ010000074.1 GCA_029987025.1 Methanocorpusculum sp. | reverse complement strand
ATACCGCGATGCAGTTCTTGCCGGAAAAATGCCGGAGTATCATTACCCGGCATAAATTATTCAATACAATTTTTGGAACTGTTCAGCCCAACCTGAAATACAGAGAATCGATTTTGCTAGCGGGCATTGCCAAAGAACGCGAATCTTCGCAAATCTCACGCGAATCGCGGCACTATTCACCTGCGCCATTCCCGCTAATCGCGGGCGCAGGCGTGCCGCTAAGTATTTTTGTATGTCTAGTGATGTTTTTAGAGGCTAACTTATTACTAACCAGCAAGCCGCCCGTGCCCGCGATATGCGAGAGACGAAGTCTCGAAGCTATAGCAGGCCGAAGGCATGCGGTCAGCGGGATAAGCACGGGTGCATAGGCTTGCGATTCGCGTGAGATTTGCGAAGATTCGCGTTCTTTGGCAATGCCCGCTAGCAAAATCAACTCCCTGTATTTTAGATATGGTTCTGAATAGTTACTTTCTTTTTTTTACCCGTGCTGCGACACAAAGCATAACTATCCAGCAGACCTATTTGTAGACATATAAAAGATACAGGACAATATTATGCTCTTAATCGCGTTAGCAGGAAAACCGAACTGCGGTAAATCGACGTTTTTCAAGTCGCTTACCCTCGCAAATGTAGAAATTGCAAACTATCCGTTCACCACCATCGATGCAAATAAAGGAGTTGCCTATGTGCGCTCAACATGTCCATGCAAGGAACTCGGTATTGAAGGCGGCTGCGGAAACTGTGTTGACGGCGTGAGATTTACGCCGGTTGAACTTTTAGATGTTGCAGGGCTTGTTCCTGACGCACACAAAGGCCGCGGTCTTGGAAACCAGTTCCTGGATAACCTCCGTGAAGCAGATGCTATCATCCAGGTCGTTGATGCATCCGGCAGTACTGATGCGGAAGGAAACCCGGTTGACCTGGGAACACGCGACCCGCTTGAGGATGTAGCTTTCCTTAGATACGAGTTTGCAATGTGGATGGCAGGAATCGTCCAGAAACACCTCCCGAGATTAGTTCGTCAGGCACAGGGCAAAGAAAATGTCTTAATCGATTTGTTAGGCGAAGCATTAGCCGGTCTTAGAATCGATGCAGTACAGGTCCGTGATGCTGTTGACGAGTGCGGAATTAATATTGCAAAAGCATCCGAAGAAGACATTGCAAAGATGTGCGAGGTGCTCCTGGAAGTTTCAAAACCGATGATTATCGCTGCAAACAAAGTAGACCAGGCATCCGAAGAGAACCTGAAAAAACTCGTTGAGCTTGGTGCTGTGCCTACCATTGCCGCAGGCGAACTCGCATTAAAGACCGCATCTGCAGCAAAACTGCTTACCTATCTCCCGGGAGATGCAAAGTTCGCACCGGCTGAAGGCGCAAAGCTTTCTGCACCGCAGATTAAAGCTCTTACCGTTGTTGCCGAAAACATGAAAAAACTGGGTGGAACCGGCGTTCAGGAGGTGCTGAACAAAGCTGTCTTTGAACAGTGCGGCATGATTATCGTGTATCCGGTTGAAGACGAAGGAAAGTACTGCAACGCAAAAGGCGTTGTTCTGCCGGATGCACTTCTTCTTCCGAAGGGATCTACCCCTCGGGATCTTGCATTCAAGATTCACACCGATATCGGCAAAGGTTTCCTCTATGCTGTTGATGCAAAGACAAAGATGCGGATTAAGGATACTGCAGAGCTTAAGATGGGCGATGTCATTAAAATCGTCAGCACTGCAAAATAAGGGATAACTATTTATTATCCTGAAACAAACTTTAGAATATCATGGGAAGCGAGGCCTATCAGGCTCAGATTCTTAAGGCGTTCTTTGATACTATCACAGGTACCGACAGGAATCTGACCAGGATATACCTCTGTGTCATCTCGCTTGCCAAACTCAGACGTGAAAGTCCGGAAACACTCCGGTTCTTATCCGAGCAGATGCAGAAGAGCCGTGAAAAGCGCGAGCTTTCAATAGATATTTTAGATTATATGGTCGATGCGGCAAACTCGCTTGAAAACAAAGCGGTGTCTGCGGCATTCGGCATTGCAGAATCGGCAAATGCTGACGACTTCGCCGGCATTTCGCTCGATTCTCTCTGATTTTGTTTTTTACATCCCCTGAGTTTTTCTGCAGCAGAGATACTTTCGTGTGCTAAATTATTAAACACGTTTATATTCCCAGAAGAGAAAACATATAATGTATGAGTTTCTACGATGTAGTGAGCAGCATTATTGACACTGCTGACACCTGGGCCTGGTACGTAGCCTTTGTTTTCATTGTAGGTTTCGGTATTTACGCAACCTGCAGATCAAAGTGTGTCCAGATTAACCGGTTAGGCGAAGCATGTAAGGTTGCTTTCACGGGAATCAGAGAGAAGAAAGGAAAGCATGTCATTTCCTCCTTCCAGGCATTCTGCGTAAGTATGGGTGCCCGTATCGGTGTTGGAAATATCGCCGGTGTCGCCACCGCAATTGTAATGGGCGGTCCCGGAGCGGTTTTCTGGATGTGGATTTTTGCCTTAATCGGTGCAGCAACGAGTTTCGTTGAAAACACCATCGGTCAGATTTACAAAGAACGCAAAGGAGACGGATTCTTCCACGGCGGTCCGGCATACTATGTTAAAAACGGTCTTGGAAAGCCGAAGTTCGCAATTTTCATGGCAATCATGATTATTGTAACCTACGGTCTCTGTTTCATTGGTGTTCAGGCAAATCAGGCAAGTGCATCTCTGCAGACCGCATTCTCCGGTGCCTTCGGTGATGCATCTATCACTGTCGGTGTAGGTGATGTCAGTGTATTATCCCTCATTATCGCTGTTGTTCTTGCAGTTCTTTCTGCAGCAATTGTATTCGGCGGTATCAGAAGAGTTGCCCGTGTATCTACCTGGCTTGTTCCGGCAATGGCAATTCTCTGGATGCTTCTTGCAATCATCTTAGTCTTAGTCAACTTCACCCAGGTTTCCGCAGTTATCGAAACCATCTTCTCCTACGCATTCGGCGCACAGGCATTTGTGGGCGGCGGTATCGGAGCAATGATTATGTGGGGTTTAAAGCGCGGTGTCTTCTCCAACGAGGCTGGTATCGGTTCGATCCCGAACGTATCCTCCTCTGCACACGTCAAGCACCCGGTAAAGCAGGGTTTAATGCAGTCCTTAGGTGTCTTAATTGATACTATTGTTGTCTGTTCCGCAACTGCATTTGTAGTCATTATGTATACGAATGTTGCATACCCTGCATACGACTTTGCAGCACAGGGTGTTGCATCCAGTCTTGCAGGTGCTCCGCTTGTAGCAGAAGCACTTTCCGCAAGCTTCCTCGGCGCAGCAGCGCCTTACATCTTAGCAGCATTCCTGCTGGTCTTTGCATTCAGCAGTTTAATCAGTTACTACTCCATGAGTGAAAGCAATGTCAGATTCATTACCGAGAAGAAAGGGGCAATTGTTTTCCTCCGTATTATCATCGTAGTAATGGTCTTCGCATCCGCTCTCTGGTCCATGACATTCGCATGGAACCTCGCAGATTTATTCCAGGCATTAATGGGTATCTTCAACATAGGTATCATTGTCTTCCTTGCAAAACACGCCTGGTCTGCACTCAGCGATTACTTCAACCAGAAAGCTGACGGCGTAGATGAACCGGTCTTTAACCCGAAGGTCTTAACCAGCCAGAAAGGTGTTACCTGCTGGCCTCCCAAAGATGACGAAGGCAAGGACAACGAAGGTATGAAATAATCCTAAAACATACTCTTCAAAAAAACTCTTCTTATTTTTTGATTTTTACCGTATACTCTGTTGTTTCTTTTTCAGATTCTCTTCGTTTATCCTGCATGGATTCTAAAATCAATAGGAAATACCTATTATAGAGAACATCTAATCTAATTCAGGTATATGCCGGCTGACATCTCGAGTGAAAACAAGGCGAAAAAAGGAGCGGCAACACTCTCAATTATTACTAACTCATTTCTTGCAGTTTCAAAGATAGTCACAGGTCTTTGTATCGGTTCAATGAGTATTATCTCTGAAGGAATTCACTCGGGAATTGATCTGCTCGGTTCAATAATTGCATTTTTCTCCGTACGGAAGTCTTCCATTCCGCCGGACAGCGACCACGGTTTCGGTCACGGCAAGTATGAAGATGCTTCCGGAATGATTGAGGCATTTTTCATCGTTGCCGCATCAGGTATTCTCATCTGGGAATCGGTATCAAACCTTATCTCCGGCAGTTCAGAAATTGCAGTGGAACTCATTTCAGTCGGTATGGTGCTGATGGCAATATCTGCTGTTGTCAAATTCGTTGTATCCCTGCGTGTGATGAAAGTTGCGAGGGCAACACACTCAATTGCTCTTGAAAGCGATGCCTGGCATATCAGGTTTGATGTGCTCACCTCAGTCGGTGTCTTTGTTGGACTTTTACTGATTCAGCTCACCGGACTTTACTGGATTGACTCGGTAATTGCTATAGGTATTGCAGTATTTATTCTGCGGGAAGCATATCATATCATCAAAAGAAGTTTCAATGACTTAATGGATAAGAGTCTGAATGAAAAAGACTCTGCAAAAATCAGAAACATCATCGAACAGCATGATGCAGAGTACACGAACTACCACGGATTAAAGACCAGAAAAGCAGGTTCTGATACGTTTGTCGAGTTCCATCTGATGATGCCCGGGGATCTGACCTTAACTGAAGCACACAAGCTTGAGCGCCGCATTAAAGAAGAGATTAAAGCTGAAATTCCGCGCTGCTTTGTGGTAATATATGTCGAGCCGTGCAGCAAACGGTGCGGATGCGATACGTGTACGTTTGTCTGTAAGAAAAATCCTGAGATGCAGGAAAAAGACTGCGTTCTTTTGTCGCAGTGAGGGTGAGATGTATGGCGCACGATATTGAACAGGAAAATCGGGATAAGCAGAAGGTTGCACGGCTTTCTATTATCTCAAATGCAGTCCTTACCACATCAAAAATAATTACCGGTATCTGTACGGGCTCAGTGAGTATCATCTCCGAAGGAGTACACTCAGGCATCGATTTATTTGCGTCGCTTGTTGCCTTTTTCTCGGTTAAGAAGTCGTCTCTTCCGCCGGACCGTGACCATGCATTCGGTCACGGCAAGTATGAGGATGCTTCAGGGATGCTTGAAGCAATCTTAATTCTTGCCGCGGCAGGAATTATCATCTGGGAAGCGGTATCCAAACTTATCTCCGGAGAGTCTGCAATATCCTATGATATCCTCTATATCGGTCTGATAGTTATGGGTGTGTCTGCCCTGATGAACTTTATCGTCTCGCAGTGTCTGATGAAGGTTGCAAAGCGTACTCACTCAATTGCTCTTGAAAGTGATGCGTGGCACCTGAGAACGGATGTGCTGACCTCAGCGGGAGTTTTCCTTGGAATCGGACTGATTCAGATAACGCACATCTCTTTCCTTGATTCGATAATTGCCATTGCTGTTGCGGTGTTTATTGTGCGCAGCGCATGGCATCTTATCAGAAAGAGTTTTTCGGATTTGATGGATGAAAGTCTGGATGATAAGGAACTTGCGATAATCGAGGGAATTATTGAGCGCCATCGTGATGAATATACAAATTATCACGGATTAAAAACCCGAAGGGCAGGGCCTGACTGTTTTGCGGAGTTCCATCTGATGATGCCTGCAAAACTTCCTCTCGATGAGGCGCATCATCTGGCAGAACATATCGAGGATGAGATGGTTTCAGAGATTCCGCGGCTGTCGGTGATTGTCCATATCGACCCGTGCGACAGAAGATGCGGGGCGGCTTCCTGTACGTTTGTGTGCAGAAAGATGGTTAAAAAAGAGCAGCAGGGGTAGTTCTGAAGAGTCATACAATTTATTTTTGGGTCTTCGTCATTTTATGTGAACTATAGTATTTCTATCTCGTCACTGTGTAAGTTATCCCCAGACACGGATGTCACGGATTACACGCGGATGCGGCCTTCGGCCGCGGCTTGCGC
>DALTWQ010000004.1 GCA_029987025.1 Methanocorpusculum sp. | reverse complement strand
ATCTGTGTGTAATCTGTGATAATCTGTGTCCGAGCCCTACGGGCGAGATTGGAAATATTCACTGATAGAAACAATGAATTATATCTCAGATAAGGGGCTGAATTGTTACTGTTTTTACCAGTTGTATACGGACTTATCAAACACAATATTTATCTTGTTTCGTACAGATGTATTCCTATGAATATACGTTACGCGGGACACTCCTGTTTTATCTTCACCGGCTCGAAAAAAATCGTTATTGATCCGATGCCCTTGGGCGAAGATATTGATGCTGATATTGTTCTTCTGACTCATGCTCACAGTGACCACATGGGAAATCATCCGGAAAAGTTTAAACGCGTCTATGCAATTCATGAACTTGCCGCATGGCTTTCCGCACGCGGTGTTGAGGCTGTCGGCATGAATCTCGGCGGAACAGTTACTGACGGCGATATTTCTATTACCATGGTTCATGCCGAGCATTCCAGTTCGCTGATGGAAAACGGTGTTCCGGTCTATATGGGTGAACCCTGCGGATTTATTATCAGAATGGATGGAGTTACTATTTATCATGCTGGAGATACCGGGCTTTTCTCGGATATGAAGCTTATAAGGTCGCTTTATCATCCGGATGTTGCTCTTCTTCCGGCAGGCGGCCGTTACACTATGGGTCCAGATGAGGCGATGATGGCAGCAGAGTTTATTGCAGCCCCGCTGATTATTCCGATGCATTACAATACGTTTCCGGCGATTACGCAGGATTTATCCGGGTTTAAACGGGTTATTGAACTGACTACCTCGATGAAGGTTGAACTGCTTCATCCGGGTAATGAGATGGTGCTGTAAGTCAGACTTTATCTGACATACATGTTTTTAAAAATAGTAAGAGGAGGTTTTTTTACCGGCAGTTTACTTCAGCATCTGTTTTAAGAACTGCCCGGTGTAGCTCTTCTTTACCTTTGCGACCTCTTCGGGCGTTCCCTTTGCAATAATCTGTCCTCCGGCAGTTCCTCCTTCCGGCCCTAAATCAATCAGATAATCAGCAGACTTAATCACATCAAGGTTATGTTCAATGACAATAACCGTGTTTCCTTTCTCGACAAGACTGTCGAGAACCCCGATGAGTTTTTTCACATCATGGAAATGCAGGCCGGTTGTCGGTTCATCCAGGATATACACCGTCTTTCCGCCGGAACGCTTCGCAAGCTCGCGGGTAAGCTTGATTCTCTGCGCCTCGCCGCCGGAAAGTGTTGTAGAACTCTGTCCGAGTTTGATATAGCCGAGACCGACGTCCGCTAACGTCTGCAGTTTTGCCATCACATTCGGATGAGCCGCGAACAGTTCAAGCGCCTCATCCACGCTCATGTTCAAAACATCGGAGATGGATTTGTCTTTGAACTTCACCTCAAGCGTCTCTGCATTGTAGCGGGTACCTTTACATTCTTCACACTCCACATAAACGTCCGGCAGGAAGTTCATCTCAATCTTCATAACACCGTCGCCGGAACAGGCTTCGCAGCGGCCGCCTTTTACGTTGAATGAGAAACGCCCCGGGCCGTAACCGCGAATCTTTGCTTCAGTGGTTTCAGCAAAAATCTTTCTGATGTCGTCAAAGACTTTGGTGTACGTTGCAGGGTTTGAACGCGGAGTTCTGCCGATAGGTGACTGGTCGATGACAATCACATTTTCGAGCTCTGCATCGCAGGTGAGTTTTTCATACGCACCCGGCGTTACTTTGGAATCATGGAGTTTCTGTCTGAGCGCCTGATACAGTGTGTCGTAAATCAGCGTTGATTTACCGGACCCTGAAACGCCGGTGATAACCGTCAGAGTTCCGAGCGGAATACTGGCAGTTACCTGTTTTAAGTTGTTTTCCGTGCATCCGGAAATGGTCAGATATTTATCAGACGTTCTGCGGACAGAAGGAACTGGAATCGTAAGTTCGCCTGAAAGATACTTTCCGGTAAGAGAGTCCGGCGTTTCTGCAACTTCCTCAGGCGTTCCTGCGGCAGTAATATTTCCTCCGTAGATACCCGCTCCGGGACCTATATCTAAAACATAATCAGCCGCACGGATGGTTTCTTCATCATGTTCGACAACAATAACAGTATTGCCCAAATCCCGCAGATGCTGCAGTGTTGCTATCAGCTTCTGATTATCTCTCTGGTGCAGACCAATAGACGGCTCATCTAAAATATAGAGAACACCCATCAGATTTGACCCTATCTGCGTTGCAAGCCTGATACGCTGTGCTTCGCCGCCGGATAAAGAGCCGGCACTCCGTGACAATGTCAGATACCCGAGACCGACTTCCTGCAGGAAGACGAGACGCGAATGAATTTCGCGCAGAATCAGCCGGGCAATACCTTCCTCCTTTTCGGTAAGCTTGAGCGAATCAAAGAACGCAAGTGCCTCTTCAATTGACATATCAGTTACATCAGCGATGGATTTCCCGCTGATTTTGACCGCAAGAACCGACTCTTTTAACCGTTTACCGTGACAGGTCGGACACGGAAGAATCCTCATGAACTTTTCGAGTTCTGCTTTCCGGTACTCTGACTTTGATTCGGAATGAAGACGGGCAACCTGCGGCAGAAGACCTTCCCAGGCGCCGTGATAGGCAAACTCGGCATTCTTGGAACTCTGTTTGAAATGAATCTGTGCGTCGCCTGTTCCAAACATCAGACCGTTGTACTGTTCTTCGGTCAGGTCTTTGATGGGTGTCATCATGGTAAAACCGAGGTGCTCTGCTACCGCTTTGAGGTACTGTACCCGGAATCCGTCGAAATAGTTTTTGTAAGTGGCAACAGCGCCTTCACCTATCGCGAGCGTTTTGTCCGGAATAATTAAGTCAGGGTCAAAAATCATCTGGAATCCGAGACCGTTACAGGTCGGGCACGCGCCGAACGGGCTGTTGAAGGAAAACATACGCGGCTGCAGTTCTTCAAACGACATGCCGCAGACAGGACACGCCATTTTTGCGGAGTAGATGACATCTTTTGCGTCGTCTCCGGCTGATACATAGACAAGACCGTCTTCTGCATGTTCGAGCGCTTTTTCAACCGCTTCGTTGATACGGGTTTTGTCAGCGGAGTCACAGCGGTCGATGACGATATCGATATTGTGCATTATGTAGCGGCCGAGTTTAATCTCGTCGTCAGTCCGGTAAATTGTGCTGTCAACTCTGACGCGGGTAAATCCGTCAGCGTTCAGTTCTCTGAACAGCTGCTCGTAGGTTCCTTTCTTTTTACGGACAACCGGCGCTAATATGGTTACCATGCCTGAAAACTCGTTTTGTATGGCGTCAGCTATCTGAGCGGGACTTCTTGCCTCGATTTTTACATGATGCTTCGGACAGTACGGAATACCGATT
The DNA here is from genome assembly GCA_029987025.1 of Methanocorpusculum sp. Classification (GTDB taxonomy): domain Archaea; phylum Halobacteriota; class Methanomicrobia; order Methanomicrobiales; family Methanocorpusculaceae; genus Methanocorpusculum. The sequence goes on along the minus strand of DALTWQ010000004.1, from coordinate 29,400 downwards.
CTTGCGAAAAGAAGACGGAGATAGTCATAGATTTCAGTGACTGTGCCGACCGTTGAACGCGGATTTTTCGAGGTGGTTTTCTGTTCTATTGCTATAGAAGGGGATAATCCTTCGATGGAATCCACGTCAGGTTTTCTCATCTGTCCGAGGAACTGCCGTGCGTATGCTGATAGGGACTCTACATAGCGCCGCTGTCCTTCGGCATAGATGGTATCGAATGCCAGCGTGGATTTCCCGGAGCCTGAAACGCCTGTTATAACCGTGAGTTTATCACGCGGGATGGAGACTGAGATATTTCGCAGATTGTGCTGCCTTGCCCCTTTTATGATGAGGTCTTTCATGTGTACTATATACGCCGGCTGATAATATGAGGATTGGGAATTGGTCAGACAGATTTATGAATCCGGTTCTCCGGTGTGCTCCTCTCATTGAATGAGAATCAATTAGAGAAACTATATAAACGAATCTGGCAGAATTATAGTGATATGAAAGTCAGAACAGCAGCAGCCGCTGTCTTTGCGGCATTACTTGTATTTGTCTGTATCGCAGCACCTGTTTCTGCAGGAACTGTTCCCTCAGAGGCAGTAGGACATTGTACTATTACTGTTAACGGTATCTCCTCAACCAGCGAGATTCCGTATGTGTTAAAGCCGAATGAGGAAGGAATAATCACCATCACTCTGGAAAATCCCGGGAAATATGTTCCGCTTTATCTCGAAGATGTTTATCTTGAATACAATGGGGCTGATGGCGGCATCATTCCGGGTAAACTGAATATGGATAATGTTCCGGATTATCTTTATCCGGGTAAATCCTTAACAATTCCGATGCCGATTAAGGCAGGGGACCACACCGGAACCTTCTATGCAACCATCCGTGTTAAATCAAATGACGGCTATGTCTATGACTCAATACAACCGATTGTTGTCAAAGTAATGGACACTGATGCTGATTTGGAAGTTACCAACATCAAAGTAACCCAGACCGGAAACTACTGCACCTTAACCGGTGATGTGCACAATCTCGGGTTTGACACAGCAACCTCCCTTAAGATTACCTCCCTCGAAGGCGGAGATGTCGGCCCGTACGTAACTTATCCGATTGGAAATCTTGATGCAGATGATCTTGCAGGTTTTGAACTCTCATTCAATGCCCCGGCTGACAACAAATTAACCCTTGTTCTTTCCTACAAAGACTCAGACCGTGACACTGTTACTGAAAATCACGTAATTAACCTTTCAAATCACCTTGTTGTTGAAGAAAACAATCCGGCACCGGTAATTGTAACGATTGTAGTTGTCGTTGTTATCATAGGTCTTATTGTCTTCGCATCTGTGAGAAAGAACAGAAAAGGAAAGAAGAACTGAGCGGAGATATCAATGACTGATATTCCCGTTGTGGAACTGCATGACGTCACTAAGGTCTATCGTATGCCGGCCGGTGACGTTTATGCCCTGAATCATGTCAATTTCTCCGTAAAGAAGGGGGAATTTGTTGCCATTATGGGGCCATCCGGTTCAGGTAAATCCACACTTATGAATATTATCGGCTGTCTTGATGTTCCAACATCAGGTGTTGTGAAAATCAACGGGGTTGCAACATCAGATATGTCTGATGATGACCTGACGGTTCACCGCAGAGACACGGTAGGTTTCATCTTCCAGAAGTTCAATCTGATATCACTTCTGACCGCGTATGAGAATGTGGAGTATCCGCTTCTTCTGCGCTACGGAAGACAGGACCATTCAGCACGGGTTAAGATGCTCTTAAATATGGTGGGTATTCCCGACGACCGTATGCAGCATACGCCGTTTGAGTTATCAGGCGGTCAGCAGCAGAGAGTATCTATTGCCCGCGCTCTTGCAAATGATCCGACGTTCCTTCTCTGTGATGAGCCGACAGGTAATCTTGATTCGAAGATGAGTACGCAGATTATGGAAATCTTAAGTAATCTCCATAAGGAAGGAAGAACTGTACTGATGGTTACTCATAATCCGGAGACTGCGGTATATGCCGACAGGACGATTATTATCAGGGATGGTGTGATTGTAAATGAGTAGACTCTGGCAGAAGATTTATTCTCCGATGGTTTTCTCGCTTGCCATCAGAAACCTGAAGCTGAATAAGTTCAGGACTATCCTTTCGATGATAGGTATCGTTATTGGGGTATTTACCATCTGTGCATTGGGCATGGTTGGTGCCGGTCTGCAGGTAAACATCAATGATACGATTGCAGAAAGTGCAAACACGCTGCAGATTTCATCCATTGAGGAAAAATACATTGACGGCCGTGTGGTAAAAGGCCTTTCCGAAAAGGACGTAAACGACATTGAACTGGCGGTAAAATCCGTTTCGACTGATTACACCATTGCGAAAGCGAATATGGGGTATAAGACTGTTAAAGCCGGCAATGACGGTGCCTATGCTATTGTAATAGGTATTACTGAAGAGGGTCTTGAAAAATCCATGAAAGGCCATCTGGAATCCGGAAACATTCCGAACAGTCCGGGAGGAGTAATTATCCTCAGTGAGTATGCTGAAAAGCATGGTCTTCACGTAAACAGCAGAATCTCTACGACGAACTATCTCGGCGAAAAGACGACTCTGCGTGTCACGGGTATTATGGAATCTACACAGATGACCAAGATGATGGCTATGCAGCAGGATTTGTGTATGCTTTTCGGCACAATGGGCTTATACCACAATCTGCTCGGAACAAACGATGGTCTCTACAGCTACTGCATGGTGGTTGTTGATGACCCGTATATCTTAAAACCGATGGAAAATGCAGTCGAGCGCAAGATGAACGGCAAGACCTACAAGGATTCTGACGACAAGGTAACCATCACAAACAGTTACGATACTGTTGAGTCCTTAAACGATGTCCTGGATATGATTGCTGTCTTCCGTACGGCATTAAGCGCTATCTCGCTGGTTGTTGCAGCGGTGGCCATTGTAAATGTCATGCTGATGTCTGTTAAGGAACGTACCCGTGAGATTGGTATCTTACGAAGTATCGGTACGCTGAAGAGTCAGATTCTTCAGATGTTCATCTATGAAGCAGGCCTTATTGGATTAATCGGTGCAACCGTGGGTGTGGTCTTATCCTGTATTGCGGGACCCATCGTGTTATACCTGATGACTGACTCGCTTGAACTGATGCTCGCACCGGCTGTCTTTATGTATATTCCGCTGGGTATCTTCATAGGTGTTGCTGTCTGTGTTCTTGCTGGTCTGTATCCGGCACTTCATGCGGCAAACTTAAACCCGGTTGAAGCAATGGCAACTGACTGAGTGCTGAATTTTATCAGCACCTTTTTTTGTTTTTTATAGTGTCTTCTGACATCTTCAGAGAGTACGTAAGCGAAATACATATCCATCTATCAGACAAATAAATAAGAATCTATACTCTCCTGCTGAATCTATCTCGGGAGTCATGGAGTAAAACTCACCAATGAAAGTCATTTACAACGATGGAAAAACGGCCGAATGTCCTAAAGACGAGGAACTTCACGTCATCAGACATACGGCTGCACATGTTCTGGCGCAGGCAGTAAAACGTCTGTATCCTCATGCATGTTTTGCATACGGACCGGCAACGGAAAAAGGATTTTACTATGATGTCGATTTAGGCGACACCAAACTTTCCGATACCGACCTTCCGGCAATCGAGAAAGAGATGCAGACGATTATCAAAGAGAATCTCAAGATAACGCCTTTCATTCTCGACCGCGATGCAGCCGTAAAACTGATGCAGGAAAGAAATGAGCCGTACAAGGTTGAACACATCAGTGACCTTGCAGAAGATGTTCCGCTGAGTTTCTATCAGCAGGGCGAATATGTTGATATGTGCGTCGGCCCGCACCTGACCTACACCAAGACCTTAAAAGCCTTCAAGCTCACCGGTATTTCCGGAGCATACTGGAAGAACGACAGCAAAAACAAGATGCTGACCAGAATCAACGGTACAGCATTTGCAACATCCCACGAGCTTGAAGAGTTCTTAAAGCTGCAGGAGGAAGCAGAACGCAGAGACCACAGAAAGATTGGAAAAGACATGAAACTCTTCATGTTCTCCGACGAAGGTCCGGGATTCCCGTTCTTCCTGCCAAACGGCATGATTGTCAAAAACGCCCTTCTCGAGTACTGGCGCGAGCTGCACAGAGAAGCAGGATATCAGGAGATTTCAACTCCGCTCATTATGAACCGTCACCTCTGGGAGACTTCAGGGCACTGGGCGCACTATAAGGACAATATGTATGCGACCAGAATCGATGATGAGGACTACTGTATCAAACCGATGAACTGTCCGGGTTCAGTTATGGTCTACGGCTCTGAGCCGCACAGTTACCGTGAACTTCCGCTCAGATTCGCAGAAGTGGGAACTGTTCACCGCCACGAGCTGAAAGGAACACTCCACGGTTTATTCCGTGTCAGATGCTTCAATCAGGATGATGCACATATCTTCATGCGTCAGGACCAGATTACTGATGAAATTTCCCGTGTGGTAAACCTCATCAACAAGGTCTATACCAAGTTCGGGTTCGAGTACTTCCTTGAACTGTCCACACGTCCGGAGGACAGTATGGGTTCAGACGAGGACTGGGAAGCTGCCACCAGCGGTTTAAAGAATGCATTAGAAAAGCTGAAGCTTCCGTACACAGTAAACGAAGGCGACGGCGCATTCTATGGTCCGAAGATTGACTTCCACTTAAAGGACTGCATCGGCAGAACCTGGCAGTGCGGAACAATCCAGCTTGACTTCCAGATGCCGATTAACTTCGATCTCACCTACGTTGATGAAAATGACCAGCGTCCGCGTCCGATTATGATTCACCGTGTCTGCTTCGGTTCAATCGAGCGTTTCATCGGTATCTTAACCGAGCATTATGCAGGTAAGTTCCCGCTCTGGCTTGCACCGACTCAGGTTAAGGTTCTTCTTGTCTCAAAGAGCGCAGAAGGGTATGCAAACTACATCTACCAGATGTTAAAGGATGCAAAGATTCGTGTTGAGCTCGACGACAGAAATGAGAAGATCGGATACATGATTCGGCAGGCTCAGTATCTTGAGCGTGTTCCGTACATGGTTATCATCGGTGAAAAAGAGGATGAGTCAGGCCTCATCTCTGTACGTCTCAGAGACAGCGGAAAGACTGTTGCTATCAAGCCTGAAGAGTTCCGCGACTGGATGCTCGACGAGATTAAGACCAGATCATAACCGGCTTTCATTGGAGAGTATTCTCCCATATTTTTTATTGTTCTTTTTTCTGACTGTACCGTACTTTATCTTCGGTGAATTTTTCTGTATGTCGGTTGTCTGCGCAATTTATTTTGCGTCAGTATCAACTGCAATTTAATTCAGCATCAACATTAATTTACTTCAAATAAAGCGTATTTTTTGAAAATAAGCCTTAAAATCGCTTATTTTATATTCTTAAAAGATGCAGATATAATGGATATTATATGAGTTCAGGTAAAGTTACTTCCTCAGTATTATTTGCATCATTACTGGTGCTTCTTGCCTCATGTTCTTATGCGGTTTTATCAACGCTGGTCATTATGTCCGGCTTTGATCTGCCGGTTCTTCTTGTGGGCAAGTTCTTCTACGGATGGTTAATCTTAGCCGTTATTGTGCTGATTGTATGGCTCGTATATCAGAGAAAGCAGCCGAAGGCACCTAAGAGCACAAAACCGATGGGCAAACGTGTTCTTCTTATGGTTATTGCAGGTATTGTAATGGCTTTAGTTACCATTCTGTATTTCCACTCGTTTGCTGTGTTCGGTCTGCCGATTTCGTTAGCAGTTATCCTGCTGTTCCAGTACTCGTGGATTGGTGTGGTTGTTGAGTCTATTGCACGCAGAAAACTGCCGTCTAAGGGCAAGGTTATTGCCTGTATTGTAATTCTTATCGGAACTATTCTTGCAGGAGGCATCTTAGGTGCAGACATTTCACTTGCTATGATGAACCCGGTCGGTATCATCTGCGGTGTTGCAGCAGCATGCTGTTATGCATTCTTTGTCTACTTCTCCGGCGAAATCGAGACAGAGATGCCTCCGTTGCACAAGAGTTTTCTTATTGCAACCATTGCTCTTATCTTTGTGATTCTCTTCATCGCTGTCTTATACGGCGGTTTCGAGACGGTAGGCGCAGCATTTATGAACTTCGATGCTCTGCAGTTCTCTATTCCGCTTGGTATATTCGGTATTGCAATCCCTGTATTCTTCCTGGCTGTCGGAGCTCCGAAGATTTCCACCGGTATGGCAACGATTCTCAACTCTGCCGAGCTTCCGGTTGAGGTTCTGTTAGCAGCAGTTGTTATTGGAGAATCTGTTGCTGCACTCCGCTGGGTCGGTGTGGTTATTATCCTCCTGGGTATTGCCCTGCCGTATATTATTGAAAAGAAGATAACAAGCGGTCTTGAAACATAGGCCGGTGTCTAAGGTTTCTTCAGACACAACATATTTTTTGTATGGGTATGTTTTAGTTTCTGTTTTTTGAATTTTCTCTTAAGACAAATAAATAAAAGACCGGGGTATTTTTCCCTGCGGTAAAAAAAATTATTTCTGGTATCCGCACTTTGGACAGATGCCTTTTTCATTTAATGCAATACCGCAGAGCGGACAGCGGTCAACGGTACGCTTTACCGGGTATTCCTGCGTTGCAGCGTTAACTCCACTGGTAAATGTAAGTTTTGCGATGTTAAGTTTGTCCTTTAAGAGGTCATAGACAATCTTAATCATGCCTTCGACAGTCATGGTCTCTTTAGTCACGACGAGACGGCAGTCCGGATATGCTGTTGCCAGCGCGGTCTTGAATGCTGCTCCTTTCATGGTGTTCTGCGGATGGCCCTCTTTGATTCCTTGTTTTTCATAGACATCAAGAACTGCCGGAAGAAGCGGGTCGTCTTCACGCAGGATTAAGGCGTGGTCGAAGTTTTTGAGCACTGCCCAGGCTGTTTTCTGAATTTCGTTGCACGGGAAAACCATGTTCACACCAGGGTTTACCGTGTCTTCGACTTCAATGGTAAGAACACCTGTGTGTCCGTGGAGGTACTGTGCCTCGCCTTTGAAGCCGTAGAATCTGTGCGCATACTGAATGTCGAATGATGTAATGCTTCTCATTTTAGATGCTCAGATTTATATTTTCCCCGATGCTATAAAGGTATTTTTTTCGGGGTACTTTTTGCAGCGGTATATAAAATACCTCCAGTAAAAAGCCTTATCTCATTCAAACGCTAATAACTATACACTCATAGTCAGTCCACTCTATACATGAAACACCGGACTGATAAGTCAGAGATGGAAAAACAGAGAATATTTTCCATCCTTATCTTCATATAATTCATCTATATGATACAAAAAATACCAGAGGAGCCTGCGGTATCGGAAAAATCACCGCGTCTTCCTACACTCCAGGGTATGTTTTATCCGGCTGATGCTGCCGGATTATCATCTCTGATTGCGTCATTTTTCAATACCACGGTAACGTCTGTATCAAATCCGAAAGGAATCGTTGTGCCGCATGCCGGATATATCTACTCAGGTCCGGCAGCTGCTGTTTCCTACGCAAAAATAGATCCATCATTCAATAAAACATTTGTCATCATTGGAACCGGTCACGAAGGATATCCTACCGCCTGTGCTGATTTCGCCTGGGAAACACCGCTCGGTACAGTCTATCCTGATGAAGCCTATATCTCCGCTCTTGAGGCACATCTGCCTAAAAATAACGCTCTTCTTCGCCGGAGAGAAAACTCCCTTGAAGTACAGATGCCGTTTATAAAATACCGTTTCCCTGAGGTGAAGGTTGTCCCGATTTTAATAGGAGACCAGTCTTTTGCAGGAGCACACAAGGTTGCTGAAGCGGTTATTGCGGCCGCTGAATCTCTCGGACGAAAGGCCGGCTCTGACTTCATTGTCATTGCATCAGGCGACGGTTCGCACTATGTCCCGAAAGAGACCGCAGAGCATGACGACCTGACAGTTCTTGCTGCTGCAAAGAATCTTGATATGAAACGGTTTTATGAGGCGCTTGAAACCTGTCAGCCATCGATGTGCGGATACGGCTGTATTGCTGCCGCCTGCGAAATCTGCGGTCATTTCGGCGCAGAAGAACTGCGTCTTTTAACCTACACCACATCAGGCGATGCAACAGGTGACTTCAGCGAAGTCGTAGGGTATGCCGCAATGGAGGTCATCTGATGGCAACGTGGAGCGCGCCGGGAAAAGTGTTCCTCTTCGGAGAACATGCGGTTGTCTATGGAAAACCAGGTATTGCGATGGCCATAAAGCCGCGTGTACAGGTTACGGTCCGCAGATGCAAATATGCGCAGAAGCCGAACTCGCCGTATATCGCAGAAAGTCTCAAACTTCTCGATGTCAAGGCAAGTGTGTATGTGAGATCCCAGCTTCCGTCGGCATCCGGTCTCGGCTCATCAGCTGCGGTTACGGTTGCAACTCTTTTTGCTATCAACGACGAGTTCCAGCTCGGATATAACAAGGAAGAGGTAACCGGACTCGCACACGAAGTTGAAAAGGTTACCCAGAACGGCCGTGCTTCTGCGACAGACACCTACGTTTCTGCCTATGGAGGTATGGTTTTAATCAGGGGCGAGGAGAAACGCCGCTTAATTCCGCCTGAAAACTTCTCTATCGTTATCGGAAACTCACAGGTTCCGCACCACACGGTAGAACTGGTCCGGAAGGTTGCCGAGTTCCGTAATCATTCTCCGGCAGTTGCGAACCCGATTTTTGATGCGATTGGCGCAATTTCGATGGAGGCCATGCACAACTTTGAAAATCCCAAGGAACTCGGCACTCTGATGAACAGAAATCAGGCGCTCTTAGATGCATTAGGTGTCGGTCATCCGGCTCTTACCCGTATGAACGAGGCGGCTAAAAACGCAGGTGCGTTCGGTTCAAAGCTTTCCGGGGCCGGAGGCGGTGGCTGTGTGTGGGCAATATGCCCCAGGAGCGCAAAGAACCGCGTGATGAATGCTTTTGAAAGCTGCGACGGAAAACCGATTCCGACCACTATTGATCTGGAAGGCGTCAGAAAAGAGGATGATACCTGATGAGTTCAGGGCTTCTTATTCTAAAACTTGGGGGCAGTGTTGTAACTGACAAGTTTTCCGCGGGCTGTATCAACAGTAAGGCAATTACAGAACTGGCTGCTGTTATCGCTTCAAACCCGCGCCCGGTAATTATCATACACGGCGCCGGATCTCTGGGTCATCCGGAAGCGAAAAAGTGGCGTATCGCTGACGGGGTTTCGAAAGAGAATGCTGCGGGCGTCTGTGAAACACATGAGGCGGTAAGTTCTTTAAATCGTGAGATTGTAAAAGCCCTTCGCGAAGATGGTTTAAATGCAGTATCCTTCCCGCCGTTTGCATCAGCTCTTGCGGAAAACAAACGCCTTCTCTATGCCGGTGAGCAGCAGATTGCAGAACTTCTTGCAGCTGGAATCACACCGGTTCTTTTCGGCGATGTGGTGATGGATACAAAGCAGGGCGCCTGTATTGTATCCGGCGACCAGTTTGCCCCTTACCTTGCCCGTGCTCTTTCAGCCGAAAGGGTCGGTATTGTGACATCCGCCGGCGGCGTTTTAGATGAGGGAAAGGTTGTGCCGACTCTTTCCCGCGGAAATGCCGGGGGAATTTCCTTTACTGCAGCAGACTGTGCGGATGTAACCGGCGGTATGAAAGGTAAAGTGGACGAACTGCTTTCTCTTGCCGATGACGGTATCGAATCGCAGATATTTGCACCTGAAAAACTTGCAGACTTTTTAAACGGAAACAATCCGGGGACACGTATTACTCATGACTGATTTGACATCATCCAGAAAACTTGACCATCTGCGGCTCTGTGCAGAGTCAGATGTATCCTTCGGCTCGGCCGGATTTGAGGATGTACGGCTTGTGCACAACGCTGCAGGCGGCTGTGATTTATCTGATATCGATACCGGCACAAGGTTTTTCGGACACACCCTATCAGCACCTCTTTTTATCGCCGGAATGACCGGAGGTCACCCGCAGACTCTGGAGGTAAACCGCACGTTAGCTCTTGCCGCAGAAGATGGCGGTTTTGCTCTTGGTGTGGGTTCTGAACGTGCTGCTCTTGAGAATCCTGAACTTGCAGACTCATTCAGAATCGTTCGTGACGCGGCACCAAACGCCTTTATCGCAGGAAATCTCGGTGCTGCCCAGCTTATAGAACACGGCCCTGAATGGGCATGCCGTGCGGTTGAACTCATCGATGCCGATGCGCTTTGTATCCATGTAAATATTCTGCAGGAGTTATTCCAGCCTGAAGGAGACAAGTGCGGTGCAGGTATTCTTTCTGCCGTATCAGAGGCGGCAAAAGCCGTGCACGTCCCTGTTATCGTAAAAGAAACAGGGGCCGGTATGTCCCGCGAGGCAGCGTCTGCGTTTTTTGCCGCAGGCGCTTCTGCGGTTGATGTCGGCGGATTCGGCGGGACATCCTGGGCAAAAGTGGAGATGCTCAGGACCGCAGAGCAGCATGCCAGTGATAAATCATCTCAGCTCTCTGGGAATCAGTTTCTTGACTGGGGAATTCCCACTGCAGTGAGTGTTTTTGAGGTAGCGCAGGTTAAATGCGGTCCGGTTATTGCAACCGGAGGCTTACTGTTCGGTCTGGACGTAGCAAAATCAATAGCCCTCGGTGCTGATTTGGGAGGAATGGCGAAAGCCCTGCTTTCTCCTGCACTCGAGGGTCACGATGCTCTTATGGGAAAACTTTCCGCTGTCACTGACGAACTGAGAGCGGCAATGTATCTTACAGGAGCGAAGAATATTGCGGAATTACAGAAAGTCCGCTGTTATCTGACTGGCGTCGTCAGAGAAATGACGCAGGAAAAATAAATTATGGATGTAGAAATTATTGCTGTAGGCGGATACAACGAGGTCGGAAGAAACATGACCGCGGTCCGCGTTGGAAAAGAAATCGTAATCTTTGATGTAGGACTGTACTTAGACCCTATCTCCGGAAACAACAATGTTGATATGGAAAATATGCACTCTCTGGATTTAATCCAGATTGGTGCAATTCCGGATGATACAGTCATGAACTCTGTTGAGGGCACGGTCCGTGCAATTGTTTGTACTCACGGACACTTAGACCACATAGGAGCCATTCAGAAACTTGCACACCGCTACAGCTGCCCCATTATCGCAACTCCGTACACGATTGAGTTAATCAAGCAGCAGATTGAAGGAGAACGCAAATTTACCGTCACCAACAAGACCTTTGCATTAAAGGCCGGCGGAAAGTATACTATCTCAACGAACCTGACCTTGGAGTTCATCCGCGTTCAGCACAGTATTATCGACTCTGTGATGGCGGTTCTTCACACGCCGGCCGGATGCATTGTTTATGCAAACGACTTTAAGTTCGATATGACGCCTGTTTTAGGCGAAGCCCCTGACCTTGCCCGTATGAGAGCAATCGGAAAAGAGGGTGTCAAGTGTCTTATCGTCGAATCGTTAAACCTTGATGACAGAGGATATGCACCGAGTGAACAGGTTGCCCGTCTCCGTGTCCGCGATACGCTGATGAGAGCAGAAGACGACAAGCACGCTGTTATCGTTTCCACCTTCGCGTCGCAGGTTGCCCGTATCAAAACGATTACCGAGTGCGCCCGTGAGATTGACAGAATCCCGGTTCTTCTCGGTCGCAGTATGGAGCGCTACAACGGTCTTGCAGAGGTTATGAAGCAGGTCGCATTCCCGCAGGGTACCAGTATCTATGGAAACCGCAAGACGACCGACAGAGTGCTTCGCCGCGTTGCAAAGGAAGGGCCTGAAAAGTATCTGCTGGTCGTAACAGGTCACCAGGGTGAACCGGGTTCAATGCTTTCCCGTATGGCTCTCGGGGAAACTCCGCTCAAGATTGAAAAAGGCGACCGCGTGTTATTCTCGGCAAACATTATTCCGAATCCGATTAACTTTGCCCAGCGTGCCGAAGTTGACAGACTTCTGCTTCGTCAGGGCGCCCGCCTCTTTGACGGTCTCCACGTCACCGGTCACGCATTCTATCAGGAGCATTATGACCTGATTTCCATGCTGAATCCGGAACACATCATCCCGTCCCACGGTCCGTTTAACATGAAAGGCGGTTATGTTGAACTCGCATCTGAGTTCGGCTATGTCTTAAACCGTGATGTGCATATCATGCAGAACGGCGACCGTCTTGTTCTTCCGAAGTGATTTTGATGTCACTGGATGAATATCTTGCAGCAGCAGCAAAGAAGATTAATATCGAAGCTGATGAGTACAGTCTTGCAGAAAAGACTGAACTCAGACGCGCTGCATCCCATCTGCTTTTATGCGGAGGAAAGCGGCTTCGTCCGGCGCTTGTGATGCTCGCTGCTGATGCGGTAAAGAAAGGCGCTTCTGAGGCGGTGTTTCCGGCTGCGTTCGGTGTTGAGCTGCTGCATACGTATACGCTTGTCCATGACGATATTATGGACAATGACTCGATGCGCCGCGGAACTCCGACGGTTCATACGGTGTTCGGCAACACACAGGCAATTTTAGCAGGCGATGTTTTGTACGGCGATGCATTTTCGTATATATGCCGTGCAGAAGCATCGGATTCTGCGAAGACTGCGGCTGTTCAGATGCTTTCCCACACGGCTCATGTGCTCTGCGAAGGTCAGTCTTCAGATACGGCTTTTGAGTCGCGGTCTGATGTATCAGCTGATGAGTATCTGTCAATGGTCCGCGGTAAAACAGGCAGTCTTCTTGCCGCATCTGCGGGTATTGGTGCAATTTTAGCGGGCGGTACGCCGCAGCAGGTTGCAGCGCTTTACACGCTTGGTATGCAGGCCGGCTGTGCGTTCCAGATTCGCGATGATGTTATTGACATCAAGGCATCGGCCGAGGTCTCCGGCAAGAACCGTGCATCAGATCTGCGTGAGAATAAGCAGACGATTGTAGCAATTTATGCCCGCGAGGCCGGTGTTGATTTATCGAAGTATCATAAGCCGGATTTATCTGACGCAGAGATTGAGGAGGCTGTTGCTGTTCTTGAGGCGGCAGGCATTTTCGCACGGATTAATGGACTTTCAGATAAGCTGATTGCATCTGCGAAGGCAGGGCTTGCGGTGCTGCCGGATTCTGAAGAAAAAGAGATGCTGAAGTTGCTTGCGGATTTATTTGCCGCAAGGGATAACTGATTTTTTAAAAACTTTTTTTTATTTTATTGATACTTTTTCCGCATCACAAATGCATAGATAATAGATGCCGGCAGGGCGACAACTAGATAAACAGCCCCGAACCCGATAATAAACGTAAGAAAGATACTTCCCAGACCGCCAAGCGTCCCCAGATTCATTCTGACCAGAATCAGCAGACCGAAAAGAGCAACAGCTGCAATCAGCCACATCCGTTTTGCAAGACATGTATAGAAGTGTTCATTCCAGGTCATATCTTCCGGTTTTATACCGGTACGAATCTTCGGCAGCGGATTTAAACTCATTATCCTATTATTTGTCCGGCTGGATGATGAGTGTTGCGGAACAAATCTGCTCTGTTCTTATCATATATTCCCTCGTCTTTAAACCCCTGAAAAACCAATATATACACTAATTGTGCCGCACGAATACCGACCCCCGAATAAAAACCGCTCTGCAAAACGTTATGGCAGTAAAAACGGAGAAAAAACCTTCCGCCGCCATTCTGATAATACCAGAGCACCGCGAAAAGAAAAACCGAAGTCGCTCGGACTTGAACTGACCAGAAAAGACAGCATCCATGCAAAACTGCAGAAACAGCTCTACTGGTGTCCGAAATGCAACATCCCGCTTACCGCAAAAACCTGCGCATGTGATACCCCCTCGATAAAAATCGAACTGCAGCAGCCGTTTGATGTACGGCCGGCGCTCAAAGCAGATTATGACCTCATCCTGCGGACCCTCAAAAACCGTTTCGGCGACCGCGTAACCCTTCCGAAGATTCTTGTCTTAAACAAAGCCGGCGGACTTGACAGAAACGACCTGATAATTGCAAACGGCATCCGCTTTGCCTGGTTCTCATTCAACCCGGCGATTCGCAGATTTGCAATAGACATCGAAGCAGAAGCACTGCCCTATCTCGCGGAAAAAGCAGATAAAGGAATCGTCCGCCTGGAAGACGCAGCCGTAGAAATTCCGGAAGGCAGGATAGGCGGGAAAAAGATTGCCGTAAAGCCGCAGAATATCGAAGACGGCGTAGTAATTATAAGATATAAATCAAAATGGGGAACCGGAATTCTGAAAGGCACAACGCTTAAAATAAAAGAACTGGGAGCATTCGAACCCGCAAAGCAGCTGCCCAACCCGGACTGGAGCGAAGCGGTAGCTAAAAACGCATTCCACATCAAAAACATGGAACGCACCGCAGTTCGTGAAATCAGACAGAATTTATCTCTTCGTCCGCAGATAAACTGCTCGTTTTCCGGCGGAAAAGACAGCACTGCTGTCTGGAACATCGCGCAGAAAGCCGGAGTTTCCAAAGCGTTTTTCATCGATACCGGCCTTGAGTTCCCCGAAACAATTGAGTTTGTGAAAAAACAGAATGTGGAGTTCATCGAAAAGGCCGGAAACTTCTGGCAGGCCGTAGAAAAAGCCGGCCCGCCTGCAAAAGACCACCGCTGGTGCTGTAAACTGCTCAAACTCAATCCGGTAAAGATTCACTTAAATGAAACCGGTCCCTGCCTTACCGTTCAGGGTAACCGCTGGTATGAGTCATGGAACCGTGCGGAACTGGAGGCCGTCAATCAGAACCCGAACAACCCGCTGCAGTTAAATATCTCGCCGATACGTTCCTGGCGGGCTCTCGATGTGTTCTATTACCTCTGGCTCAAAGAGATTCCCTACAACCCGCTCTACGAGATGGGGTATGAAAGAATCGGTTGTTACTTATGCCCTGCGATGCTTGAATCCGAACTTGAAACCATGCATCAGACACATCCGGCAATGGCAAACCGCTGGGATGAGTTCTTACATCGCTGGTCAGAGGCTCGCGGACTTCCGCCGGAATTTATCGGATGGGGTCTTTGGAGATGGAAGGAACTGCCGCCAAAAATGAAAGAGTTAATCCGCGACAGCGGTATAGATTTAACTGAAACGCCGGTGAAACGCAGCACGCCGGCATCTGTTGCCGCCCTCATGCCTGAGCACAGCCGCGGAGATATTGTAGATGACAGTCCCGAAGAAAACTCGGCAGAAATTGTTCCGGCTGAGACGGTTTCATCCGCAGAATCTGCAGCATCATCAAAACCCGTATCCACAGAAGAGCCGGCAGTATCTGCCGCGGATTCTGCACTGGACATTGAAAAGATTCGTGCGGATTTTCCGATGATAGGTGAGTATATTTACCTCGACAGCGGAGCAACATCCTTTTCGCCGCGTCAGGTTCTTGATGCCGCATACGCATTTGATACCACATGCCGTTCGAACATCGGCCGCGGGGTTCACCGCTTAACCAGAATTGCAACGCAGAAGTACTGGCACGCTCACCAGAAGACAACAGAGTTCATCAACGGCGCAGAAGGCACTCTTGTCTTTACCAAGAACTCAACAGAAGCGCTCAACATTGTTGCCCGCGGCTTTGCCTTTTCAAAAGGAGATGTGGTCGTAAACACTATTCTTGAACACCACTCAAATATCCTTCCCTGGCGTTCGCTCAGCAAAGAGGGTGTCATCTTAAAGACAGTCGGCATCAGAGAAGACCTCTCGCTCGATTTGGATGAACTTGTCCGTATCCTTGACGAAGGAAACGTGAAACTGGTAACTGTCTGCCATGTATCAAACGTCACCGGAACAATAAATCCGATTGAAAAAATCGCTGAACTCTGCCATGCCCACGGAGCAAAACTCTGTGTTGATGCAGCCCAGTCTGTACCGAAGATGAAAATCGATGTGCAGAAGCTCGGTTGCGATTACATGGTATTTTCCGGACACAAAATGCTCGCACCGTCCGGAACAGGTGCACTCTGGATGAAGGAAGCCGACCTCGAACCGCTTATCTTAGGGGGCGGCATGGTGGAAAGCGTTTCGGACACGTCCTACGCTGCAAAGTCCGGCTATGCAAAGTATGAGGCAGGAACGCCGAACATCTCAGGCGGCATCGGGTTCGGCGCAGCAGCAGATTATCTGACAGAAATCGGCATGGACGTTGTCGAAGCCCGTGAACGCAGACTTACAAACCAGCTGATACATGCCCTCGAAAAAATAAACGGCGTGCAGCTTTTCTGCGCACAAGACAAAGCGAACCGTGTCGGTGCAGTGTCCTTCACGTTAGACGGCATCGAGCCGCATGAGGCGGCAGCTGTTCTTGATGAAGAATATGGAATTGCCGTGCGTTCCGGTATGCACTGTGCAGAACCGCTGATGAGGGTCTTAGGTGCGAATTCAGGAACCGTCCGTGCGACACCTGCGTTCTACAACACGGAAAGTGAAATCAATCTGCTCGCAGCAGCCGTCCGCGAGATGATGGAATAACTTATAATTCTCTATGGAGAAATGAGATAAGAACAAACCGGAGTAAACATGAGACAGGTACGAAAAAAAGACTGGATAATTCTTGCAGTGTCACTCGTGATAGTAATACTGATTATCTTTGCATTCGTGATGGGTGTACTGACAAAATAAGTACACCTCGTTTTTTTCTGCTGCTGATTAAGCGGTTGGTTTTCTCATTCAGAAGCATTATATTATCACAAAATCCATTCATAATAGAAGTGAATAATCTATGTCAGCACATGCTCACGGAAATAAAGGCGGCAATTTTCTGACCGAAGGTCCTGTCTTAAAAGCACTGCTGATTGTGGCTCTTCCGATTATTCTCAGCAACCTTTTACAGAATGTTTTAGAACTCGTCGACATCTATTGTATTGGAAATTTTGTCGGCGAAGATGCAGCAGCTGCGGGCACAACGGGTGCCTCAGTCATTATGCTGCTTCTCGTTCTGGTGTTTGGAATCAATACTGCAACAGCCGCATTCGTGGCGCGTGCATACGGTTCGAATAAACATGAACGTATATCTGTTATTTTAGGACACGCCCTTTATGCAACTATGGGTTTGTCGCTTATTATTGCTATCATCGGTATTTTCTTTACCGAACAGATTTTTGTCCTGTTCGGCGCAGAACCCGGTGTTATCGAGCAGGGTGTTGCATTCCTGCGTCCGGTTTTAATCTGCATGTTCATCATGGTTCTGCTGATGGTTTTAGTAACTGTCTTCCAGAGCGCAGGTGACTCAAAAACGCCAATGTTTGTAATGATTGTGGTAAATATCGTAAATATTATTTTAAACCCGACTTTTATCGCAGGACTTGGTCTTGGTATTGCAGGTTCTGCCTATGCTTCTATAATCTCACGTGCGGTCGGTGTTGTCCTTCTGATTCTTGCGATGTACTTCCTTCCGTCGAAAAAGAACGGCCCTGTCAAGTTCCCGAAGAAATGGACCTTTGAAGGAAGACTTCTGCGGGATATTGTCTTTGTAGCACTTCCGTCAGCTCTTCAGAGCGGTCTTCGTTCCTTCTCCTTTGTCGGAATGACGGCTATTATCACGATATTCGGCGGAACTGCGGCTATGGCGGCATACGGTATCTGCGGACGTCTTGATATGATGGGATTCATTCTGGTCATGGGTCTTTGTACCGGTGTAGCAGTTATGGTAGGACAGAACCTCGGCGCAGGAAAGCCTGAACGGGCAATGAAGGCGGCAAAGTCTGCAATTCTTATCAACGCAGCGTTTATGCTATGTCTTGGTATCTTCTATTTCTTCTTCGCACCGGCGCTGATGCAGATTTTCGGTGCTTCAGGAGAATGGCTCGAGTACGGTGTTCAGTTTATGCATATTGTTCCGATATCTTACTTCATTGTCGCGTGCGGTATGACAATGGGTTTTGCAATGAACGGTGCAGGTGTTACAAGACCCGGAATGTATGGTGCGCTTGCCGGAAATATTATTGTCCAGGTAGGTCTGTCGCTTTTCTTCATGGCAGTTCTGCACCTCGATATATACTGGGTATGGATTGCTATCGCTCTTGGTGGTGTCGTAACAACACTTGTTGACGGATTCTTCTTCTTCCGCGGAAAGTGGATGAAAAAGCAGCTCAATCTCGATGCTGTCTGAATATAATTATATTTTTTTGTATCTATATTGAGTTTTGAGACTGGTTTTGAATCCCTTATGTGAAATAGGTCTTTCAATTAGGGTGTATCGACCGCAGAAATCAGTTGACAGAAAGAATCAACTCACACAATCAAAGAATACATAATAAAGAATCAAAAAAATACCGGGATGAAGTTATTGTTTCTTCTTTCTCGGTTTAGACATGGAGGCTAAATCCATAAGATATCTGCCGTCCGTTCCCATTCCAATAATGACATCCTGCGACTCTGCCATGCGTTCAAGGTTTAATTCATATTTACCTTTGCCCATGATTCTGACGCTTTCAACACGTTCCAGGATGTCTGTCGGGTTGTTTGCAGGGCTGCTTTCAGGACGTACTTCAAGAACCTCCTGTTTTGTTTCATGAGCAATCGCTGCAACTGTTTTTTCCCGCAGAATGTCATCGTTTTTGATACGGTCACTGACGTAGACAAACTTTTTACCCCCGCAGGATGGACATCCTTTCAGGATTTCTACAGAACCGTCGCGGAACTCACGTCCGCATTTCATACACTTATGCGGCATACCTTGTAACCATAAGGTGAATCAGATTTAGCCTTACTGAGGAGCAGAAGCCCAGGCAACAAGCCTGTCCTTCTCTTTGGCAAGCATCTTCAACTGGTCAACAGGACCAATAACCATCATACGCTGTCCGGTGTTCTTCTTTCCGAACACCTTCTGGAAGAAGGACTTATCTTTGTCGCTTCCGGGATAGGTTTCGATTTCGATACCGGAGAAATTTCCCGGATTAATCTCCATCATCGTTGCCTCGAGAAGACTTCCCTGCTCTTCCGGAGTTAATCCTTTTTCAAGGACAACAACAGAGCCGTTACGTACATCGTCAAGGATAAGTCTGATTTTTTCGTAAGAGGTCATATTTGATACCATATCCGCAGATATCATATCAATCTGAACGCCCTGAATCATTTAAAAATTTCCCCCATCTTGGCGTAGAGAGCATCCATGTTGTTGCCCTCAAGACCGGAAATCTCAACAACCGGGTGCTGCGGGAATGCACTTCTGATTCTCTGCGGCATTGCATCCGGCAAATCAATCTTGTTTGCAACAATAACAACCGGCAGTTTTCTGGCTTCGATAATGCCTACCATCATAATGTTGACGTGCATGAACGGGTCCTGGGTACTGTCGAGAACATAGACAACACCGTCAATGTCTTCACGGAGCCAGTGCATTGCCTCGGCAACACCTTCAGTTGCCTCACGTGCACGGTTGATAGCTTCATCCTGCTCCATACCGTATTCGAGGAACTCGTGGTAATCAATCTTGGTAGTAACTCCAGGAGTATCAACGATATCAATCGTTAACTTCGAGCCGGAGCCGGTGTTAATTTCCACACCCTCCTTTCTTCTTGCGCGGCGGGTTTCATGCGGGATTTCACTGGCAGGGCCTAATGCCTCGCCGGATACATCACGGACAATTCTGTTTGCAAGAGTGGTCTTACCTGCGTTCGGCGGGCCGTAGATACCTACGCGTGCCCGCTTTTTGCTGAACAGTTTGGCGAACAGACCTTTGATACGTAAAAAGTGTGCCATAGTATTTCCTTTTAGTAGATACCGTAAATATCTGTTCTCAATGCATATAAAGTTCTTTACCTGACGGTATAGTGTCTGACAGGTTAGATCTGAAAAAAAAGATTATCCGCGGAGGATTGCTTTTGCCTCTTCGAGGCTCTTGTTCTCCACGGTTATTGCGTAGATAGCATTGCAGAACTTCACAGCCTCAGGAAGGGCTTTCTGGTGAATATTTCTGCCGGTTGCGTTGCCTGATGCACCGCCGATGTGAATCTGGTTGTAGAGTTCTTCAAGGAACTTCTCTTCAGAGGTCGCAGAACCCCCTGCACAGACGAGTTTTGTTCTGCCGGCTGCCTTTACCGCTTCCTGTAAGAGTGATGCATCGGACTTTCCGTCCTTCTTCGGAGCATTGACCTTGACAAAGTCGGAACCTAAGCATAATGCTGCTCCTGCTGCTCCTGCGATTAAGTGCGGATCCTTCTCGTCTTTGACTGCCTTTCCTCTCGGATAAATCCAGAGAACAGTTACCATGCCGTGGAAGTGCGCATCATTGATGAGTTCTGCAGCCTCTGTGAGCATCTCTGCTTCGTTTTCGCTTCCAAGATAGATAGTATATCCGATTGCCGGGATTTTGATGTTATATTCTTCTGCAATTTCTGCAACCTGTTCAACGTTCCAGAGCTGACGGGAGGACGGGTCCTTCTGGGAAACACCTACAAGATGAGTCTTGGAGTTCATCTTGACAAGGTAGGAGATATCCGGATAGTCCATTGCGTAGCGGCTCAGCAGCCCGAGCTGGACCGCAAAGACGCCGACTTTGCCCTGAGATGCAATTCTGAAGAGGTGCTCCGGATCTCCGTCGTCTGCCGGGATATCCGCTCCGCAGAAGTCATCATTTAAGTGCTCCATCTTCTGGTCGCCTGCAAAAAGCATCAGACGTCCGGAGCCTTTAGTTAGCAGGTTATAATTTTCGATGTACTTCTCACGCATATCTGCGGGCACATCAAGCGGTACTTTCACATCAGTCATAGATACTCATACATTTAGTTTCCAAACCTAAATATCTTGTTGAATCAGGATTGGGATTGTTCGTCTTTTTCATAGAGAGCAGCGACAGCTTTCCTGACATCCTCTTCAGAGATGTCAGTATCAAATATCGTGTATCTGTCCTTTCTGAACTCTTTTGCAGAAAGCACAGCTGCCACAGTTTCTTCATCAGTAAGTCCCAGTTCTCTGGGCGTAGTGGGTGCTCCTATAGCTGATAGGGCATCACGAATCTTCTGCCAGTTTCCGCCGTGCAGATACATGCTGATAATTGCACCAAGTCCGCAGGCTTCTCCGTGCAGGATTTTACCGCTCTTTTCCCGTTCAAGAACATGTGCAAACTTGTGTTCTCCGCCTGATGCGGGACGCGATGACCCTGCAATACTCATTGCAACTCCTGAGGCGAATACAGCCTTCATCACTGTCCATGCGGCCTTCTCATCAAAGTTTTTGATGCTGTCTGCATTTTCGACCATGAGTTCTGCTGCAATCATCGAAAGCGTCATAGCATATTCGCTTACCTTTTCTCCATGCTCACGCTGTGCCAATTCCCAGTCGAGAACTGCGGTGTAGTTTGAAACAATATCTGCATATCCTGATGCAGTAAGGCGTTTGGGGGACTGTGCCAGAATTTCAGTATCTGCAATAATTGCAACAGGCGGGTGCGCTGCAACACTTACCGTTCCTTCGTCAGTGTGAATTGATGCGCGCGAAGAGGTGATTCCGTCATGAGATACGGCTGTCGGTACACTGATGAACTGGATGTCGATGTTATATGATACGATTTTTGCGATATCAATGACACGGCCTCCGCCGACGGCGATTAAAAGCACAGAGCCTAAAGCCTGCGCATAGTTTGCAACGCGGGTGACTTCCAGGTAGGTAATATCTCCGACAATCAATGAAGAGGCATCAAATCCGGCGTCTGTCAGAAGTGTCAACACCTGTACACCGGCTGTTTTCATGGTTGTTTTTCCGGACAGAATAAGTATGGGGCCTTGTAAGCACAGATCAGAAACAACGGCCGGAATCTGTGCTAAAACGCCGTGACCTACGACAACATCACGCGGCAGCTGAATCCAACGCGATTTGTCAAAGGTTTTATTCTTTAATATCCCATTATAATCATCAGTAGTCATTGATACACCATGTTTGAAGAATTCTTTATCTGGGTTTCGGGACTTGAAAGTTCCGGATATACTGTCCCCATGACAATAATATATGCATTATTAGTAATCCTTGGATTGTATATACTTTACCGTTGGATTAAGAAAACGGGGCTCCCGGTGAACTCCGCGTTTGTCTTATCCTCCTGTATTTACGTTATCCTTGGCGGACTTCTGCATGTCTTAGATGATATGGCGGCAGGCGGCGCGTATCTTATTCAATATCCGTGGCGTCTTCTGTTCACTACGCCTCAGGTCTATATTCTGGTGCTTATCTTCGGTCTGTTAGTGCTGTTTGTCTCCTATACGCTTGAGAAAAAGAAGCTTATTGCAACGTATATCAAACCGTACTGTGCGTGCGGTACGGCAGCCTGTCTTGCAGTGCTGGGAATTCTCATCTGGTTCGGTCTCACATACACGACGTTCGATGTCGGAATTATTGTTATTGTGGTAGGTATTGCGGCAGGAGCCACGCTTCTTCTCTGGGCGTTTCTCAGATTTGTGTGCAGATGGAAATATGTCTCGCATCCGGTCTATATTGCCCTGATGGCAAGTCATTTCCTTGATGCATCCGCAACCGGATTTGCGCTTGACCTGCACACGAAGGTCTATTATGAGCAGCACGTTTTAGGTGACTGGCTTATCAGTCTTACCGGCTCGGGATACAGTATGTTTCTGCTGAAACTTGCAGTACTTATTCCGGGCATCTGGATTCTTGAAAAGTTCAGACAGGAAAAGGACTTTTCCATCCTCTGGTATCTGGTTATCTGTGTGATGATAGTGGTAGGATTGGGGCCCGCTGTCAGAGATTTGTTCAGAATGGTGCTCTGGATATAAATCCGGAGAGCTATTCTTTTTTGGGTTTTATCTGAAAACCCGTCCTGCACGTTTCATTATCTCGATTCCGGATACACCGAACGGGCAGTTTCTTCCGCACTGACCGCATTCGATGCAGTCATCAGCGTCAGCGTCAAGTGCCTCATAGTGTCCGCGTACGGAATCAGGTGTTTCTTCAAATGCAAGAGCCATATCTGTCAGTTTTGCAACAAATGGGATATTTATGTGCGCCGAGCAGGGAAGGCAGTGTCCGCAGTACATACATCTGTCAGCAGCACTTACTTTTCCGCAGGATGAGATAACAGAGGCATAATCACGCTCTTTTGCATCTGCAGCCAGAGCGCCTGCCGCGGTCCGCACTTCATCAGGTGTACTTAAGCCCGGAAGAACAGAGATTACGCCGGGACGTTCAAGTGCGTAGGTGATGCACGCGGCAGGCGTCAGGGCTTTTCCAAATGGAGACTGTGCATCCGTAAGAAGACTTCCTGCGGCAAACGGTTTCATAACAGTAATTCCAACGCCTGCTGCTTCACATGCTGCGTATAAATCGCGGCGGTTTGTATTGACTCTGCAGGTGTCATTCGAAAACGCAGTAAACTCCTTCTGTTTGTAGATGTCGGTTTCTGTATCTTCCATATCGTATGCAGGGTTTATTGAAAACATCAGAACATCAATAAGTCCTGATTCAACAGCACGAAGCGCTGTCGCAGGATTATGAGAACTCATGCCGATATAATGAATAATTCCCTTCTTTTTCAGTTCAAACGCATATCTGATGATATCTGATTCGAACACTGCCGCATAATCCTCATCGGTATCGACGTAATGCAGCATGCCGACATCGATGTAATCAGTCTGAAGACGCGTCAGCAAATCCTGAAATGATTCTTTTATTTCTTTCAGGTCGCGTGTCCGCTTATACTGTCCGTTTTCAAAAGCGGTACAAAGATGCCCCTGAATATAGATGGACTCACGTTTTCCTGCAATGGCTTTTCCGATATTTGTTCTGACCCCCGGGTCTGGCATGAAGATGTCGATATAGTTCATGCCGCAGTTTAATGCGGTATCGATAACAGCTTTTACTTCCTCGCTGCTTTTTCCGCAGAGCCATTCCCCGCCTAAACCGACAGCACTTATCGATAGCGGCATACGGCTGCATGTACGAAATTCCATACATAGTATTCGCCGTATGATGTAATGCAGTTTTGGTTATGTACAGGAAAAAATAGGGATAAATTTAGAATTTGATTTTGCGGTAGAGTGGTTTTCCGGTCTTTGCATGCTCTTCAATCTCTGCTTCCAGTGCCTTTCTCTTCTCCATCCACGCGTTAATCTTTTTCTGCACCATTGGTCTGGTGTAGATACCGACAAATGCCAGAAGAAGGCCGACTACAGTAAGAACAATCAGCGAGATGATACCAGTTGTTGTCGTCAGCGGGAAGGGTTCCTGAGGAGATATCGTAAGGAAGTAGATTACAGCACCATCGAGAATCAGACCGACTGCAAGGATAAAGAACGGAACAACATAGACTTTGTAAAGCCCGTTTAAGTTGTTCTGCACCGTATCAAGAACTTTTCCGAGGGAGCCAACAAGAGCACCCACCATAAACCAGATAAGACTACCGTAGAGGAACGTGAATATGTTGTAGAGCAGAGATGCATTTCCGGCATTAGGGTAGTTTACCACAATACTCATGAGACCTGCAACAACACCGGCGATACAGATGATGACTGCGGCAATGTATGCAATAGCTGCAAATCTTCCGCGTTTGAACGACTGCCCGATTCCTTTAAAGAGTTTAATGACCTGATCATCAAGGTCGAATCCTTTAATCAGCAGAATTATACCCAAGATACCGACAACGACCAGAATCGCAGAGACACCAGGCATAAAGAGAGCAACAAGAGCACCAATTACCAGAAGAAGTCCGAGAGGGACAAGGAACGTGCGTGCAAACTTCTGATCCTTGAAGAGTTTTTTGAGGATATAGAATGTTCCTTCAAGATTCGGCAGCTGCTTTATGGTAACACGTACAATACCGACAACCTTTAACTGCGACTGGATAATCGGAAGAATATACTCATCTTCAGCACCGTCCGAGATTAAAATACACTCGGTAACGCCTGTCTTTTCGACCACTTCCGCAAGGAGTTTTGCAATTCTGCGGTCTCCTTCGAGCATATTCATATGGTTTCCGGAGATTACCGCAACCTCGGCCGAACCGCCGCGTGCAAGTTCCTCGTCATAGGTTTTGACCGCCTGGAAAATAGCATTTGTATCTGAATCTTCAGGATCTGCAACTCCGAGAGACTTGGCTGCTTCAAGACAGGCTTCTCTTCCGATAACCGGTGTGTCCACTTTTGCCTTGTATCCTACATCATCGTCTCTATCTACGGAAAGGATAAGAGTTGCTGCGGTCATTTATTATATATTTTTTTGTTCTGATGGATTATATATTTGTGGGAAAGGACGTCACTTTCTCATAAATCCATTCTTTTCCTTCCGGTGTTTTAAACAGCGGCAGGTCTCTGTCTGCTTCTGCGGTATTCCTGATAACCGTAACCTTTTCTCCGGTCAGCGGGTTGAATCCGTTTTTCTCTGCGGTTCCCCGGTATACAGCGATACCTCTCCGCTGCCAGGCGGGTGTTTTTGCAAGGTTAATTCCATGTGAGAATGCAAGTTCATGCAAACTTTCAGCATTGAGTCCGTTGAGTTTTTTCTGTGCGGAAGACGGAGATAACCCTGTATCAGTCAGTATCTTCTGGCAGTATCCGTTTATGTGATTTCTCCAGGCTTCTGCCTGACGCCATGCAAGATAATCCGGAAGCTGCTGCCCGCTTAATGGAATGATGCGTGCATCAAATGAAAGAGGGGATTTTGCATTTGCTGCGATGGAAAACGCTGATGATGCAAATGCCGCTGCAACAGACACCAGTTTTTCGACTCGTAAGTCAAAGACGGGTTTTGTTATGTACATGCTGATTTCATCAGAGAATGTGTAGATGAAATCAGGAGACAAACCTGAGTCGGTAAATATGGCTTTTGCCGTTTTTACAAACAGTTCGGAAAAATCTGTGTCGAAGGGTTTTTTGTATCCTTCAGACCAGGTGTGAAAAGCGCGTCCGTCAAGACGGATAATAAAAGGAACTGTTGTAGTAAGACGGGAGAAAATCTCCCTGTCTTTCATTTCAGTGTACAAAAATCAGTCCTCTAAGGGATTCTCTTCTTTGAATATCTGAGGTAAGTGGCGGACAATAATAATGTCTCCTACCTCTTTTACAATGCGGTATGGTAAGATGATTCCCGAGAAGTTTTTCGTGTCGATTACTTTGGTGTTAATCTCACTTAAGGCAAGTCCGCTTACCTTTTTATTTGCGACGTCGAGGACAACATCTTCAACTTTGCCGAGATACACAGCTTTTTCGGAGTATACGTGCATGTCGAAAAGATCAGATATCTGCTTGTTTAACATACAGAATACATATTCATTTAGTCATATAAAAGAATTCCGCTCTGCAGGATAAAAAAATCAGAAGATAAACGGACTTTCTTCTTTTACTTCGTGAGATGAAAGTACGCTTTTCTTCAAATCAATGACGGCCTCTTTGAGCGGCACTGAGAAAAGAAAGTTCGGTGCGTCTGCAAATCCGTGAAGTCCTATTATTACAAAGACCTCTTTTTCCTCTGTTTCTGCAAACGCTGCAAGTTTGTCGTAGGTTTCCTGAGTGGTCCAGGGAAGATATGCTTCACCGTCATCTCCGATAAACATCTGACTCCGGTAGCAGGTGACAGCCTCAACACATCTCTGTGTTTTCGGGTTCATAATTATCAGGTTCGGTGTTCCTGGTTCAGTTACTTCACGCGGCGCGCAGGTATACACAGAGCCGAGACGTTTTTCTATGTACGCCTGAAATGCCGCCTGAATCTGAGGGTTTGTGTCATCCGGTTCATCATTCGGGCCGGGCGACCAGATGCCGAGAGTACGTTCAATGGTTCCGAGGAAGTTTCCTTTCGAAAACATCCTCTTCAGCCGTCCTGCTTTGGTTCTCCTGTCGGGTTCTTCCGTATTTACCGCGGGATTTCCGGCAGGAGCTGCAGTCTGTTTGTCTTCGGACACGGTTTTATGCAACGTGGATGTATTCGTTTACGAGTGCTGCAAACTTCTTGTCGTCGCCTAAGATTTTGTCGGATAATCCCTGGTCTTTGTAGGATTTCAGTTTGGCAATCTGTGAATCGATAATGCCTGCCGGGAAGATACCGTCTTTTTCAAAGAGGGCACGCTTTGCATTTAAGACGTCTGCAGATTCGAAGCAGCAGGTCGGAAGCTGTGCAAGGGTTGCTAAGAAGTCTTTGTAGTTCGGGTCGAAGATGTTTCCGGATGCATAGAGTTTTGCTGCAAGTTCTAATGCGTTGGGCATCTCAAGTCCGTGCATGGCTCCCACTATTAATGATGCGACTGTCTCGTAGAGCTGTGCGGAACCGTCTGCTACACGGTACTCGAAGGTCTGCTTGGAGACTTTGTCTGATTTTCTCTTTAAGCCGAAGTTTGCTTCTGCTGCCATGTCGTTTGAGCCGGTCCATCCGAGCGGCACACGGACGACAACAGAGCGGTTTCTGTCTCCCCAGCAGATGTAGGTCGGTGCTTCCTGGTGCGGGACTAAGCGGAGGTAAGAGGTCGGAATTGTATTTCCGAATGCAGTTACTGCGTCTCCGACATCGAGGATACCTGCAATCATGCGTTTTGCAACTTCAGATAAGACACCGTCTTTTACCATGAGGTTCTTGCCGTTCTTTTCAGCGAGCATGTGGAAGTGCATTCCCGAACCTGCTTTTCCGACAGTAATCTTCGGTGCGAAGGATACAGTTACACCGTACTGTGCGCCTAAGTTGCGTAAAATCCACTTTGCAAGGATGATTTCTTCGACGGCTAAGACAGGGGAAACCGGGAGGAACTCGATTTCATGCTGCTCGTAGTATTTTCCGTCTTTGGTGAAGCAGCCGACTTCGGAGTGGCCGTATTTGATTTTTCCACCGGCTTTTGCGACCATCTTCATTGCTTCAACTCTCATGTCTTCAAATTTGCAGAACGGAGCTGATTCATGGTAGCCTTTCTGGTCGCGGCCCGGGTAGAGTTCTTCTTCGTCGCAGATGACATAGTATTCAAGTTCGCCTAAGGTCTTGAACTCCATTCCGGTGTTCTTCTTGAATGCTGCTGCTGCCTGGGATAAGATGTATTCCGGTGCGGATGCAAGCGGCTTTCCGGTGTTGTCGTAGTAAGAACAGAGCAGGTCAAGGGTAGGTACTTCTGCAAACGGGTCGATGAATGCAGTTGCGTAGCGCGGGATGACGTAGAGGTCAGAACTTCCTGCTTCGATGAACGGGAAGATGTTGCTTCCGTCAACGCGTTCTCCGTCGGAAAGAATAGTTTCAAGGTATTCTTTGGATGAGATGACGAAGTTTAATGTCTTTAATTTTCCATCTGCCGCTGCATAGTGGAAGTTGACAAATTCGATTGCATTTTCTTCACAGAAACGAACAATATCGTCTTTAGTGAAGAATTCCGGACTCTTTTTCAGATACTGAACCAGGTCGTTGGGGTTCATTAAAATCTCGGCATCATTCATGATGTTTAACTATTCGCTGTTATAGAATAAAATCTCTGTGATATACAAGGCTTTGCACAATAAATCGAGTCTGCACAAAAAAGATTAATCGTGCACAATAAAGATTCGGTCTGCACAAAAAATAGCGGTCACAGACTATTTATTGTGCAAAGCCGTTTCATGAGAAAATATTTAATTTTGAGTTGCGAATTATAAACTATGACAGTCTACAAAACAGAAGACGGGATTTACGTCAATGCAAATCTGATTGAGTATCTGAAGATTGAAAACATCACCGCAGAAGATGCTGAATCAGATTCAGGAAATTTCCAGATCACTGCATATTTCTCCAACAAAAGATTTGTTTCTGAGGAATATGAACATGAATCCGTTGACAAGCTTTGTTTAAAATCATTCGGCTATAATGATTCCTCAAAAAACAATGATGCGGTACATCAGGCAAATGCATATCTGCATAAGAGTACAGGTACTGATGATTTTGAAGTTAAGAGAATCTCCGGTACGGAAGTTCTCATATCCCAGTCCATCAGGGTGCTCTTCGATTCTGTGTCGCGGGATATTGTGCTTACTGAAGAGAAGATAAATGATGCATTAACCCGTTTTAAGAACGGTGAATTTAATGATCTGAAAGAGTATTTCCTGCGCAAGTCTTCCGGTAATCTTTCAGCTTCAGAAAAAGAGGAAAGAAAGGCAAACAGTATCGAGTTTCTTGAATATTCATTAAAGATGCTGAAGGCAAACGGCTCTACGGTATCCGGATATGATAAAGCAAAGGCGGATGCAGAAGCCTGGCTTGACAATTTCGTTAAAGACTACATGGCATAAAATGATGCTGCACAGAGCATCATATTCTTTTTTTCTTTATTTCTGAACGGGAAAGACCGCAGTCCGAACGGAACTGGTTTATGAGAAACAAAATACCCTTGATTTGGACTTGGATTTACAAAAGAACAGCAAAATAAAAGCGGGCCCGGAGGGATTTGAACCCCCGACGTTCGGATTAAGAGTCCGACGCTA
>DALTWQ010000003.1 GCA_029987025.1 Methanocorpusculum sp. | reverse complement strand
TCCGCGTCATCCGTGTCTGGTGAAGCGCCTACGCGCTGAAAGAATATCATTCCCTTCATCGCGATAGCCTGCACACTGACGAGATAGAAATACTATGGCCCACATAAAATGTTGAAGAGCCAAAAAAATAAGTTAAGAATCAGAGAAGCTTTTCAATTCTATTCAGCGCTTCCTCTAACCGCTCCATGGATGCCGCGTAGGAGATACGAATCCATCCCGGAGCTCCGAAAGCAAATCCCGGTGTTGCTGCCACATGGCCTTCCTCAAGCCAGCGGTTTGCCGTTGCTGCATCATCTCCGCCGCAGTGGATGAATGCATAGAATGCACCCTCTGCCGGAGCGGTTTCAAGACCCATCTTAGTAAGTCTTCCTATGACATAGTCACGTCTCTTTTCAAACTCCTTGCGCATATCTTCGACGCAGGAAAGACTGCCGGTAAGAGCTGCAACACCCCCCCACTGCGAGAAGGTTGTAACATTTCCGACAGAATGCTGCATTACTTTATCCATCTGTGCGATTACCTTATCAGGCGCTGCAGCGTAACCGAGGCGCCAGCCGGTCATTGCAAATGCCTTTGAAAATCCGTTGATGGTAATAGTTCTGTCAAGCATATCCGGGAATGAACCTATTGATACATGCTCTTTTCCATAGACGAGTTTTTCGTAGATTTCATCAGACATACAGTAGATGTCATGGTCAACACAGAGGTCGGCAATCAGGCGCAGGGATGAGCGTTCGAGGACAGAACCGGTCGGGTTCGAAGGAGAGTTTACAATAACCATTTTTGTCTTCGGAGTAACCGATTCAAAGAGGCTTTCATCGACCTGGAACTTTTCATTTAAGTGGTGATGTACCGGCGTTCCGCGGGCGATTCTGACCGACGGGTCATATGATACCCAGGCAGGGTCAAGAATGATTACTTCATCGCCGGGATTCAAGACGGACATCATAGTGATTCTGATGGCGTCCTTCGCACCGGAGGTTACCAGAATCTGTTTCTGTGTGTATGCAAGGTTATTTTCGCGGTTCAGTTTTTCGGAGACGGCTTTTGTCAGCTCCGGAATGCCGCGCGAGGGTGCATAGTGGGTTTCTCCGCGGGAGAGAGCGGCAACTGCAGCATCGGTGATATGTTTCGGGGTGGCAAAATCCGGTTCACCTACGGCAAGACTGATGACGTCAACTCCGGCGGCAATCATTTCCTTGGATTTGTTGTTCATCGCCATGGTTGCAGACGGTGGAACAGCGCTGATGTTTTCAGAGAGTGGTAACATTAACTATAATGTCGGTCATGCAACTATTAAAAAATACGTAACTATCCGGCCCCTCTTTTAAAACCCCGGTTTTTGTTCTTTCCAGTGCATATTGCAATCTCACCCGCAGGGCCCGGACACAGATGCCGCCAGCCCTGCAGGCGGGAAGCAGGATTGCTTCGAAACTCACCAGAGCGCCGCAAAGCAGCTCAATTGCCTGAAATGCACCTTATGGATGAACAGCTTCGCCTAAAGATACAGTAGAGTGCATATTAATATACCCCCCACTAAATAATTAGTATCAAAAAATATCAAGGCTGATAGAAATGGACATTCTTTTATCGATGAATAATATATTAATCCTTCTTCTATTGGTTATTGTAGGTTATGCGGCAAGAAAGACCAATATTCTTCCGGCCGCTGCAATGCCCATTCTGGCTAAACTTCTCCTGTATGTTGCTGTCCCTGCCAGCATTATAATGTCAATGCAGATTCCAATCACAGCAGATCTTGCGGAGAATGCAGGAACAATCTTTCTTCTTGCGGCTATAATATATGCAATTGCAATCGCTGTCGGATGGTTCCTCCCGAATATCCTCCGTGCAAAAAAAGAAGAGTATGGAATCATGCGTTACAGTGTCATTTTTTCCAGCACACTGTTTATGGGCCTGCCGGTAATATCATCGATATTTGGTGAGGCAGGCAGACTCTATGCATCAATATTCGATGTTCTCTTCATACTTCTCGTATATACCCTTGGTGTCTGGATTCTCCTGCGGAAAACCGGGAGAACTCTTAAATCCGCTCTGAAATGTCTGTTGATTCCTCCGGTTTTCGGAATTGTCATCGGTCTGATATTCTTCTTCACCTCATTTACCATCCCGGATCCGTTTGAAAGTGCACTTTCTTTCCTTGGAGGCATATCAGTCCCTCTCTCATTCTTTGTTATCGGAGGATTTCTGGCAAACCTCAAAATAAAGAACATATTCAGTAACTACCGTCTGTATATCACCTCACTCGTCAGCCTTCTGCTTGTTCCGTTCCTGTTTAAGATAATAGCGGGATGCATGGCAATCGACTCAACAATTATGAGTACTCTGGTTATTCTTGCCGCGATGCCTGCCGCAGTTAATGTTGTCCTGTTATCACAGGAATTTAAACTAAATCCGGAATTTGCATCTCAATGTGTATTTATTATGGCCGTCATGTCACTCATTACCCTGCCAATAATAATTACATTAACTATATAATCATACGTCCGAAGAAAAATAGTCACAGATATTAGAAATGCACGCATTAATATTCCTCCCCACTAAATAATTAGTATCAAAAAATATCAAGGCAGATAGGAAATGGATATTCTTTTTTCAATAAATAACGTATTGATTCTTCTTCTATTGGTCATTGTAGGCTATGTGGTAAGAAAAATCAATGTTATTCCGGCCGCAGGAATGCCCATTTTGTCTAAATTTCTCCTGTATTTTGCGGTTCCTTCCAGCATTATAATGTCAATGCAGATTCCGTTTACCGCGGATCTTTTGGGGAACATAGGATTAATCTTTCTTGTTTCTGCTATTTTCTATGCGATTGCAATCGCTGTCGGATGGTTCCTCCCGAATATCCTCCATGCAAAAAAAGAACACTACGGAATCATGCGTTACAGTGTTATTTTTGCCAGCACACTCTTTATGGGTGTGCCGGTAATTTCAATGACATTCGGCGAGATGGGGGTATTCTATGCATCAATATTCAATGTTCTCTTCGTAATTCTCGCATATACCCTTGGTGTCTGGATTCTCCTGCGAAAATCCGGGAACGATGTCAAAATCTCTCTGAAAGATATGATTACACCCCCGGTTATCGGAATTGTCATTGGTCTGATATTCTTCTTCACCTCTATCACCATTCCTGAACCATTTGCAGGTGCACTTACTTTCCTTGGGGGTATAACAGTACCTCTCTCGTTCTTTGTTATCGGAGGATTCCTGGCAAACGTCAGAATAAAGAACATATTCAATAACTACCGTCTCTATATCATCTCACTCGTCAGCCTTCTGCTTATTCCGTTCCTGTATAAGATAATAGCAGGATGTATCATTACCGACCCGACAATTATGAGTACCACCCTTATTCTTGCCGCGATGCCCGCAGCAGTTAATGTTGTCCTGTTATCACAGGAATTCAAAATGGATTCGGAATTCGCATCTCAATGCGTATTTATTATGACGGTCATTTCACTCATCACACTTCCAATCATTATCGCATTAAACACATGATTACATCAGCTAAAGCACGGCTGAAAGACGTGTGTTCGGCATGCGGCCCGTGTCCGGAGACAGCCTGCGCACTGATTTAATACATATCGGCTCTTCGGCGTTTATGTGAAGATTACTCTACTTCGGAATAATCGTTGGATATGTTCTGAATAAGGATTATTATTTTAATCAATGTGTGTAGGCTCTCCCCAGACACCGACGAGATAGAAATACTATAGTTCAAAGAAAATGTCGAAGAGGGCAAAAATAGATTTATGCAGAGAGAAGCTCTGCGGCGGCTTCGAGACCGTCGCCTCCGAGCTTGAATCCTGCTTTCTTGAATGCAATCTGGACAACAGATAAGGTTGCAAGAATCTCCGGAGTGTCAATGACACCCATGTTTCCGATTCTGAAAATCTTACCCTTGAATCTGTCCTGACCGCCGGCGAACTCGACGCCCATTTTCTTTGCAAATCCGCGAATCTGTGCGTCTTCTATTCCTTCCGGATAGAAGAAACCGGTTACGGTGTTCGACGGCTTGTGGAGCGCATCCTCCTGCGGAACCGGTGCTAAGCCCCAGACCTTTCCTGCCTCACGGACTGCTGCGGAAAGTTTTCTGTGTCTTGCAATTCTGTTTTCGATACCTTCTTCTTCCATCAGACGGCAGGACTCACGCAGTGCCATAAAGAGCGGCACGGCAGGAGTTGTAGGGGTTTCCATAGGGTCTGCATCTGCGGACTTTTTGGCCTTCTTTAAATCGAGGTAGAACGGTCTCTTCTCTGAAAGTCTGTCCCATGCCTTCTGAGAGACAGAAACTGCGGAAAGACCTGCCGGGGCAGCAAGACACTTCTGGCTTCCTACGATTGCAACATCGACACCCCATTCATCTGCTTTGACAACGTCCCCGCCGATTGAGGTAATGCCGTCTAAGATAAAGAGCGCATCATATTTCTTACAGAGTTTTCCGACCTCCTCTGCCGGGTTTAAGATTGCTGCAGAGGTTTCGTTGTGGACAAGGGTTACTGCCTCTGCACCGTTTTCCAGAGACTCTTTTAATGCTTCAAGGTTTAACGGATGACCCCACTCTGATTCAATCATTGTGGTTTCCCCGTAGATTTTGGAGATAAGGCCGAGTCTTTCACCGAACTTGCCGTTTACCAGGGATGCAATCTTTTTGCCCTGCGCAAATGAGCCGATAGCTGCCTCCTGTCCTGCAGTTCCTGAGCCGGAGAGGACGAGGATTTCGTTCTTTGTTCCGAATGCCGGCTTTAAACCGCGCACAATATCTGCATAGATTCCGCCTAACTGTTTGCTTCTGTGGTTGATTGCCTGCGGAAGCATTGCGGCACGAACCGAGTCCGGCATCGGGACAGGACCCGGCATCATTAAAAGGGTTTCTTTATACATGATTCTTCGTCGTTTACATATATGTGAACCAACATAATTATAGTCATTCATTACTATGACCGAAGTAGCAGTTATTGCGGGTTCCGCATCCGACCAGGCAATCATCGATAAAGCTGTATCAGCACTTGAATCCCACGGTGTATCATACGAAACAAAGATTCTTTCCGCACACCGCGATGCAGAAGCTCTTGACGCGTATGTCAGAGAATGCGGCGCAGAGATTTTCATCTGCATTGCAGGAATGTCTGCAGCGCTTCCTGGCGTTGTTGCCGCACGTACGAAAAAACCGGTTATCGGTGTGCCTGTTTCCGGGAAACTCGGCGGACTTGATGCCCTTTTATCCATCGCACAGATGCCGAAAGGTGTTCCGGTTGCCTGTATGGCAATTGACGGCGGAGAAAACGCTGGTCACTTTGCCGCACGCATTTTAGGTAAAGCCTGACCTGATGGACGCTCAGGAATGTTTTGAGCGCGGCTGCAGTGCCCGTGATGCAGGTTTACTTACAGAAGCAGAGTCGCTTTTTGAAAGTGCCTCCGCACTTGAGCCGAACAACGCGCAGATTCTGGCAGAACTGGGGCTTGTAAAAAGCGAACTGGGAAAAGAGGAGGAAGCGGTATCTCTTCTTTTCAAAGCCGCAGTGCTTGAGCCGAAGACTGCTGCAGTGCAGTCCGGATACGGGATTGTGCTTTTCAGATGCGGACAGATTGAGGCGGCAAAACAGGCGTTTGAAAAGGCTGTATCTCTTAATCCTGATGTTTCTGAATACTATGAGAATCTGGGCCTTGCTCTTGCTTCGCTTGAGCAGTTTTCAGAGGCGGAAGAGGTGTTTTCACGCGGGCTTGAACTCGCACCGGACAGTACAGACCTCTGGCATCATAAAGGAACAGTGCTTGCAGCTCTCGGGGAGAAGAGAAGGGCTGCTCTCTGCTTTAGAAACGCGGAGATGTTTAAGAGGTAATTACAAACCTGCAGTCAGATACTCCGATTCATTCTGAGATAAACAACCGTTATATTCATCTTTTTAGCAGTTGAAGTATATATCATGTCACAGCGTGCCGCAGATGCCGTATTCCAGGGACTCTTCTCCCTGACCGATATCAGATATATTCTTCGTACCACTGCCCCGCAGCACAAATTATCAGACGAAGAAAAACAGAAAGTCGAAAAAGCCCTTGCCTCGGTCGAAAAACAGATTGCAATCCTCAGAGGTGAACTGCTGTGAGCATCAGATGCGGAGGAAACTGCAATGTCGATGCACGCATGAGAGATGAACTTGCCATCAACATCGACCCGATTCAGGTCGGCGGCAGACTCACTCCCGAAGCAATGAAAGCCATGATTGCCTGGGGCGACGGATACTCGGTCTGCGACAACTGCAGAAAACCGTTCAGACTCGACTACATCGAAAACCCGCCGTTAAAAGACTTCCACACCGAAGTCGCCGAATGGCTTGGAATGGCGCAGGCAAGAACCGTCCCCGGCGCACGCAGAGGATTCCAGCAGGTCGCAGAAACCTACGTCGAAAAAGGCGACCCCGTATTAATCGGCTCACTCGCACACTACACATCATACCTCTCCGTCGAAGGACGCGGCGGAATCGTCCGTGAAATCCCCAAGACAGCAGACAACCACATAACAGCCGATGCTGCCGCACAGAGAATCGAAGACGTAACCCGCGAATTCGGCCGGGCGCCAAAACTCCTCTACATCGACCAGGTCGATTATCAGTTCGGAAATATGCACGATGTAAAAGGCGTCGCAAAAGTCGCCCACCAGTATGACATTCCGGTGCTCTGCAACGGTGTCTATACCGTAGGTATCCTGCCCGTCAACGGAAAAGAGTTAGGCGTTGATTTCATCGTAGGTTCCGGACACAAAAGCATGGCAGCACCTGCCCCGTCAGGAATTCTTGCAGCAACCGAAGAACGTGCTGATGAAGTCTTCAGGACAACAAAAATCTCCGGTGACTTAACCGGACGCACCTTCGGACTCAAAGAAGTTGGCATCATCGGCTGTTCCTTAATGGGGGCGCCAATCGTAGGACTTCTCGCCTCCTTCCCGACTGTCCGCGAACGTGTAAACCACTTCGACGAAGAACTTGCAAACAGCAGATTAATCGTAGACGCACTCAAATCCATCGAAGGAACAAAGATATTATCCGAATACCCGCGCCGGCACACCTTAACCCGCGTTGATACCACAGACTCCTTCGACGTCGTTGCCCAGACGCACAAAAAACGCGGATTCTTCTTATCAAGCGCCTTATCCAAGAAAGGCATCACCGGAATTATCCCGGGCGCCACCCGTATCTGGAAGTACAACACCTACGGCATGACACGCGCACAGGCAGAGTACGTCGCAGAAACCTACCTCGAAATCGCAGAAACCAACGGCCTTACCGTAAACAAATAAACAAAATACATGTTCTACCATCTGACGGTAACAGACGACTGCAACCTCTGCTGCTCATACTGCAGAGCAAAAATGTTCGATGAGGAGGATGAACCCGCCGGAAGCCCGGGCGCCATCGACGAAACCCTCACCGAAAACTTTTCAGCATCAAAACGGGACCTCTATGCGTTCCTTGCAAAAGACCCCGCAGCAGTCCTGACGTTCATCGGCGGAGAGCCGCTGATGTGTCCTGAGTTCGTAAAAACAGTCATGGATGAAGCACCGGTAAAACGGTTCATGCTCCAGACAAACGGCACAAAACTTGCAGCACTGCCCAAAGAATACCGCAACCGCTTTGAAACAATCCTTCTCTCCATCGACGGAGACAAAGCACTCACCGACGGACACCGCGGGGAAGGTATCTACGACACCGTAACCGGCACTGCAAAACTCTTAAAAGAAACCGGATTTACCGGAGAGGTAATCGCCCGGATGACCGCTGCAGAAGACACTGACATCTTTTCAGCCGTAACTCACCTTGCAGACTGCGGACTTTTCGACGCCGTCCACTGGCAGATGGATGCAGACTTTACCGGCGACCACTCGCACAGAAAATTTGCAGAATGGGCAGCCGGATACAACGAAGGCATCAGAAGACTTGCAGAAGAATGGGTTTCCCGCATCAGAAAAACCGGCATCGTCCCTAAATGGTACCCGTTCTTATCCACAACAGAAGACCTCCTGCTCGGTAAAAGCAGCAGACTCCGCTGCGGCTCAGGGTATGCCAACTACAGCATTATGACGAACGGAAAAATCGCCCCCTGCCCCATAATGGTCGGAATGGCAGACTACTATGCAGGAGACATAAGAACAGCAGACCCTGCCCACCTTCCGGAAATCCCCATCAGCGAACCGTGCACCTCCTGCGACATCTACGGATTCTGCGGCGGAAGGTGCCTGTATTCCAATATCGTCCGCCCCTGGGGAGATGCATACAAAGAAGTCTGCGGTACCGTAAGAAACCTCCATGACGCACTGCTGTCAGCAGCAGCAGAGATTCGTAAGATGATAGATGAAGACATCATCACGCTGGAATCTTTTTCACACACCCGCTACAACGGCTGTGAAATAATTCCCTGATTTTTTTCAATGATAGATACTCTCTTAACAGACCCCGCACTCATCATAATCCTCGCCGGTGCCGGCATCCTTGCCGGATTACTTGCAGGACTTCTCGGCGTCGGAGGCGGGTTCTTGTTCGCACCTGCAGGATACGTTGTTCTGCTCTCCTTAGGAATCCCGAAAGATACCGCGCTTCTTACCGCATTCGGCGTAAGCCTTGCAGCAGCGTTCCCGACCGTTCTGACAGGCGCTCTGGCGCACACAAGACAGGGAAACGTCTCATGGAAAACAGCTGCAGTCATGGGACTTACCGGAATGGTCTTCGGATTTGCCGGCGGATTTGCAGCGGCAGCTCTTCCGGTCGATGTCCTGACCATACTCTTTTCCCTGATTCTTATTTTAGGAGGAATCCGGATGCTTACAAAGCTTCCCTCCGGAGACAAAACATCAATCCCCTCGCCGCTATCTGCAGTAATTGGTGCCTGCGGCGGATTCTTTTCCGGTCTTTTAGGAGTCGGAGGAGGAACTATACTTGTGCCTCTGATGACTATCTTCGGAAAACTTCCGATGAAACGTGCTGCTGCGGTATCATCCGCCGCAATTGTGTTCATCACCGCAGGAGGACTCACATCATACCTCCTGCACGGCTATTTTGACATAACCCTGTGGGTAATCCTGATAATAACAGCCGTTCCCGCCGCATATATTTCAGCGGCAAAACTCTCCGGGAAAATTCCGGAGAAAGTACTGCGGATTCTCTTCTTCATACTGATGACCGGAATTGCAGCGAAGATGATATTCGATGTCTTTGCCGGATAAGAAAACATCTGCGCACACTTATATCAACCCATATATAGTTATCATACCAATAATGAGATATGATAACTATAAACGGAGATGACCTAATCTGCCTTCGCCATCTGGCGACCCTCGGCGGATTAAAAAGTCCGGTAAAAATATCCACCCAGGCCCTCGGAGAAGAGTTAGGCATCAGCCAGCAGACAGCATCACGCAGAATACTCTCCCTCGAAAAAGGAAACCTCATCACCAAAAACATCGAATCATCCGGACAGTCAATACTCATCACCTCCTTAGGAGAAGAACACCTCAGACGGGAATTCGCTGAATACTCAAAAATATTCTCCGCCGAAGACGAAAAATACATCCTGAAAGGAACTGTTGTATCCGGCGTCGGAGAAGGCAGATACTATATGTCAATCCCGCACTACCAGGAAATGTTCACCAGACTCTGCGGATTTACGCCGTATCCCGGAACCCTCAACGTACGGTTAAACCAGCAGAGTCTTCAGATACGCTCCAGACTCGAATCACACAGCTGGATGATAGTTCCCGGCTTCAAAGACGAACACCGCCAGTTCGGCGACGCCCGCTGTCTCTTATGCAGTATC
Organism: Methanocorpusculum sp.; assembly: GCA_029987025.1. Lineage (GTDB taxonomy): Archaea > Halobacteriota > Methanomicrobia > Methanomicrobiales > Methanocorpusculaceae > Methanocorpusculum. Next base: position 23,814 of record DALTWQ010000003.1, on the reverse strand, counting down.
GAAGGTGTCTCCTGTGCAATAGTAGCCCCTCTCCGGACACACCACCCCACAGACATCGCTGAAATCATCTCCGGCGAACGTCTGCGGGAAAAACTGAACCTCACAGACGGCACCCCGGTAGATGTCATAATCAAATAAAAATGCCGGAACAAAAAACCGCAGAAAAACATATACTCCAGCCGAAGTATCTCCCGATATCCAAAGCTGAAGCCGGAAAAATCGGATTCGGCCGTCCGGATGTAATTCTCGCAAGCGCAGACGCATACATAGACCACCCCTCATTTGCAGCAGCACTTCTGGGCCGCGTACTCATCGACGCAGGATTTACCGTCGCCGTCATAAACCAGCCCGACTGGCACGACCGCTCAGGAAAACCCTTCACCGAGTTCGGACGCCCCAACCTCTTCTTCGCCGTCGTTCCGGGCGAAGTAGACTCAATGATAAACGCATACACGCCTGCACTCAAGAAACGGCATGATGACGTCTACTCCCCCGGCGGAAAAGTAACCAGACCTGAGCGGACAGCAATCGTCTACACCAACATCCTCCACCGCCTCTACCCCAACGTCCCCGTAATCATCGGCGGCGTTGAAGCAAGCCTGCGGCGCTTTGCCCATTATGACTACTGGTCAGACAGCATCCGCCAGGGGCTTCTTGCAGACATCCCGGCATCGCTTCTCATCTGCGGCATGGGCGAAAAAGCAATCGTTGAAGCAGCAAAACGCCTGAGGGACGGAAAAGATCTCCGCGGCATTCCAAACACCTGCCACACCGTGACCGTTGCGGAGTTCAAATCAGGCGGGGTAAAAGGAACTGTCCTTCCCGCATACCCTGACGTCAAAGACAAACAGACCTTTGCCGCATTCTGGAAAACCTTCGCGGAAAGTGAAGGCACCTTAATCCAGCCGCATCCGAAAACCGTCATCGTACAAAATCCCGAAGAAAAACCCCTAACCACCGAAGAGCTCGACAGAATCTATGAACTGCCGTTCACACGAAAACAGCACCCCGCAATAAAAGAACCTGTCCCCGCCTTAGCCCCGGTCCAGTTCTCGCTGATTACCCACCGCGGCTGCTTCGGTGCCTGCTCATTCTGCTCCATAACTCATCATCAGGGAAAACGCATCATATCCCGCAGTGAAGCATCCATCCTCCGCGAAGCACAGCGGATGGTAAAAATGCCCGAGTTCAAAGGAACCATCTCCGACGTCGGGGGGCCTTCTGCAAACATGTACGGCTGCACCTGCAGAAACTGGGAGACAAAAGAGCCGTGCAGAAACAAATCATGCATAAACTGCCCCTCGCTCCAGTCAGGAATAAAACAGCAGCTGCACCTCCTAAAAGCACTCCGCGGCATTCCGAAAGTAAAACATGTATTCATCGGCTCAGGAATCCGCTACGACCTGATTCCCGAAAATGAAGAAGGGGGCACATACCTCAGAACAATCGCCGCACACCACATCTCAGGACATCTGAAAGTAGCTCCGGAACATATTGTCCCGAGGGTTACAAAGATGATGAACAAACCCGACATCACCGTCTTTGACAGATTCAGAAAACGCTTCGAATCGCTCCAGCAGGCAAAAACACCGCAGGAAGAAACTGACAGAAAAGGAAAACGGCAGTATCTGGTACCGTACCTGATGTCCTCGCACCCCGGCTGCAGAATCGAAGACATGGTAACCCTTGCCCTCTACCTGCGCGAACACAACATGTACACCGAACAGGTCCAGGACTTCACCCCGTCGCCGATGACATTGTCAACTGCGATGTATTACACAGGTCTCGACCCGCGGACAGGAAACAAAGTCTATGTTCCGCTCGGAAACGAAAAACGGATTCAGCGTGCAGTCCTTCAGTGGCGTGACCCGAAGCAGTACGACTACGTCGTATCCGGTCTCCTGAAAGCGGGAAGAAAGGATTTAATCGGAGATTTAGTGCCGAACAGAGGAATCCCCGACCGCGAGCGGACACATCCCCAGGGGAGACGCAGACGATAATCTGTATAGAGACACACCATTTTTTACAGGCAGATACTGCCCGGAAAATAAAGATAAAAAAGATTTTTTAAATTACCTTACGTATTCGCACTATCCGGCGGCGCAGAGCTGCACACCCCTTTCGGCTCTTTCTTCCGTTCCTTCCTGAAGAAGATACCGTTAAAGAGCAGAGGCACAATAATTGTAGTTACCAGTGACACAACAACAACCGAAATGAAGATTTCATTTCCCTGCTGCAGATACAAAGCAGCCTGAGCAGGGTCTGTAGAGCCGGCCGCAAGCTCCTTGAAATGAGTGAGCGCAATAAGACCTACAATCATAGCAACCTCTCCGCGCGGCATCATACCAACACCCACTATCAGAGAATCGCGCCAGCTCATACCCATCAGCTTTGACGGCAGACCGCAGCCGATAACCTTGGTAATAACAGCAACCACACACAAAACACCGATAAACAGCAGCATATCCGGCGTAATATACCGCAAATCCGCAATAATACCCAGGGACACGAAGAAGATGGATGCAAATATGATGTAGAGATACTCAGCCCCGAGTTTAATATCCATACTGTGTTTCAGACTGACGCGGTTTACACAGACTCCTGCTAAAAACGCACCCACAATTGCGGAAATCCCGACAGCCTCTGCGCACATCGCATAGAGGAATGCAAGCATCATCGAAAAGATAAACACAAACTCCGGAAACTTCCGTGCAATCTTAGTGCTGTCCATCCATGAAAGAAGCTTCGGGAAGCATTTTACTCCGATTAACGCACCAAGAACCACAAATCCGAATGCCTTTATGACTGTTAAAATAATTCCGCCGACAGCGAGCTGCCCGGTATAACTCATATCCTGCGCGATGGAGAGAACAATTAAACTCAGCACATCATCGATAACGGCAGCACCTATAATCGCCTTTGCAAATGAGTGCTTGAGTTTTCCCATCTCACGCAGAACATTTGCCGTAATCGCAATACTGGTTGCAGTAAGCGCAGTTCCGATAAATATCGCAGAGAAAAAGTCCATGCCGAAAAGCTGTGCTGCAAGGTACCCGCCAACCCACGGAACAACAACACCGCTTAACGCAATAATACCGTACTTCCAGTTTGCAATATCCTTTATTTCAAACTCGAATCCGATAACGAACAAAAGAACAATCGAACCGAGTCCTGCAAGACTCTCAACAAAATCAGTATAGGTAATGAGCCCCAGAACACTCGGACCGACTAAAAGACCCACCAGAATTTCTCCGATAACAGCAGACTGGTGAATCTTGGTTGCGAGAAGATACCCTCCAAGTGCCACGAACAAAAGAAGGCACATCTGAAATTCAGGAGTGGAAATGATATCTTCAAACATTTGCTGATACTATAGGATACTGATAGTAAAAAGTGTTTTTACCGCAGGAATTACAGACACCGCTCATCCTGTTTTGCAGGACAGAAATTGCAGAGCGCTTCCGGAAGGTCTTTTTCCTTGTCGCGGATAGGACAGAGTATCTCCCCGTTTTCTTCCCTGACACACCACCCTCCCGGGAAAGGAGTTCCCACCGGATGGCCCGGTTTTCCTGCGATAAGCATAACATACGCATACACAAGACGGTAGAAAAATCTCCCGGCAGGATTTTCAATCTGCGAGCGCTGGCCGGTGTCTCGTATCAGCAGATACTCTGCAGCAGACTGCCAGTATTTTTTCCAGAGAGACATATCCGTAATTGAAAAAGATACACCCTCTTTTATAGAAGACATCAGTTCATGATATCTGGTAAGCAGGTCCTGAGCGTAGGAGCGGTATTTACTTTTATACGGCTCAGGAAGTCTTTCAACCTCTGCCCTGATACCTGCCCCGACTTTTACCAAATCATAGATAGTAAAACGCCGAAGTGCGTGAATGATTAATGATACTGCCTCCCCTCCGGATTCTGCCGACGCAAGCTGCTGACATACATCACGGATTATGCCGCGAAGGTCATCCTCAGAATAATCAAAAACATTCACGCGTGCTCACTCATCATATGGGCGGTGAGAAAATAAATAGATTTAGCAGAGAAAAAACTGCACATACGCTTATCCCCCATCCCGTTCAACCTAATCTGTACATATGACAGAAACACCCATACTATCATTTCTGATAGAACACGCAGATAAACACGCCGTATCATTTCACATGCCGGGCCACAAAGGATCTGCAATCTACCGGAAATACGGATACCAGGAATTCCTTGAAAAAATAATGGACTGCGACATCACAGAAATTATAGGAGCAGATAACCTCTACCAGACCGAAGGAATCCTCAAAGCAGCCCAGGAAGAGTACGCAAAACTCTACGGAGTAAAACGTGCATACCTCTTAATCAACGGAACAAGCGGAGGACTGATTGCTGCAATTCTTGCCAGTGTTCCCAAAGGCGGAAAAATCATCCTTGCAAGAAACTGTCACAAAGCAATCTATAATGCCCTGATATTAGGAGACATCCAGCCGGTGTACGCATACCCTGAGATGATTGAAGAATACGGTATCTCCGGCGAAATCACGCCTGCTGAAATAGAACGCTGCATAAAAGAAAATCCTGACGCCGCGGCAGTCATCCTCCCCTCTCCGAACTACTACGGAATCTGCTCCAACATACCCGAAATTGCAAAACTCGTCCATGCAGCAGGAAAAATACTCATTGTTGACCAGGCACACGGTGCGCACCTCAAATTCTTCAGCGACTGCGGATACCCTCTTCCCAAATCTGCAGAGGAGTGCGGCGCAGATTTAACCGTAAACTCGATTCACAAAACCCTTGCCTCCTTTACCCAGAGTGCTCTTCTGACATACAATACAGATAGAGTAGACCACTATATCTTAGAAGACAAACTCCAGATGATAATGTCTACATCACCGTCATACCTTTTGATGGCCTCTCTTGACATCAACGCAGACATCTTAAAACACCACAAGAAAGAAGCCATAAAAGAATGGTATGAAGCACTTACTTACTTCTACGAAGAAGCAGAGAAAATAGAAGGACTCGAGATTATCAGAACAAAATCGCTTGATATCACCAAAATAAATCTCGACATGAGTGCATACGGCCTCTCCGGCGCAGAACTCGAAGAACTTCTGCTCAAAGAAGGAATCTATGCGGAACTTACCACCGGAAACATTCTGATGTGCATGACAGGAATCGGAAACACTAAAGCCGACATGGAAAAAACCCTTAACGCTCTGAAAAAAATTGCCGCAGCACACACCCGAAAAACTGCAGTACACTCAAAACCGCCGGCAGTACTTGAAACACGGTTTGAACTTTGCAGAGTACCGACGGTAAAAGAACGCATTCCGCTCGAAAACGGAGCAGGAAGAATCTGTGCTCAGTCTATTATTCCCTATCCGCCGGGAATTCCCTTCATCTGCCCTGGTGAAAGAATCACGCCTGAGGTCATCACCTACATCAGAACCTTAAGAGAGGCAGGTGAAAAAGTCATCGGCGTTAATGCCGAAGGTGAGATTACCGTAGGAAAAGAAATCTGATTCACCCTCGCGCGAACAACCCTAAAGAACAATTCACCCCAAATTCTATTTTAACCCCCCAGGGGGCAGGATTTCTGAATTTAAGACAGGGGAGGGGTTAAATCACATAAATTTCATTCAGAATGGACTAAATCCCGTTATAAACGGCTCTTTTACAAAGGGACAGTTTTAAATCCTGAGGGCGGCAACAAACATAATGATATCTCCTACCCGTAATATCTGCGGGGCAAAGATTTTCCGTAAATATATACTGTCCGAAAAAAAGGGGTGTGTATTATGGGTCTTAAAGAAGAAGAAAAAATTGATACAGCTTTGTTCGAGGAATACGAGAGCAATGTACGGTCCTACTGCAGAAAATATCCGGTCATTTTTACCAGAGCTAAAGGCTCACTGCTGTATGACCAGAACAATAATGAATACATTGACTTCCTCTGCGGAGCAGGCGCATTAAACTTCGGTCACAACAACGAAGTAATTAAACGCAAAGTAATCGAGTATCTCGAAACTGACGGCATGGTTCACGGACTTGACCTTTACTCACGGGCAAAGGCAGAGTTCATCAAAACCCTCGAAGAGCGCATCTTAAAGCCGAGAGGGCTGAACTACAAAGTCATGTTCCCGGGACCTGCAGGAACTCTCGCAGTCGAAGCAGGATTAAAAGCAGCACGCAAAGCAACCGGACGTTCAAATGTCTTTGCCTTAATGGGAGGATTCCACGGGATGTCGATAGGAGCGCTTGAAGCCACCAGCGAAGAACTGGCACGCAAAGCAAGCGGTGTAGTTCTTGGAAACGTCACAAGAATTCCGCATCCGCTCGACAACCCGAACTTTGACACCATCGGTTATATGGAGATGCTCATCGAAAATGACCACAGCGGTGTCGAAAAGCCGGCAGCAATCCTTGTGGAGACCGTACAGGGAGAAGGGGGAATCAACATCCTTCCGGCCGAGTGGCTCCAGGCGGTAAGAAAACTCTGCGACAAGCACGGCATTCTCCTTATCTGCGATGAAATCCAGGCAGGATGCGGAAGAACAGGTCCGTTCTTCTCATTCGAAATGGCAGGAATCGTTCCGGATATCGTATTTATGGCAAAGTCCATAGGCGGAATCGGCATGCCGCTTGCCATCACCCTTCTGAAACCTGAGTATGATGTATTAAGTCCGGGTGAACACAACGGAACTTTCAGAGGATTCAACCTGGCATTCGTTGCAGGTTCTGCAGCTCTTGACATGTTTGTTGACAACAACATGGAACAGGAGACCAAGAGAAAAGAAGCACTTATCAAAAAGTTCTTCGACGAAAAACTCCCTTCTTTAAACGGCAAAAACATCAGGGCACGCGGTCTTGGTGTCATGTGGGGTGTCGAGTTCGGAGCGTACCCGTCAAAGGTCTCCTTTGACATCAGAAAACGCTGCTTCGAAAAGGGCGTTATCCTGGAACTCTGCGGCAGAGAAGACACCGTGGTAAAAATCATGGCGGCATGCACCATTCCTGATGACATCCTGATAAAAGGTCTTGAAGTCGTATTTGAATCAATGAAAGAAGTACTTGCCGAGTATAAAGAATAAGTACTTTTCTTTTTTTATTATTTATAAGATTCAGCAGAACGTCTGTTTTTAAAAAAATAACCTGATTTTTACAGGAAATTATTTCTGTTTTAAATACCCTGACGTAATAGTTATTCTATAAATACTTTCAGGAACAAATACTTCTGGTTTATTTCTATGGCCGAAGAAAAGAAAACAAATGCGGGTAAGTTAACCATACTTGGTATCCAGCATGTGTTCGCGATGTTTGGTTCAACCATTCTCGTCCCTATGCTTACCGGTCTGCCTGTTTCCGTGGCATTATTCTGCGCCGGTATTGGTACACTTATCTTCCATCTGGTAACAAAAGGAAAGGTTCCGGTTTTCCTCGGATCCAGTTTTGCCTTTATTGCAGCCATCTGTGTGGTAGGCGCAACTGAAGGCTTAGAGTATGCAACAGGCGGTATTATTGCTGCCGGAGTCGTTTATCTTATATTTGCAGTAATCGCCAAAATTATCGGTGCTGCACGTATCAAAAAGCTTTTCCCGCCGGTAGTTACCGGTCCTGTTGTCATGATTATCGGATTAATGTTAGCATCTACAGCAATCAGTTACTTCTCTGACGGATGGTCTTACCTCGTCGGAGGTATTGTAATTATTACCGTTATTGTTGTGAGCCTCTTCTGCAAAGGATTCATCAGAATGCTTCCGATTCTCTTCGGTCTGATTGCAGGATACATTACCTGTATGATTTTAACTGCAGTAGGTGTTAACGTCGGTCTTGACTACTCCTTAATCACTAATGCATCCCTCTTTACCGTACCTGAGTTCTTCCTGCCGAAGTTCTCCTTCTCTGCAATTCTGATGATCGCACCAATCGCAATTGTTACCTTCATTGAGCACTTAGGAGATATCTCCGCAAACGGAGCTGTTGTCGGCAAAGACTTCTTCAAAGACCCGGGACTTCACCGCACTCTCTTAGGAGACGGCCTTGCCTCTATCTTTGCAGGTCTTGTCGGAGGTCCGGCAAACACCACTTACTCTGAAAACACCGGTGTTCTTGCAGCAACCAGAAACTACAACCCGAGAACCCTTGAAATCGCCGCAGTGTTTGCAGTTCTGATTGCATTCATCGGATACGTTTCCGGATTCATCAGCTCAATTCCGGCAGCAGTCCTCGGCGGTATGTGTATCGTTCTCTTCGGAATGATTGCAGCAGTCGGTCTGCGCAACCTCGTTGAAAACCATGTTGATTTCAAAAACCAGAGAAACGTCCTGATTGTCGGTATCATGCTCATTCTCGCCATCGGCGGTCTTGCAATCCCGATTTTCCCCGAAGCAGGCTTAGGCTTATCCGGTGTTGCACTTGCAGCAGTCGTCGGTATTATCTTAAACCTCGTTCTTCCGGAACGCTTAGGCAGACTGCCTGAAGAAAAAGAAGAAAAGAAAGAGTAAGAGGAATATTTCCTCTATCTTATTTTTCAATTATCCAAGACTGATTTTACCCAGACGCGATATTTACCATCTGTAAAAAAAGTGTTTGTAATTTATCTGTACATTTCACGCAGTTCACGGCGTAACAGTTTCCAGCCGTTAACACGCGGAAGTTCAGCAGCGGTAAATACTTTTCGCGGGACCTTATACCCTGCCAGATGCTCTTTTGCAAAAGCAATCAGGGATTCTTCATCAGCCTCGCTGAATCCTTCCTTCCAGACAACCGCAGCAGCCGGAATCTCTCCGCGGTGTTCGTGAGGAAGACCAAAGACAGCAATCTCTTTTACCTTGTCAAATCTGATAAGAGCATCCTCAACTTCGGTCGGATAAATCTTCCATCCGGACATAACAATCATGTCCTTTTTACGGTCAGTAATACAGAGCCGGTTATCTTCATCAAGATAGCCGACATCACCGGTTAAGAACCATCCGTCATCAAGAAATGCAGCTTTTGTCTCTTCAGGCATATTCCAGTAACCGACAGCTACTGCGGGCCCGCGAAGTGCAATTTCCCCGGGAACTCCCTGCGGCATCTCTTTTGAAGAATCATGTTCATCCACAATTTTTACTTCTGAGAAGCACACAGGGTGTCCCACGCTCTGGAATTTATCAGCAGTTGCATAATCCTCCGGACGGATTGCTGTACCGGTTCCGATGACAACTGTTTCAGATAAGCCATACGCATTTACAATAGGAATATTATAGCGGTGATGGAACTTTTTCCAGATTTCATTATGCAGCGGTCCGCCGCCTGAAATAATCTCACGTACTGTTTTTACAGAATCCTCTGTACCTGCCGGTGCTTCAGAAAGGTAATGAATCACCGGAGGCATTCCTGCAAGTACTGTTACTTTGTACTCTTTGCAAAGAGACAGATACGTTTCCGGGTCGTAGCGCTCCATCATAATAAACAGCGCACCGGCACGGAGTGCAGCCCCTCCCCAGGAAAGACCCACATGACCCATCGGATAAATACCCAGATAGACATCATCCTGCCGCATCATCAGCACATCACATTCGTTATGAATAGCAGTAAACCAGTTTCCGTGCGTCAGCATAGCGCCCTTCGGCTTTCCTGTTGTACCAGAGGTGTACTGAAGCTGACAGACATCTGAAAACTCGGTTTTTTCAGGCGGAATAATTTCAGCAGTGCGGAACGATTCAATATCTTCAGGAACATAAACCGCAGGAGAAAGACCTGACGCGGTCTTTGCTCCGTCAGTATCTGTGATAATTACCTTTGCACCGGAGTCTTCTGCCATGTAGGTAAGTTCACTTGCTGTGTAGACACGGTTCGTCGGAACAGCAACGGCGCCGAGTCTCCACACTGCAAAGTAGGAGAAGAGATACTCCGGTGTGCTGTTCATGTAAAGCATCACGCGGTCTCCTTTTCCCACACCTAATGAAATCAGCCTTCGCGCGATTTCTGAAGAGATTGAAAGAATCTCTTTTGAGGTGTATGCGGTGTTTCGTTCAGGACAGAAGAAGACCTTCTTATCAAGACGGCAGGCATTTGCATCCAGGAAAGTTGTGATATTGAGCATCTTATCAGTTCACCAGCGGAAACTTCGCAAAACTCTGTTCAAGTTCTTCGTCTGCAGGAATATAATCAGTCATAGTATTATTATTGAACTGTTCGTATGCCTTCAAATCGAAGTATCCGGTGCCGGTAAGTCCGAAAAGAATCGTCTTTTCTTCTCCTGTTTCTTTGCAGCGGAGTGCTTCATCGATTGCTGCACAGATTGCGTGGCTCGATTCAGGCGCCGGAAGAATTCCTTCAACTCTTGCAAACATGACGGCAGCCTTGAAGACACGGGTCTGTTCAACAGCAGTTGCCTTAAGCAGCCCTTCGTCATAGAACTGCGAGAGTACCTGGTTCATTCCGTGGTAACGAAGTCCGCCTGCGTGATTTGCTGAAGGGATAAAGTCGCATCCAAGCGTGTACATCTTTGCAAGCGGACAGACTTTCCCTGTGTCACAGTAGTCATAGACGTATTTCCCGCGGGTAAGCGTGGGACACGATGCCGGCTCGACAGCAAGGAACTCATATTCTGCTTCTCCGCGGAGCTGTTCACCCATGAATGGTGCTATAAGCCCGCCGAGGTTTGAACCTCCGCCGGCACAGCCGATGATTAAATCAGGTGTTATGCCGTATTTGTCCATCGCAGTTTTACACTCAAGACCGATAATCGACTGGTGGAGCACGACCTGATTTAAGACACTGCCTAAGACATAGCGGTATCCGGGAGTGTTCTGTGCTGTTTCAACAGCTTCCGAGATAGCACAGCCCAATGAACCGGATGTTCCGGGGTGTTCTTTTAAGATACGGCGGCCGGCGTCAGTTGTCTCCGACGGAGACGGAGTAACCTCAGCACCATACGTGCGCATAACCTCTTTTCTGAACGGCTTTTGTTCGTAGCTTCCCTTTACCATGTAGACGTGGCATTTAAGGCCGAGATATCCGCAGGCCATTGAAAGGGCAGTTCCCCACTGTCCTGCGCCGGTTTCCGTGGTAACACCGGTAAGTCCCTGCTGTTTTGCATAATACCCCTGTGCGATTGCAGAGTTTAATTTGTGCGAACCGGATGTGTTGTTTCCTTCGAACTTGTAGTAGATTTTTGCCGGAGTGTCCAGAAGTTTTTCAAGACAGTAGGCACGGACAAGCGGCGAGGGGCGGTACATGCGGTAGAAGTTATAAACCTCTTCAGGAATCTCGAAGTACGGTGTTGTATCATCAAGTTCCTGCCGGATGAGTTCATCGCAGAAAACCGGCTGCAGATCTTCAAAGGTTACCGGCTTATGTGTTGCCGGGTGTAAGAGCGGGGCCGGTTTATTTTTCATATCCGCACGGATGTTATACCAGTATCTCGGCATTTCATCCTCATGCAGATATATCTTGTAAGGGATTGTTTCAGACATAATATGCATTGATGTTTATTTTTGTACATTATTGTATACAATTAATCACATATAAACATGTGCAGAATCCGAAAGGGTTTGGTCTGAAAAAGTGATGATATTTAGAAGGTAATGGCCTTGACTGCCGGAAGTTCGCGCAGTTTATCAAGCGCCTCGGGCGGAAGTTTGCCGTCTACTATGATAACCAGCTTCGGATTTTCCGCCGTATATGAATCTGTTACAAAAATCTGGCGGAGAGGCAGATTAAATGCTGCAAGAACTCCTGCAGCAGATGCAACGATGTTTTTATCCTCTGCATTCTTCGGTAAGATAGTTACTACAGAAAGCCCCAGATCCTTTGCAACATTGGTAAAATCCGGAGTTACACGAAGATTCGTGAAGAGATTTTTCAGTTCATCAATCTCCAGAATCCGCTGAATAACTGTTTCTATAACACGCCGGTCGACATTTACCGCGCGCGCGACAGCTGCTGCAGATATCTCAACCCCGTTTACCGCTGTTTTTCCATTCGGGGAGATTCCAAACCCGTTTTCAAGCAGAAATCGGATAACTTTCTGCTGAGACGGCGAGTCTGCAAAATATTCAAGAATTCTCTGCCACATTATCTTATTTGTGCGGGCTGATTCCAGATAAATCATTGTGTTGTCGATTCAGTAGATTTATAACATAGACAATACAATATGTATAAGTCAAATAGGCGAGGGTAGCCAAGCCAGGTCAACGGCGCTAGCTTGAGGGGCTAGTCTAGTAGTAGTTCTTGGGTTCGAATCCCATCCCTCGCACTCTTTTTGTTTCATTCAGATTGTTTTAAGCAGAATCCTGACTCTATCTCCCTGATAAAAAGGACAGATTAATTACTTCAAAAGACAATAAGTAATATATTATGGTATCCGGTATCGTTCTTCCGATTAAAAAAGTCAACTCGCTTGTTGACCAGAACATCTCTGTCGAGATAAAAGATGAAGGCTGCAAATTTGAAGGTCTTCTCGTTGCAATGGATGAATATCTGAATCTCCATATGGTAAATGCGGTTGAAATCTCCGCAAAAGGCAGAAGAGAGCTCGGAAATGTCGTAATCCGCGGAAACAATATCTTAAGCATCGCACCATTAAACTAACATCATGTCTCCCTTACCCGAAGATTTAGAAGAACGCCTCGATGCAGTTCACGCACATATCTGTGAAAAGCATGACGGCGTCCTCCAGAGCGTCCTCTGGAAAGAACTCGATATAGACAGCAGAACCTGTTCCAGAATTGTTACAGAACTGGAAACTGCCGGACGCATTACGCGGGAAAAAGTAAAAGGAACCTATCTTATCCGCGGCGTTGAACAGAAGAAGAAGATTAATGCGCAGCTTCTGATGGCAGGAGACTCAATTGTTCCGTGTGTTGCATGTACAGAAGAGTGTGATATCCCGTCCTGTAAAATGCTTGAAGACTGGATTTATGAGCTGGTCTTCTCTGAAATAAAATAATCATCTTCCCTCTTTTTAAACGAAACCTATTTACCCGCATACGCCAAGAATTCTATAATTATGTCGGCAGGATTTTTCAAGAAGAAACTGCAGCCATGGATTGTGGAAAGTGTTGCCCCTCCAATGGCTGCCGGATATGGTGTCGGAGTCAGTCAGCCGGAATACAAATCAAAACCGTATTTCATCGTTGCATCCGTTGAAATGGGAAACACAACCACTAAGTGCATTCTGACAGGAACTAATCTGGAAGACGGACACTCATATGTTCTCGGAAAAACAGTTTCCATGAGCCGTGATGTACGGCCGCCGAAATCAGGCGAGGTTGTCTTTGGAACAACCCTTGACGGAACAGAACTTACCCGCGAATCCGTAACCGAGCTTGTCCGTGATACGCTCATAAAATGCCACAAGGATGCAAATCTGAGCATCACTGAAGACCTTGACTTCGTTGTCAGAAGTACCGGTGTTGTTGCAGCAATGGATTCGCCCGACCAGGTCGGGGAGTTCATCAAAGCTCTTGCAGACGGCTGTCTTTTAGCAGGTGTTCCGCCGAAGAAAATGACACCCCCTATGGGTATCAACAGTCTTCCGCCGAAGCTTCGCCCCCACAGTTTTGCAGACCGCCTGGTATTCACCGGAGCAGTTGCAGGTGTAACCCCGCCATCTGGAACAACCGGCGTTGAGATGGTTGCAAACGAGATGGAAGGAGAACTTGCTATGGCAGGCATCAAAGAAGGAGCAAAATGGACCGGAGTCGATTTCAGAAACCCGTGTATCTCCATGGACTTCGGAACCACCCTTGACGGCCGTATCACTTCAGATGTATCTCCCGATGCAGAGTCTCCGTTTGCAAAAACCATCGGAAACTTCTGCGGACTTGCAGGCGCAATTCCGGATGCAATCATCCGCGGAACCGGTCTTGTCGATAAAAAGAAAGGTACCGCACTTGATTTATTCGGAGAACACTGCGCTCCTGCCTCTTCCAGCTCATTAAAGAAGGCACAGCCCTACATTGACAGATGTATGGAAGTTATCGACATCCGCGAAGTTCCGCCGGAAAGAACCCGTTTCGGAAAGGTTCCGGTCTGCGCAGATGTTGCAAAAGCATCCGGAATTATCTTAATCGGAGTTGATGCAGGATGCGACGGCGACAGGATTCACGTACTTGAAGAAATAGGTGCAGAACTCGCGCAGAAAGAAAACAAGAAGGTCATAAGAGAAGTCATTGACCGTGTCTGTGCCGGCATGGCACTGAAAATCATTGACATCTGCATTGAAAAGAACCTGCTTCCGGCAAACAGCTCCATCGGATTTACCGGACGTGCGATAATTTCCGGAAACAAACCGCAGTACATCTTAGAAGGAGTTGCAAAGCGCGGCATCTATGACGAACCTGTCAATCACCTTGTCTTTGTTGATGACGGCTTAGCCCGCGGATCTGCCCTTATGGGCCGCTGTATGAACAGTATCGGCCATCCGAAATGCCCGATAGGCGGTGTGCGCGGCGGAAAATGCATCATGGCAAAACGTCAGAAGATAGGAAAGTAATATGACTGATATTCCAGAACCAGAAGAAGTAGATTTAATTCTGCCGCCGGGAACTCCGCGTGCTGCCATCCGTGATGCAGCGGTGAAGTTCAATGTAAAACTCGTAGGAGTTACCCGCCCCCTTACGTTTGCAAACATGGACCATGATGAACGCGAACTGCTCGCCTTCCGCGGAGAACGCGAAGAAGTCGAAAAGGTTCGTGAATTCATCTACCAGGAAATGAAAAAGTTCCTCGGGGAGGAATAATCTTTTTTTATTTTTTTCATTATGAGACGGCTTTTAGTTGTAACTGATTTTCAGTATGATTTCGTCTGCGGAAGCCTTGGTTTTCCAAAAGCACTCGAGTTGGAAAAACCAATTGCAGAAAAAATTGCTGCATACCGCACATCCGGTGATGAAATTGTTTTTACCCTTGACACCCACGATTCAGATTATCTGAACACACAGGAAGGAAGAAAACTTCCCGTACTGCACTGCATCAAAGGAACCGAGGGACACAAACTCTACGGAAAAATTGCGGAAATGTGTCTTCCGACCGACAAAGTCTTTGAAAAACACGGGTTCCCCTGTCCGGAATTTTATGACTATCTGAAAGGGAGAACCTACGAGGCTGTTGAGTTTGTCGGACTGGTTTCAAGTATCTGCGTCATCTCAAATGCAATCCTCGCAAAAGCAGCACTGCCGGAGACTGAAATTGTTGTTGATGCACAATGCACATCCACGTTCGATGAGAGTCTGAACAAAAAAGCGCTCGACGTTATGGACAATCTGCAGATAACAGTTGTCAACAGGAATGACTTATGAACAATAAACGCAACCTCGCGATGATTTGTGATTTCTATGAATTCACGATGGGAAACGGCTATTTCCTTTCCGGATTCAAAGATAAAATCACCGTATTTGATGTATTCTTCAGATCTGTTCCGGACGGAGCGGGATTTGCCATCGCTGCAGGTCTTGAACAGGTTATCCGCTATGTTGAAGATCTGCACTTTGATGATGACGACATCGCCTATTTCCGCTCGAAAAATCTCTTTGATGAAAAGTTCCTTGAGTACCTGCGCGGATTCAGATTCACCGGAGACATCTACGCAGTTCCTGAAGGAACACCGGTGTTTCCGAACGAACCGATTTTAATTGTCAGAGCACCGGCACCCCAGGCGCAGATTTTAGAGACGTTTATTCTCCTCACTTTGAATCACCAGTCGCTGATTGCGACAAAAGCAAGCAGAGTCTGCCGTGCAGCTCTCGGACGTGCTGTTCTTGAATTCGGTTCACGAAGAGCACAGGGCGGAGACGCCGCGGTTCTTGGTGCACGTGCTGCCTATTTAGGTGGTTGTGCCGGAACGGCCTGTACTCTTACCGACGAACAGTACGCTGTTCCCGCGGGCGGAACTATGGCTCATTCGTGGGTTCAGATGTTCGATTCCGAGTACGAGGCTTTCAGGACTTACTGTGAGATTTATCCGACAAACGCAGTACTGTTAGTCGATACCTACAATGTCATAAAAAGCGGTGTGCCGAACGCAATCCGGGCCATCAAAGATGTCTTAATTCCGAAAGGAATCACACACTTCGGCATCAGACTTGACTCGGGAGATATGGCATATCTTTCAAAGCGTGCACGAAAGATGCTTGATGAAGCAGGGCTTTCCGGCTGTAAAATCTATGTCTCAAACTCTCTTGATGAATTTTCTATCACCGCCCTGATGGCCGAAGGCGCACCGGTTGACGTTTTCGGTGTCGGCGAACGGATGATTACCGCCTCATCAAACCCGATATTCGGCTGCGTGTATAAACTCGCTGCTGTCGAAGAAAACGGCATGATTGTTCCGAAAATCAAAATCAGCGAGGATGCAGTAAAAGTTACCAACCCGCACTTCAAAAAAGTGTACCGCTTAATCGACAACACAAGCGGCAAAGCGGTTGCAGACCTCTTATGCGTCTTTGACGAAGTAATCGATGAGAAAAAACCGCTTACCATCTTCGACCCGATGAGTTCCTGGAAAACAAGTACCCTGGAAAACTTTACCGCACGAGAACTCCTGGTTCCGATTTTCAAAGCAGGAACGCTTGTCTATGATGTCCCGAAAATCTCCGATGTCAAAGCATACTGTGCGAAAGAGCTTGACGGCATCTGGGATGAAGTAAAACGGTTTGACAATCCTCACCGGTATTATGTCGACCTCTCTGAAAAACTCTGGAATATCAAGAAAGAACTGATTCATACGATGGCTGATAAAATCAGGAAATTATAATTCCTGATTGTTTTTTTGTAATTATTCCGTAAAAAAAGATTAGAGAAGAATTGCTTCTTTGATTACAACATCTTCAAGCGGCCTGTCGCTGTAGTTGGTCTTAACCTTTCCAATCTTTTCTACAACGTCAAATCCTTCAACAACTTTTCCGAAGGCAGGGTGCGCTTTGTCAAGATAGTTGTTGTTTACGAGGTTGATGAAGAACTGGGAACCTCCGGTGTTAGGCCCTGCGTTTGCCATGGCGATGGTTCCCTTGTTGTTCTTGTTGTCAGGCATGAACTCGTCCTGAATCTTGTATCCCGGACCTCCGCAGCCGGTTCCGGTCGGGTCTCCGCCCTGAATCATGAATCCGTCAATAACACGGTGGAAGATGACGCCGTTGTAGAATCCGTCGCCGACGAGCTTTGCAAAGTTGCCGGAGGTAATCGGCATGTCTTCCCGTAATTCAAGCGTGATATCGCCTAACGTTGTCTTCAGAAGAACTTTCTGTGCTGTCATGACTACATAGTATGTCCTGCTCAATTATAAACATTTAGAGAGATAGGTTCCGTAAAGCGTTACTCTGAATATCTTTTACTGCAAATATATATTCAGCAGCATGAAAAATCCGTTTCATATAATGATAATTCCCACACTCGGATGCCCCGGGAGATGCAAATACTGCTGGAGTTCTGATGTAAACTCCCCGAAGATGTCAATGGAGACTGTCCGAGACATTGTCGAGTGGTTAAAACCGGTAGACAAAGAACATGTCACCTTCACCTTCCACGGCGGTGAACCGCTACTTGCAGGTGCTGACTTTTATCGTGAAGCACTGCCGCTCATCTCAAATGAACTGGCGCACATGCACCCTGAGTTTGCCATGCAGACAAATCTCTGGCTGATGACTGATGAACTCGCAGAAATTCTTGCAGAATACCATATTCCAATCGGTTCATCAATTGACGGGCCGAAAGACCTTACAGATTATCAGCGCGGCGACGGATACTTTGAGCGCTGCATGAAAGGATTTGAGACGGCAAAAGCACACGGCCTTCTGGTCAGATTCATCTGTACGTTTACAAACTCATCAGTGCTTCGCAAAGAAGACATCATTGCATTTTTCAAAGAGCAGGGCTGGGTTATGAAACTTCATCCTGCCCTTCCTTCGCTGAAAGGAGACAACCCGAATGCGTGGACTCTTGAGCCGGAGGATTACGGCGAACTGCTTGTCTGGCTTCTTGATACGGCAATCGAAAATCCGCAGTTTGAGATTATGAATGTCAATGACCTCTGCCGCTGTGTGTTTACTCATGCCGGTTCTGTCTGTACGTACGCTGACTGTATGGGGTCAACATTCGCCGTAGGGCCTGACGGTGCGATTTATCCCTGCTATCGTTTCATCGGTATGCCTGAATGGGTTATGGGATATGTAAAGGATAAGCCGCCGCTTGAAGATTTGATGAACAGCCCTGCCGGATGCCGTATGACTGCATATAAGTCAGCAGTTGATACTGCCTGTGCATCATGCCGGCATATTTCCTACTGCCGCGGCGGATGCCCGTACAATGCCCTTGCCGGAACAAACAGCGCAAACGGGGTTGACCCGCACTGCATCGCATACAAACGCATCTTTGATGAAATCTGCAGCAGAATGGAGCGTGAGATGTCAGAATCAGGAACCCGTACAGCTGTAAGCCGCGTATCACGGGTAAAGCGTGCAGAAACACAGAAGATTATGCCGCTGATTCAAAAGATTGCGGAAAAATAATAATCCATTTCAATACCATCTTTTTTTCAAACCGGAAATTAAAACAGTTTTTTCAGTAATTTTTCCCGCAACTATTAATACCTGCCATATCCAATATATATCCAGCACTCCGTTTTCCATAAGCGGATGCTGACTAGAGTAAGTCCGACGTGTTTCAGAAAACACTGCCCGGCAAACGCCTGCGGCTTTGGGATTACGATGAGTCAGCCGGACAATACTGCATACTCTGCAGTATATATTCCATTACGAGCTGCTCTTTTCGTGACTTACCCGTATCAGATATCAATTACGCGGACGCATCTGATACGTCAGCTGATGTACGGTTCAGCATTGGTCTTACAGTTCCGCATAGGTGAAAATCATGGCACGAATGCATGCAAGAAGAAGAGGTATTGCCGCCTCAGTTCGTCCGTTCAGAACAGAAGCTCCTGAATGGTCCAACAAAAACGCAAAAGAAGTCGAGGCAAAAGTCGTCGAACTTCGCAGAACCGGTCTCTCCAGTGCAGCTATCGGTCTCGTTCTCCGTGACAAACACGGCGTTCCGGACGTAAAGCTTGCAACCGGCAAGAAGATTAACAAAATCATCATCGAGAACAACATGGCAGATGACATTCCTGAAGATCTCAGAAACCTCATGCACAAAGCTCTCGGAATGAGAAAACACTTAATCGACAACCAGCACGACCTTCACAACAAACGCCAGCTCCAGTTAACTGAAGCTAAGATCAGAAGACTCGTGAAATACTACACCGGAAACGGAAAACTTCCGGAAACCTGGGCATACTCCCCGGAGACTGCAGAGATTCTTCTCTCCAGATAAAATCATCAGTAACCTCCAATGTCAATCAACGAATCTGCCGCAAAAATTGCAGACCGCCTGCGCACCATGGAATATGCGGATGTCTATTCGCATCACGATGCAGACGGTATCGCATCGGCAGCAATTCTCTGTATTGCATTACAGCGTGCCGGCATCGCTTTCAGGCTGAGATTCTTACCTCATCTGAAGGCAGAAGATGTGGAACGCCCCGAAATTACAATACTGTGCGACCTTGGAGCATCTGTTTCGGCACTGCCCGATTCAGTAATAATTATTGATCATCACATACCCTATGCAAAAACGCCGTATCACATAAATCCGCGTCTCGAAGGACTTGACGGTGAAACCGAACTTTCCGCAGCAGGATGCGCATATCTCGTCGCTGTCGCTTTAGACCGCGAAAACAGAGATTTAGCAGGTCTTGTTCTCACAGGAATTATCGGAGATAACCAGAAAGTTTCCGGAATGAACAAGACGATAATTGATGATGCTGTTGGTGACAATCTGATAGTTCCCGGAAAAGGGATTCTTCTTCCCGGACGTACTACAAGAGAACAGATTGAAATCGCAGCACTTCCGTATCTTCCGGGCATTGCCGGAGATGCAGCGCTGGCAGATAAAATCCAGACGCTTTGTCAGGGAACAACAACCGACGAAGCCTACGCAGGACTTTTCCTCTCGGAAATTATTCTGCGGTCATCTGCCTCTGCCGCATCCCTTGAACGAGTCTATGGAGACAGCTGGAAACTTCTGCGCGAAACAATTCAGGACGCTCATTCGCTGACAGCAGTCCTTGATGCATGCGGTAAATCCGGCCATGCTGATTTAGGATTTGCTGTAGCTGCAGGTGATGCAGCAAAAGCAGATGAAGCGTGGAATACAGCAGTCGCGTTTAGAAAACACATTCTCGAAAATGCAGCTGCCGCACAGGAACTGCGCCCGCATGTGTGGGAAGTATCCGATGCTGATGCAGCATCAGATGTTGCAGACCTGCTTGCAGCGGACAGAAACTGTCCGGTAATTGTAATCGGAAAAGCGCCGGCATACCTGAAAGTATCAGCCCGCGCACCGCTGAATGCAGATGTTGACTTTGAACAGTTCATGAAAACCTCAGCCGAAAAATTCGGAGGAACAGGCGGGGGACACAAAACCCGTGCCGGAGGAGAACTTCCGCTTGAATGTCAGGCAGAGTTTCTCAGCACAATTCCGGAGTTTGCATGAAAATAAAAGGATGCATCATCTCAAAAACAGATTCTGCAAAAGAGATTGCAGATGCATTATCTCCTGATAACGCAGGATATATGAAATGCAGCGTTGAAAATGGGTCAGTTAAGGCAGAGTTTTTTGGGGAATCTCCCAGAACAGTGCTTGCAACTGCTGATGATTATCTGATGAATTTATCTGTTGCTTGGCAGATCAGTGAATCTGCTGAAAAACATAACAAAAAACAGTAAGGTGAATTAACAATGGCAAGAAAGAAATCAAGCGGCGGACGCAAGCTTGAGGGATGGAAAGCAAAGTCCTGGTTCAAGGTCTATGCACCGGAATTCCTCGGTAAGCAGTTAATCGGTGAAATCGTTTCCTCTGACGCAGAGAACATCCCCGGCCGCGTATTAACCGTCAGCCTTGGAGAATTAATCCAGGACTACTCGAAGCAGAACATCCGTGCATCCTTCAAGATTGCAGAAGTCGCAGGAGATGCAGCATACACGAACTTTGTCGGACACGAAATGGCAAAAGAGTTCATCAGAGCCATGGTCAAGCGCCGGGCAACCCGTATCGACTCCACCATCACCGTAACTCCGCTCGGAGCTGACAAGCAGGTTCAGGTTACCATTACCGGATTTACCATCAGCCACGCAAGACTTGCACAGGCACAGGAAATCCGCGCAGCAATGGTCAAAGTCGTTGAAGACTGTGCAAAAGAAACTGACTTCGGCGGATTTGTCAATGCAATGCTTAAAGGCGACCTTTCCAAGAAGATGTTTGAAGTATGCAAACCGATTTTCCCGGTCCGCAGACTTGAAGTCATCAAATCCGAAGTTGTCTCTATCAAGGCAGCATAATTACAACAGGAAAGCCCGGATACCCGGGCATTCATTTTTCTTTTCAGTCTATTCAAAAGACTAATTCTTTCCGAAAGCCAATATCTATCTGATGAAGATTGCAGTTACCCGTCTCGCCGGTAAAGAAAAAGACGATGAAGCTCTCTTTGCATCGTACGGACACTCGGTAAAAATAGTATCTCCGCTTACTGCAGAAATAAATTCACGTGCGGTTCAGCAGTTTGTGCTCGAGGCAAATGACAGAAATTTTGATGCCGTCTTTTTTACGAGTGCCTATGCCGCAGAGCATATAGCTCCGCTGCTTGACAGAAATATATCAAAGACATGCCGGGTTATCGGAATAGGGCCTAAAACAACAGAAGTTCTGCATTCATACGGCATAAAAGCAGAGATGCTTACCTCATACTATTCACGTGATTTTGCTGCATATTTAGGAGACTGGGCTGACGGAAAACGCATCGGAATTCCAAGAGCTGATGTGCCGAATAAAGAGCTCATGAACTCGATTGAAGACATCGGGGCGTTTGCCTACGAGTACAGAGTGTATCATTTATCCCCGTCAGGCGTGCCGCTGTCTCTCGACGACTGCAATGCAGTTTTATTCACCAGTTCAAAATCATTTTCTGATGCGGTGCTTCCTGATATGTCCGGGATAATTCCAATGGCAATCGGAGAAATTACTGCTGAAACGATGAAAAAAGCAGGCGTTATTCCGGAAGTTGTCGGTGACGGCAGTATGAAAGGAACTCTTGATGTGATTCAGAAAAAATATTTGTAATTTTTTTTGGAGATGAGTATCACTCACTCCAAATGTTTCAGTTCCGGAAATTTACTCTTCTTCGCCGGAGAAGAATGTGTAATTGTCAAAGTTCAGCATCTCCTGGAAGAGTCTGATGAACTCAGCAATCAGATCCAGCGGAGATGGTATTCCTACATCCCCGAGAATGATGAGGGGTTCATACTCAACATCAGCGGCAGGGGCGGCAGTCTCACCTTTTTTAGTGACTGTTATTGTCTTTGTTGCCGTGTCCTGATTTGTACCATCCGAGATGAAGAGTTTGACGTAGTAGGTACCTTCCTTTTCAAACGTGTGCGGTACAGATGTCAGAGATGATTCTGTCTTTCCGTCCCCGAATTCCCACGAACGCTGAATTACTTTTCCGGATGTTCCGGTTGATGTATCAGTAAAGATGACACTAAGCGGAGCCTCACCTGAGAGTACTGTCGCGGAGAAGGATGCTTTGAACTTTTCTTTGGTTACCGGAACAGAGATTTTCTTTTCAACAGTTCCGTTTTCATTTCCAGCACGCATAAGCACAGTATACGTGCCTGGTGATGTGTATGTATACGGAATAGTACCTCCGCTTTGAGTGATTAATACATCAGAATCCCCTTCTCCAAAATTAATCGAAGCAGCGTCATAGTCTCCGGTTATTTTGTACGTAAACTTTACAGTAACTGAATCAAGTCCGGATTTAATCTCCGGATTTTCCGGATCTGCGGATAAGGATATGGTTGGTTTTGCTCCTTCAAGAATCATCGGGAAAGCATACTGCATAATTAATTTGCCGCTTCCATCAGGGAATGACGGGTCTTCTAACAGTGTGTTTGAATTTATTTGTACTGACTTGTTCGTCATATCATCGTCGAAAATATAACCGTCTTTGGCAGTAAGTATAATTTTTACCGCATAAACTGTATTTGGAGCAAAGGCAGTTGTGTTGGAAAGCTCATTCCCAGATGCGACAGATGATTTATACCATGTAACAGATGATATATCGTATTTTGCAGAATTTTCTGCCGTAGCCTTACAATCATAAGGGATTCCACCAATGGATGGGGCGTCGAGTTTGAGAGAGACTGATGAAATTTCACTATTCGCAGTTGTTCCTATAGGATAATCTGATATTGTCAGGATATTTTTTGAGAGAGATACTTTAGCAAACGCTACTGACTTTCCGTTCACAGTTACCGTCAGAATAGAAGAAGAAGAAAATTCATATCCGGTGGCATTCTTCACTATGATGGTTGCACTATACTGTTTTCCCGCTGCAAATGTAGATGAAACCGCGGGTGACCAGGTAACTGATTGAGAGACAATGCCGGTTCCGTTTACTGATGTCGCAGGCTTTGCTCCAGTCACAGGAGTTGCAATAACTATATTTACAGAACTCAGTGTCTCCATTCCAGTACCGGTGGTGTTATTTCCAGTACCAGTGGTGTCACCAGTACCTGTGTTGTCACCAGTACCAGTGGTGTTATTTCCAGTACCAGTGGTGTTATTTCCAGTACCAGTGGTGTCACCAGTACCAGTGGTGTCACCAGTACCTGTGTTGTCACCAGTACCAGTGGTGTCACCAGTACCAGTGTTGTCACCAGTACCAGTGGTGTCACCAGTACCAGTGTTGCCACCAGTACCAGTGGTGTCACCAGTA
>DALTWQ010000073.1 GCA_029987025.1 Methanocorpusculum sp. | reverse complement strand
GCGCAGGTGAATAGTGCCGCGATTCGCGTGAGATTCGCGAAGATTCGCGTTCTTTAAAAATCTCTAACATCAGTGACTTCTAAAAATCTTCATTGGAGTTGTTGAATAGTTACAACTATTTTAAAAAACAGCGTGCAGATATGTTCTGCACAAATTTTTAAGTTTACACACTCTTTGGAAGCGGTTTTGCAACCGGAATTCCGAGAATCTCTTTTGCGCCTTTGAAAACATCGCGTGCTGCAATGGCAAGACCTAATGATGCTGCCCATTCATCGAAGACAGCGACCGGTTTGTTCAGCAGAGCTGAAATCTCTTCTGCAAGTTCCGGCGCAAGGCTTCCGGCTAAAGCGATGGATGCATCTCTGTCCAGAAGCTGAAGGGATGCGCATTCCATAGCAGCCCACAGAGCAACAGTCGGATTCCGGTACTTTTCTTCCATGCGGTGAGAAACACCTGCTGTGGTGAATGCCTCGTTTGCGGACTGCTCTCCGTCGTCGATTCTTCTGATGGCATCCACATCAAGCGCCCCGTGCTGGGTTCCCGGAGCAAAAACACATGCATCAAATGCGCCTATAATTTTATTCTTCGAGACAAGAAGGGATACCGTGTTTGAACTGATATCTGATACAATGAAACTGTTCTCATTCAGTTTCTGTTTTACGAGATAGGCAATGCCGATTTTTTCAGGGCTTGTCTGGTGCGAGTAGATTTTAAAACGCGGGTCTGTGTCAGAGCCGCGGTGGATTCCGGGGAATGCGACTGCCGGGATGTCTGATTCTGCAATAACATCGAATACTTTTGTGCCCCCTCCTATGTGTTTTCCTGCGCCCTCACGGGTTACAACACCGCGGTTTTTCAGGGATTTTACATTCGTAATTTTATTGAAGTTATCCCCCATCGAGTAGCAGAGAGCAATGCCTTCAATCTCCTCGAGCGGGCAGATTTTCTCTAAGGTTTTCAGTTCAAATGAGGTCGCTTCTTCGCGGGTGATTTTGAAATGTTCTCCGCTGTCTGATGCAAAACGAAGAGAACTTGTCCCGTGATCTATCCCGATAAACATATAGAATTATGTATGTTCTTCTCCCATATATTAGTTAAATGGATACAGAGACGTACTATGATATACTGGGGATTTCACCATCAGCCTCCGCAGAAGAAATAAAGAAATCCTACATTGCTCTGGTGAAAAAATATCACCCTGACAAAGCCGAAGGCAATGAGGCAAAACAGGATGAGTACAACGAGCGTCTCCTTAAAATTATGGGCGCGTGGGAGACACTTTCCAATCCCGAAAAGAAGGCAGCCTACGACGAAGAGCTTACGGCTTCACGAAAATCCGGCGTCGTTGTCGAAGGAAGCGAACTCCGCGGAAAAAAGATGTCCGGCATGGCAAAAAAGACCGGGGACATTGAAACCGAGTATCCTATCTCCATGGCTCTTGCTGCATACGGCAAAGGAAAAATTCCTATGCGTGTTGCAGGCGAACATGTTGTAGTGAAGGTCTATCCCGGTGTCCGCCGCTACCGTATTGAAGGAAAAGGCGTTCCTGCTGAAGGCGGTAAAAGACGCGGAGATTTGTTTGTGAATCTGAAGGTCGTTCCCGAAGAGAACTGGGAGATTGATGATGAGTCCAACAACCTGATTCACACCATGAAAATCCCCTCAAAGATTGCTGAAAACGGAGGAAGCATGCCTCTGCAGCTGTTAATTAACCGTGCGATAAAAATCACGGTTCCTGCAGGAATTAAAACAGGCGACAGATTCATCCCCCGCGAAGGAAAAGGCCTCGGCGTTATGTCTCCGAAGAAGAAAGGAGATATTGTAATTATCGCAGATGTGGTTGAGAAGAAAGGACTTTTCGGGCTGTTTAAAAAATAAAAAAATTATTTTTTAGAGAACTTATGTTCCGTGGTTCCAGGAACACATGTACTCTTTCTGTTCGGCTGAGAGGTCATCAACGCCTGCGCCGACAGACTCCAGTTTCAGCCGTGCGATGTATTCGTCGATTTCGTTCGGGACATCGTGCACGCCTGCTGCAAGGTTTTTGCCGTTCTTTGCAACATACTCAACAGAGAGTGCCTGGACTGCGAAGCTTAAATCCATAACTTCTATGGGGTGACCCATTCCTTTCGGCGTTGCGAGATTTACGAGACGGCCCTCTGCGAGCAGGTGAATCTTTTTGCCGTCGACAACGTAGGTGTCGATTCCGTCGCGGTGCTCGACAGCTGATGCATGTGCTTCGAGCCACGGGATTTCAATTTCGTTGTTGAAGTGTCCTGCATTTGCAAGGAGAGCGCCGCTTTTAAGCAGGGGAAAATGTTCGCCGGTGATGATAGAGCAGTTTCCGGTTGTGGTGATGAAAAGATCTCCGAGTTTTGCAGCGTCTTTCATCTTCAGGACATCGAATCCGTCGAAGTGAGCCTGAAGGGCGCGGCGCGGGTCAACTTCGGTTACAATAACGCGTGCCCCGAGAGACCGTGCTTTGGTTGCAACGCCTCTTCCGCAGTATCCGTATCCTGCAACAACCACATGTTTTCCTGCAACAAGGCAGTTTGTGGTAAGCATGATGGATGCAAGCGCACTTTCGCCGGTGCCGTGCACATTGTCGAAATAGTGCTTCATGGGGGTGTCATTTACGGCGATAACCGGGAACTCAAGTTTTCCGTCGGCGTGCATTGCGCGAAGACGGTGAATGCCGGTTGTGGTTTCTTCGCATGCTCCAATAATCTGCGGGAGACATTCGCGTCTTGTGATATGGACGCGGTTGATTAAGTCCATGCCGTCATCGATGGTCAAGGTCGGCTTTGCATCAAGGACTTTGTCGATTGCTTCGTAGTATTCTTCGGTGGTGCAGGCGCGTTTTGCATAGCATGCGGCACCTCCGTTTCGAAGAGCTTCTGCCACATCATCCTGCGTGGATAACGGGTTGCATCCTGTGATATAGACATCAGCCCCTCCTGCTGCAAGGGTTCGTACCAGGCAGGCGGTTTTTGCTTCGACGTGAAGCGCCATGCCGATTTTCTGTCCGGCAAGCGGTTTTTCTTTCTCAAACCGTTTGCGGATTGCCTGCAGAACAGGCATGTACTGATATGCCCACTGTATTTTCTGTTCTCCGGAGTGTTCCATACCTACTTATTGGATATGAGATGTAATAGAAGTTTGGAAGAGAAGTGTCTGCTGAAAAAAAGAAATTGGTTATTTTTCGTCTTTGATGTTGACGTAGTCGATTTTGTTCAGTTTTGTTCTGGGCATCTCCTTTAAGATTGAAATCTGTTTCGGCAGGCTCCAGCGGTTCAAGTGATCTTCAGCATACTGCTTAATGGATTCTTTTGCCGTTTCATGGTTCATTGCAGGGTCGCTGAGTGTAACGTAGAGTTTGATTCTCTCTCCGTTATTCCAGGGAATACCTACAGCGCAGACCTCTTTGATTACCGGACACGAACCCATCTCGGTTTCAATCATGGTGGGATAAACATTAAATCCGTTTACCTTAATCATGCGCTTAAAGCGGGATTTGAAGATGATGTAGTCATTTTCGCCGACGGTTACAATGTCACCTGTGTGCATCCAGATTTTTCCGTCGTCGTGTTTTCTCATGACATCTGCAGTGGCTTCCTCATTTTTGTAGTAGCCTTTCATCAGGCCGGGGCATCTGAGACAGAGTTCACCTTCGGTATCGTTTGGAACAACCTTGCATGTGCCGGGTTCAACAAGGCAGATTTCCGTGTGCGGCAGCGGTCTTCCGACGCATCCTTCCGGCAGCGTATCATAATCAGATTCTGTTAAGATACAGCATCCGCAGGATTCTGTAAGGCCATATCCCGGGAGGAACTTTGAGCTCATGAACTCATTGTACTTTGCTGCAAGTTCGGGTGCTACGCGGTCTCCGCCTGATGCAATGTATGAGATAAATGAAACATCTTCGTGCCGTAAGTACTCATACATCTTTTCAAACATCGCAGGAACACAGGGCACAGTATCAACGCGTTCCTTCAGAATGATTTTCGCACACTGCTTTGCATGGAACTCAGGCATCAGTATCTGACGCATACCGCCGCAGAGCGGCTGGTGAATAACCATGCAGAAGCCGAATGCGTGAAACACCGGAAGGAAGGATAAAAATGCCATTCCGACATGCGGTCTGTTTTCGAACTTTAAGACCATCATGTCTGTTGTACTGGTGTTGATTGCACGGTTGGTAATCATGACACCTTTTGCATCTCCGGTGGTTCCCCCCGTGTACATAATGACAGCGACATCGTCAATCTGTACCGTGTCTTCGGGCAGTTTTCCTCCTTCGTCCAGGAATTTGCGTCCGGATTTTACGATATCATCCCACTCGTATGCGTCTTCTGCTTTTTTTGCGTCACGGAACTTTGTAAGTTTGAATCCGAGGCGCATCAGGTTTCCTTTCAGATTTTCCGGGAAGTAGGCAGGAATTCTGCAGCGGATAACTTTTGCTCCGAGGCCGCTGCAGAGTCCTTCGTTTCCTTCGAAAGCGAGGATATATTTACTCTCAGTCAGATTGATGCAGTGTTTAAGTTCTTCTTTAGTTGATAAGGGGTGGACGAGATTGCAGACTGCACCAAGGCGGTTTACTGAATAAACTGCCATAACACACTGCGGAATATTCGGCAGGAAGATGGTTACAAAATCTCCTTTTTTGACGCCGAGCTCTGCAAGCCCTGCGGCGAAGGCGTCGATGTCGCGGATGAATCTGCCGTATGATATGCGGTTGTTGAAGTACCAGATTGCTTCAGCTTTTTCTGATGCGTGGCGTGCTCCGTAGTTTACGATTGTATAAAGCGATCGCAAATCATCTTCGGTAAAATCATATTTTGTTATTGAGGGGTTGCGGTATGTTTTATCCTTCATTCGTCCACATCTGCTGAAGTTAATAAGTGAGTTATATTTTTTTGTTTTCAGATTAATATACTCTGTGCTCGAAAGAAGGGTTTCTGTCTAAAAAAAAGAGCGGCGGTTATAATTTTGTAACGATGGTTACAATATCGCCGTCTGCAACTTCGTGCTGCAGACCGACTTTTGCCGCGTCATGTTTGACTGAAGGCCCCCAGATTTTTGCGTAGCGGAACTGGTCAACGAAATCGCGGTGAAGGCGTTTGCAGATGTCCTCGATTTTTGTACCTTTACGCATAATCATGGGTTCATCCATGTCCGCCTCATGTCCGTACGGCTTTAAGTAGATTCTGACGAACCCTAAGTGGTCATAGATGGCATCCTGCAGTTTGTCGATGTTGTATGATGCATGAGCGGAAATCATGATGGGGTCGACGCCGTACTTCTGCCGCATGTGGTCTTCGACCTCTTTTCTCTGCTCGGGAGTGATTAAATCCACTTTGTTGATGGCAATAAATGCCGGGATGTACATACGGTTTCCCATCATTGCATCAACGATATCATCCTGCGTGATGTCTTTTCCGCGGCAGAGCACATCAGCGTTCATGATTTTATTTTCTGCGAGAATGGCACGGACCTCTTCGATATTGACACGGGATGCGCCGACGGTATGCAGGTGCACACCGCCTGCAGTTGTTTTCTTGATGGTGATATCCGGCTTGGGGCGGTTGATTCTGATTCCGGAATCGTAGAGTTCACGCATCAGCACATCAACATGGACTGCGTTGAAGACATCTCCTAATATGACAATCACATCCGCGGTTCTGACGACGGCGATAACCTCTTTTCCGCGGCCTTTGCCCATGGCCGCCCCTGCGATTAATCCGGGGATATCGAGAATCTGAATCTTTGCGCCTTTGTATTCCATCAGACCGGGAACGACGGTAAGGGTGGTGAATGCGTATGCGCCTGTTTCACTGTCTGCGCCGGTTAAGCGGTTTAACAGAGTGGATTTACCGACCGACGGGAATCCGACTAAAACAATTGTGCCGTCTCCGCTTTTCTTGACAGCATATCCTTCTCCTCCGCCGACGGATTTTATGGCGCGCATTACGGCGTCATCTTTCAGCTTGGCAATTTTTGCTTTCAGTCGTCCTATATGCTGAGATGTCGCCTTGTTATATTTTGTATTTCGAATCTCTTCTTCGAGACTCCGTATTTCTTCTTCTATACTGGGCATACTTGTTGTGTCTATAGTTATTAGCGCTGGTATTAGATAAATCTCTGCGGGTGAATGGCGTGTTTTGCGTCAGTTATAAATACTGACGCGCCATACAATATTACGCAATTTGCTGACATAGTGTAGTGGCCAATCATGCCGGCCTCTCACGCCGGCTACTGGGGTTCGAATCCCCA
>DALTWQ010000072.1 GCA_029987025.1 Methanocorpusculum sp. | reverse complement strand
CCTTGATTCTCCTGAAACTATTTCTCTTTTCTCTTACTTACCGAACCGGCGGACACGTGTCTGGAAATCACGGAGCGCCCGCAGAAAATCAACACGGCGGAAATGATTCCAGTTTACATCTGTAAAGAACAGCTCTGAATAGACAGACTGCCAGATAAGAAAATCAGTCAGATGACTGCCGCCTGTCTTAATGACATAATCAGGAGACACCTGAAACTTCAGTTTATCCTCAATCGTCTTCTCGGAAATATCCTCCGGAGACACCTTCTCCTCCGCAAGAGACACAATTGCATCACAGATTTCCTGTCTTCCGCTTTTTCCGACGGCAATAATAATTTCCGGCGTCCCGCTGCCTGATACCGTATCTTTTTTCTCTGAAACAAAACGGACAGTTCCTTTCAGATTCTCAACAGGTATCAAAATACTTTCCGGGCATGATGTTGAAATATGAAATATCAGCCGTTCAATCTGCGGAAATGCTGCAGTCCAGCTGACCACTTCTGCTATTTTTTCCGGAGATCTTTCCGCTTCAGCACCGGTCAGCATAATACAGAGTTCTTTTGGAAACACGCAAAGCTCTGAAGCAATCTTTTTTTCATAGAACGGATGACGCATGATTACTACTATTAATTGCCTCTTCTATGATATAATACAGACACTTATTTATATGGTGAGTAATAAAATCTTAAACATGTTTACAGCGTCTGATTTCAAAGCTGAAATCGAAAAAAGAATTCAGAACTATTTATCTCGTGACGCATCAGGAATCAGGAAAACACTTCTTGAATTTCTTCTGAAAATAAAAACTGTCACCGTAAATCAGGTATATTCATTCCTTTCCGAAAAGTTCACAGTAAGTCTTCACTCTGTCGCATCAATGCTTGGCACCATGGCCTCCAAACTTGGCATTCTCTCAATCAGACGCGAGAGAGATGGAGATGCAGGCGTATACGAGCTGCGCCCGCAGTATGCTGCATTAGTTGAACGCCTGCTTTCTGCAGTCCCTGCAGCCTGATTTATTTATTTTTTACCAGGATGTAAGACACATGACACCTGCTTCTGAGATTCCGGTCACGCCGGAAGTTATTGCCTACATGGATGAACGGGGAGGAGATTTCCGCATCAGCACCTCATGCAGCGGACCTGTTCTTATGTCGGTAAAAGTAAAGCCGCCGAAGCCGTCAGATGTCATAATCAAAGCAGGAGACCACCTGATTTACATCTCACGCTATCAGCTGGAATGGATTTCTGAAATCTCAATGCGGATGGTTCCCCGCTTCAGCATCTCTGCAGACATATAATGCCGTTTGAAGAACTTGAGCATACTGCAGATGTAAAGATGCGGATTACCGCACCTGATTTTATCTCGCTTCTTGCAGAAAGCGGATTTGCATTATCTCAGGTGATGTACGGCACATCTGAACGGGAGAACTCTGATATAAGCACCTCAATAGAGGCAGAAGGAACATCTGCCGAAGAACTCTGCGTGAACTTCCTTTCAGAACTTCTGTTCATCATGGAAACAGAGTATCTGGTGCCTTCCGCATTTTCTCTTACGGTCTCGGAAAAGAGCGTCACCGGAACGGTTTTTGGGGTTTCTTTTGAGCGCGGAAAACACTCAGGCGGCATTGAAGTAAAAGGAATCTCCTACTCCGGCCTTACGCTGACCAAAAAAAATACAGAGTATGAACTCATAATAATCTTTGACATCTGAACTATGAATGAAAATATCCGGCGAACAGGTCCTGTCGAGTGGGAGATTCCGAAAGGTTTTGTCTCCGGTATGCGGGTTCCGGGAAGATTTTTTTTATCCGACATTCTTGCAGAATCAATAGAAGACGGAGCACTGACGCAGCTTGGAAATGTTGCCTGCCTCCCGGGAATTGTGAAGAGTTCCTTCGGAATGCCTGACATTCACTGGGGATACGGTTTTCCGATAGGTGGTGTTGCCGCTTTCGATGAAACAGAAGGCGTAATATCTCCGGGCGGCGTCGGCTTTGATATCAACTGCGGTGTACGCATGATTACTACGCCGCTCACAGAAGAAGACCTCACTGACAAACAGGGGTTAATCGACGAACTCTATGAAGCAGTCCCTGTCGGAGTCGGCGCAAAAAGCCCCTTAAGACTCTCACAGAAAGACCTGACAAGAGTCATGGAAGAGGGATCTTCCTGCGCAGTAGAACTCGGCTACGGCATGGAGTCCGACATCGAACACTGCGAGGAGAAGGGATGCCTTGCAGGCGCAGACATCTCTGCTGTCAGCGACAAGGCACGAAAACGCGGCATTCCACAGTGCGGAACACTCGGCTCCGGAAACCATTTCCTCGAAATACAGAAAGCCGAAGAAATCTTCGATGAAAATACCGCTGAGGTCTTCGGGGTTTCTGCAGGACAGATTTGCATCATGATTCACTGCGGCTCACGCGGCCTTGGCCACCAGGTCTGTACGGACCATCTCAAAGTCCTCGAAGAAGCGGCAGACAAATACGGCATTGCGCTTCCTGACCGTCAGCTTGCCTGCGCACCGCTTTCCTCAAAGGAGGGAAGGGCATACTTCGGCGGCATGGCGGCAGCGGCAAACTATGCCTGGGCAAACAGACAGTTTATCACACACGCCGTGCGTGAAATCATGGTAAAGCGTTTCGGTATCACCTACGAAGAGATGCCGCTCGTCTATGATGTTGCGCACAACGTCGCAAAGTATGAGACACATGACGTCGGCGGCAGGAAACAGAAGGTCTGCGTCCACCGCAAAGGTGCGACCCGTGCATTCGGCCCCGGATGTGCTGAAGTGCCCGCTGTCTACCGTGCAGAAGGTCAGCCGGTCATAATTCCGGGAAGCATGGGAACCTCATCCTATCTTCTTGCTGGAACCGCGGCAGCAATGGAGCAGACATTCGGCAGCACCTGTCACGGAGCAGGCCGCGTAAAGAGCCGCTCGAGTGCAAAAAAAATGCAGACCGGAGACGAAGTTGCAGCCTCCCTTCTTGAGCAGGGCATTCTTGTCAAAGCACCGAACCAGGCAGCGATTGCAGAAGAAGCTCCTGCGGTCTACAAGCCGAGCAGTGAAGTAGTAAAGACAGTAGCAGAGGCCGGACTTTCCCGGATTATCTGCCGCATGAAACCATTAGGAGTTATTAAAGGATAATATGGGACAGGTAGCAGTATTCTGGGACAGAGAAATGATGTTTCACACGGTTGTTAAAGACGCCGCAGGCTCTGCAGAGGCAGTAACCCCGCTGATGCTTGCAGCACCGTTTTTCCGCGGAACATTTTCAGGAATCATCATTCCGACCGGATTCGGAAACACACACTATTCACGCATGCTTCCGGCACTGCGTGCATGTGCAGGAAGAATTGAAGACTACCTTGAAGACGGCGGAAAAATGCTCGTCTTCGGCGCCGCAGACGCAGGACCGGACCGCTACGACTGGCTTCCGGTCGAGGTCGAGTATCATTTCGAGTTCATGGAGCATGATACAAAAACCGACGTCTCATCTCCGTGGGGATGCCTTGCAGACGGTTATGATACAGCTCACCTTCCCTGCGACGGCTGGTTTGAAAAATCCGACGGAAAAGCAGTCATCACCTCGAAGACAAAAAACGCTCCCGTCCTCGCCGAGTGGAAAATAGGAGACGGAACTCTCCTGCTCGCAGGCGTTCATGAATATCCGAGCACACCATTTTTGAAGAAGTTTGCCGAAGGAAACCCGGCAGGCTTCTGATTCTTTTTTCAATTGTACTAAAACAGATTTACAGCAGATTCATTTCAACTGATTTATGGAACTGAATATAATGATGGATCCGAGGAGATTCGAACTCCTGACCTTCGCCGTGTGAAGGCGACGTCATACCACTAGACCACGAATCCGGGAAAAAGAAACTGTATCAAAAACACGAAAAGAGTGCACCGACCGGGATTCGAACCCGGGCTATTGGCTTGGAAGGCCAAAGTCATGCCTCTAGACCATCAGTGCCTGATAACTTTGCGATATATACATTACACGTACTCACATATATATGTGCCGGAACACCCCTAATATCTGGCAGATATAAATCAGATACTGCAGAATAAAGGGAAGTTAAAAATAAAAAAATCAGTATCCGCGGATTTCTCTGCGGACCTTTTCCAGATTTTCAATGCGTTTTTCAAGCGTCGGGTGGGTTGAGAAGAGCTCCATTACTGATTTGCCGGAGATGGCAGGTGTGATAAAGAATGCGTTCAGCCCCGAAACTGCCTCTTTTGCTTTCTGCGGAGCATGCTCTGATGCATCGCTTAACTTACGAAGGGCCGAGATGAGTGAGTCAGGATCCTGAGTTATATACCCGCTTCCTCTGTCAGCAGCAAACTCACGGTACCGTGAAATCGCCATGGTAACCATTGTTCCTATGATATAGATAAGGAATGTTACCACAATCAGCAGAATATACGCAATAACTCCGGGACCTTCATTACTGTCGCGCATACCGCCGAAAAGTGCAATGAAGAATGAGTTATGCAGAATAACTTCAGCAATCATCACCGCAAAACTTCCGATGGTCATCGTAAGCATATCGCGGTTTCTGATGTGAGATATCTCATGCGCCAGAACGCCGCGGAGTTCCTTTTCATTAAGCAGTTCCATAATCCGCGGAGTAACAGCTACTACTGCATGACGCGGACTTCTGCCGGTTGCAAATGCATTAGGGATGTTTGTCATAGCCGGATGCATGATAACACCTACTTTCGGCATAGGAAGACCTGCCTCTTCTGCAAGACCGCGAACCATCGCGACAAGTTTCGGCTGACTGTACTCATCCACCATCTGCACATGCATTGTCTTCAGCACAATTTTGTCCGAGAAGAAGAACTGGACAAATGCCATGATAAAGACAAGAGCTAATATGAAGTATAATACCCCTCCTTTTAAAAAGGCAAAAGCAACCGCAATGATTGCCGCATAAATGGCAAGCATTACCAGCCAGGCAACAGTCTGCCTGCCTACAAGACCCCAGTCACGTTTCCAAATCATTTTCTACATACTATATCTCTCTTTGAAAGATAATAGGTTTCTTATGAGGAATTCAAAATAAAAAAGAAGAGTACAAATGAAAAAAAAAATTGTGTTTATCTATTGAGCGGCTGAATAATGCCGTTCATCATGAGGACTGCAACCGTAACACCTGCTGCAAGAAGAACTGCAAGAACAACCATAAGAATCAGTTTTTTATGGGATTTTTTCCCGGCGGAATTCCGCGGAGCTTTTTCTTTCCGTGCCTTTTTCTTATCCGGTGCTCCTGCAGCTAAATTCGGTTCAGCAGCCTGCTGTGCCTGAGGATAGAGGTCTGCATACTTCTTCTCAGCAGGTGCTGCCGGTGAGGAGTTCTTTGCAGATGCTTTTTTACCGGATTTCTTACACTTATGCTTATCACGGCAGTTCGGACAAAGTACCGCACCGCATTTCTTGCATTTGCGCAGGTCTGTCTTTTTCCAGACTCTGCCGCAGTCATCACAGATAAGTTCATCCGGACCGCATGCAGGAGTTGTTTCTGCTGCCGGTATGTCATAGACCGGCGTATATTCCATTGCAGGAGCCTGCTGCTTCGAAGAACCTGTGTACGGCGGCACATACGGTTCCTGATATGCCGGCTGCGGGTCAGATGACTCATTGTACGAAGGAGCATACGGTTTCTGATACATCGGCTGCTGTGCCTCTGCTGATTTGACACCTGGTGCGTCCGGCACAGGAATCTGATACGAACCATAGGTTCCCGGGCCCTCATTGCGTCTTACATCAGCACTGCCTATACTGTTCTGTTCATCATCAAGGAAGGTTATCGGCGTATATTTTCTCTGCGGCTGCCCACTTACGGCAGGCTCATTCTTCCACTCTGTCGAACCTAAGTTTTCATCAAGACCGCGGATAATTACCGGAGGCACTGCAGATTCCACAGACGATTCTGCAGGGCCTGCAGAACCTGCAGGATTCACGGGAACCGGTTCACGGCAGTCATGAGTTGTTCTGCAGTCTGCACAGAATAATTTTCCGCAGGC
The DNA here is from genome assembly GCA_029987025.1 of Methanocorpusculum sp. Classification (GTDB taxonomy): domain Archaea; phylum Halobacteriota; class Methanomicrobia; order Methanomicrobiales; family Methanocorpusculaceae; genus Methanocorpusculum. The sequence goes on along the minus strand of DALTWQ010000072.1, from coordinate 274 downwards.
ACGGCAGCGTTTTAAAAGCGGTTCTTCAAAGTATCTGCCGCAGCCGTCACATCTCAGAAGTCTCGGCCCGTCTTCGAATAAATCTGTATTGTCCATATCTATCATTGCACTCCGGCAGGATGCCGGACAGGTTGTTACTGATTGTTTGTCAGGAAAATATTAATAGATATGCTGTATGCCTGAGAATAAAGACGTACTTAGAAGATAAAAACAAAAAAACTACGCCCAAGTCGGAATTCGAATCCGAGTCGCAGCCGTGACAGGGCTGCATGAT
>DALTWQ010000002.1 GCA_029987025.1 Methanocorpusculum sp. | reverse complement strand
CCCGCCTCAGCTCCGCTGCCGCGCTCTCATCATCCGCAGACAGACTGCAGACCGCACCGGGAACCGGACCCCCCTCTGAAAAAAACGATAAGGGGGGGTAGAATACGTACGTACGTACGGAAAATCAGGGGTAAATCGTACTGCATCTGCAGTATTCTGCACTGCATTTGTACATCATCTGCACTGCATCTGCATTGCATATAATGTATTTTTACCTGTTTTTCTTTATTTTTAAGTCTCTATTTTTCAAATATTATAGATTTATATAGTAAAAACGACATATAATTACACGAGAAAAAAATTTCAATTTTTTTTAAAACAAAAAATAAAAAAAATTTCCGTCCGTACGTACGTATCATACCCCCCCCTTATCATTTTTTTTAAATCAGAGATGCAGTATAAAAATCTTTTCCGTCCGTACGTACGTATCATACCCCCCCTTATCATTTTTTTTAAATCAGAGATGTATTATAAAAATCTTTTCCGTACGTACGGACGTATCACACCCCCCCATATCGTTTTTTTTCTCTCACACCTGAAACCTGCCCTTATCCTCATCAGGCTCATTGTCAATACCGTACCAGACAAATCAACCGTAATCAAACAATGCCGCATCAGCCGGGACTGAGGTCCGCTGAAATAACAGAGATACAGTAAACTCAATAAAACAGTTCGAAACACAATGCCGGAGGGGGACTCCGGCCTGGTTTCTCATTAATCCAAATGGTACAACAACGGAAGAAGTTACTCTTTTGCAGCGAGTTCGATGTCTTCCGCTTTGATAGTTTTGCGGCCGGCATGCTTTGCAAGCTCGAATGCATCTGCTGAAATCTTTGCAATATAGGCTTCCGCCTTAATTACAATTGCATCAGCTGCATCTTCACCAACGCGGTCTGCGCCGGCTTTCTTTGCAATTCTAACAATTGCTGCTTTCGGTAAGTCTGCCATAGTAATTACCAAATATCAATTTGGTTGAAGAATATATAATACTATCTCAGAATTCGCATGAAAAAAGCCCTGATTTAAAAACTGCCGGAGAAAAACAGAGATATCTTTTCAGAGAGAAATCGGAATAAAACAGTACCTCTTTAGAATTCTAAAAATATTTCACAGGAATCTGTATGGATTCCTCCGCTGATTTATCAGCCATTATCTGATTAACAAAAAGTAGATAGTCTCATCCTTCTCATATATACATAACCACAGGAAACTGTCATGGCTGAAAAAATAGAAATAGGGCTGACCCTTTCCGGACAGGACGCAGTAGACTTTATTGAATATATGAAATGTCCGACATACACAGACGATGCCTACAAAGCAATGCGTCAGGCCCTTCTCGAACTTAAAGAAGAAGGAAACCTCTAATCAATATGACTTTTCTTTCAGAACAGTAGATGCCTAAACTGTTCCGAAATTATTTCTTCAGAGAAAGCAGCATCTCCGTAAATGATAATATCGGAACATACGATGATGATGCACGTGAACTGTCCACATAGATATCCGGAATATTAACAACCGGCGCACCGTGACCTTTCCCTTCTCCAAGAAGCGCCAGCGTCCTGAAGACCAGATTTCCGGAAATGCCGTCCGGCGCAATAATAACACCTGCGTCTGAAACAGCATCCTCAATCAGAATCTCACCGAAGACCGCCCCGGTTCTCCGGCAGACCTCTTCCGCATCTAAAATACTTTTATCAACCGCCGGATGTCTTCCGACATCGCCTGCTCTTCCGCCTGCTAAGACAATCGTTTTTTCAGAAAGACCGCAGGCTTTTGCATAGCGTCTTCCTTCCTCCACAAATGCAATTTTATCTTCAACCGTCCATCCCTCATCAACACCCACCGGCGCGAAAAAGAACCTCTGCCCTGCAGGTGTTTCGAGGAGAGCGATGCGGCGCAGCTGCGGCACCTGATACGTTTTCTTCAGATATGCCAGAGTTGCATTTGCCGGAAGACTCCCGCGTATGGCTGCATCAATATCTCCGGAAGATAATGCAGTAATCATCTCCTCTTCCGGATGGTCTGAAAAAAGAACGGTTACTCTGTCTGTTTTCACAAAAAGACGCTCTGCCTCTCCGGTATACGCATAGCACACTACAGAATTTTCACTTGCTTTGGTATATTCTGCAGCGCTTTCTACAACCTTTTCTGCGTCCGCACCGCAGCCGATACCGATTTTCATATGTTCGTTATGCCGCCGGCACAGAAATCAAAGAGCACGACCGAGTCGTCCCCTTTTGTAATAGTAAGTGTGCGCTCCGGAACAACCGTTCCTATAACCTGAGCTGCCATTCCCGCCTCGCGGAACGTTCTGCAGACTTTATCAACAGACTCCTGCTCGGCAGTCATGATAAAGCCCATTCCGGGATACATTCTGACCCACTGCTCGAACGTGATGTGATTCTCCTCGAAATCAGGGTGCGGAATGGAGGTTAAATCAACAACTCCTCCGACGCCGGAGGCTTCGAGAAGCATCCCGAGCGTTCCTAAAACACCCGGGTTGGAGATGTCTTTTCCTGCGGTTAAAAGCCTGCTTTCGCCTAACGCCTGCATCACGGAAAGCTGCTTACGTAAAACCTCTCCTTCCTTCATCGTAACGGAATCCCAGTTCAGAGAAACCGAGGGGTGGACTCTGCCCTGCAGATCTATTGCCATAATAATGGCGTTTCCGGCTTCTGCCGTGCTGCTGTAGATGACATGCTCTAAATCCGCCACCCCGAGAACAGACACATCAATTACATTGTACGGCGCATCCGGATGCAGGTGGCCTCCAACGACCGGGACATTGAATGCAGCTGCTGCATCACGCATTCCGCGGGATACTTTTTCAATCGCCGCATCATCAACTGCAGATAACACATCAACAAGCGCAACCGGTTTTCCCCCCATCGCTGCAATATCATGGACATTTACCAGAATGGAACAGTATCCTGCCCAGTACGGGTCTTTATCCATCAGCTGACTCCAGATGCCGTCTGCGGCAAGAAGCAGGGCTGTACGTCCCTGCTGGATTACTGCCGCGTCTTCACCGTAATCAGCAATAACTTCCGGATTTTCAATATGGAGGGTTTTTACCAGAGATCCGATTGCCTGTTTTCTTCGCACGCCGTCGTATTTTTTAACTGCATCAGCAACTGTGGCCGGGGTATAGATATCTGACTGCATTGATGTGAGACCTTGCGGAAAAGGGGTGTCCGCATATTTGTTATTATTCGTTTCCTTTCAAATGAGATAATATTGATGTTTTGGATTTGCGCTTCATGCCATTTATTAGTTCAGAAAACCAATAGATATACACCATGGACTGGGCTGAGAAATATCGTCCGCAGCACCTCGCAGATATCCTGGGAAATACCGCAGCAGTGCGTCAGATGGCAATCTGGGCGCAAAACTGGACTCCTGACTCTGCGCCGCTTCTCTTAACCGGAAAACCCGGTATCGGAAAAACATCGGCAGCATTAGCGCTTGCACGCGATATGGAGTGGGAAGTGCTTGAGCTGAATGCATCAGACGCGCGGACAAAAGCGGTTATCGAGCGCATCGCAGGAAACTCGGCCGCAACAACCAGTCTCTTCGGCAGTTTACGAAAACTCATCATCATCGACGAAGCAGACAACCTCGAAGGAAATGCAGACCGCGGAGGCGCAAAAGCGATTGCCGACCTCCTCAAATCCGCAAAGCAGCCGGTGCTGCTCATCGCAAATGATGCCTACGGCGTGTCTGAATCCATCAGACGGCTCTGTGAGCCGGTATCTTTCAGGGCTATTGCAGCCCCCACGCTTGCAAAGCGGGTAAAGGAAATCTGTGCCGTTGAGCATATCTCCTGCTCGGCAGAAGCCGCCGCTGCTATTGCTGAGAGTGCAAACGGTGATTTACGCAGTGCGGTAAACATGCTGTCAGCAGCTGCATCCGGCAGCAGCGCCGTCGAAGAAAAGGATGTTACAACCGCTCAGAAAGATGAGCGTGCCACTATTTTTGATTTGGTAGGAGGTGTTGCCGCAGGTGAAAGCGATGCATCGCTCCAGCGGCTTTCCTTCGAATGTGACGAAAAACCGGATTACATTATTCAGTGGATTGAAGAAGCAGTCTCGCAGATTCTTCATCAGCCGCAGAAACTCAGGGCCTACCGCAGGGTTGCAAAAGCTGATATCTATCTCGGAAGAACGATGCGCAGACAGTACTACACGCTCTGGCGCTATGCCACATCACTTATGACCGCAGGATGCGCTGCGGAATCCTCTGCGACAGGTTTTCGGCCGCGCGTGATGCCTCCTGCCCGCTGGAAACGCATGGCTTCTGCGAAAAAGCAGAAGACGGTCAGGCGCTCTCTTGCGGCCGCAGTTGCAGAGGTCTCGCTGATTCCTGATGCAGCGGTCCGTGAAGAGTATGTGTATCTGTTATCCCGCATTGCAGATGCTGACGCGGAAGGATTCTGCGAAAAGTACGACCTTGATGCGGATGAACTCACCGTAGTACTCAATGACAAAGTCCGTGCCGCAGCGGCGTTTAAGGCGGTGCAGAAAGCAGCAAAGGAACGCGAGATGAAGGTGAAAAAGGCCGCTGCCGCGAAGAAGAAAAAAGAGGTTTCTCAGGCAGAGGCGTTGGCAAAAGCAGAAGCGGAAGAGGCCGCAAAAGCAGCAGAAGCAGCTGCTGCGGCTGCTGCATCCGCCGTACAGGCGCTGCCGGACTCTGTTGAGGATGCGGCTGAAGAAAAGTCCGAGGTTAAAAAACCTGCTGCAACCCAGGCAACCCTGGACTTTTTCTAATCGGAACCATATCCGGTTTTAATTTCTTTATTTTTATTCGGCACCCGGCTCATCGCTGCATATCCTTTCGGTGTCAGCCTGCAGAACCATCCGGGGTGTGACTCAGCGCTTCCGCAATAGTAAATCCATTTTTGATTCAGTAAATCATGGAGAACGGATCGTGTCAGCGTCTTTGCTTCATCTGAGGAGATCTGCTCATGGCATTCTACAAACACTTCAAGCGTATCCGGTCTGGTATTGCCGCTTCTAATCTCTTTTGCAACAGCAACAGCCAGGACCGGGAGAGGCGGTTTCATGCACATTCCTCTGCAGGTTTCGCATCTTCGGCACGCAGATTTTTGTTCTGCTCCTCCGGCGGATAATTTTTCACCAGATACTCGAGATAGAGTTCAACAAGATGTGCATGCCGTTCTGCATAATCAGTTGACGGACTCTCCTTTGTCCGGTCGAGGGCTTTCCTGAATTTGTTTCGTACTTTATCTTCCGTTAACTCTATCATAATCAGTTCACCTGTGTGTACTGATGATTCGGCAGTTCGGTATATAAACCCCCTACCGCGCGGTGCGGAAGTGCCCGCAAACGTCTTTTTTAGATAAAATCAGAGTCAGAATATTGTCCGGATTTTAAATCAGGGTAAAATAATTGATAATTTCCACTTCCGCGCGGAACTGAAAATTACCGGTAAAATGTGTTATTTCATATTCTGCGGAATACAGATTCTGTGTGTTCCGGACTCATCAGTGAACGTCTCGATTCTGACATTCACACCGTAAACACGGTGAATCAGTTCAGCATCCAGAACAGTTTCCGGTGTGCCGTCTGCGATTACTTCACCGCCGTACATCATAATAACACGGTTTGCGTACAGAAATGCGTGGTCCGGATTATGCGTTGAAACAATAATCAGATAGCCTTCTGCAGCGAGGTCGGCAACTCTGCACATAACGCGGAACTGATTTCCGTAATCGAGGTTTGCCGTAGGCTCATCCATGATGAGAATCTTTGCATCCTGCACCAGAGCTCTGGCAATTAAAACAAGCTGCCGTTCTCCCCCGCTGATTTCACCGTATCCGGCGTGCGCCAGATGCCCGATTCCCAGATTATCAAGCGCTTCTTCTGCACGTCTGATATGATTTTTGTTGGGGGACGATAGAACTGAGAGCTGCGAGGTAAGCCCCATCATAACAACATCGAGGACATCATAATTGAATGTCGGATACGTTGACTGAGGAATGTAGGCAATCCGTTTTGCTATCTGTTTGTGGGATAAGGTGCTGAGGTCAGTTCCGTCGAGAGTGATAGTTCCGCCGTAGTTGGTAAAAAAACCCAGCAGACACTTAAACATCGTACTTTTTCCGACACCGTTCGGACCAAGGACTGCGATGACCTCACCCTTTCCTGCTGAAAAAGAAACCTTCCGGAGAACATCTTCACCCTTCTTTGTATACCGGTAGGTTATATCAGATAAGGCAAGTGAGGATGCGGCATTCTGTCCGGTCATGACCGTTTACCTCCCGAGATAAGAAGCCATGCGAAAATGGGTGCACCGACAAATGCAGTAAGAATTCCTATCGGAATTTCAATTGCGGCAAGATTTCGTGCAAAGTCGTCGACTAAAATCAGGAATGCTCCGCCGAAAATAATCGCTGCGGGAATAATTCTCCGGTAGTCGTAGCCGAATATCATACGGCAGAAGTGCGGAATAACAAGTCCGACCCATCCTATAAGTCCCGAGATGGAAACTGCAACCGCGGTAATCAGTGTTGCACAGATGATAGTTACCAGCCGCAGGGCACGGGTGTTAATACCCATGCTTCGTGCCTCATCATCACCGAGGGTTAAGACGTTAAGCCTCCAGCGCAGAAGAATGAGCGGAATAATTCCGATTCCAATCCCTATGAGCGCAAAAATAACATCAGACATATCGACGGAGGAAAGACCACCCATCAGCCAGTAGGTAATCTCCGGAAGCTGGTTTGCAGTATCTGCAACGAGTTTCACATACGACGTGCATGCGGTAAAAAGACCGCCGACCAGGATACCTCCTAAGACCAGAGAAAGTGTTGCGTTTCCTTTTGCCAGTCTGCTTATGCCGTATGCAACAAGAACTGCAATTATGGCGCCGGTGAAGGCAAAGACCGTTATCATCACCGGAGGCTGATTGGTATAAATAGCAAATGCGGCGCCGAAACCAGCACCTGCCGAGGCTCCTAAAATATCCGGCGATACCAGCGGATTCTGAAACATTCCCTGATATGCAGCACCTGCTGTTGCAAGAGCAGCACCGACTAAAAATGCGGCACAGATACGCGGTATTCTGACATTGAATATGACGCTCCAGTCATAATAGCTCATCTCATCGAAGGGGATTACGCCTGAAAAAAGAATCCGGATTACCTCGTAGGGAGAAAGCCCGTAGCGTCCTGCTCCAAGCGAGATAAAAAAACACAGAGCCGCAAGAGCGATAAGAATTATAAACCTGAGTTTATAATTCGGCTGTTTCCTCTCGGATTTGATTAGATGCGGGGTGGTCTGCGGCATGCTGATACTGTAGTATTCTGGTTTGAGGTAATGGGATATTAATGGATGTGTCAGTTACACCGGATGTTAACCAGATGTGTTTACCACAGAGTGGTGTAAAAACCGTGTGCGCAGGATGATGTCATTTGTAATATCTGTAATCAAACTAACATCTGCATCAATAAGGAGAAAAAATAGTATGAGGGCGGTATGCTTACTCCTTCTTCCTGCGGGATGCAAGTTTTGCAGCAATAACAATTACTGCTAACGCAATTACAACACCGACAAGAATCGCGACAGCACCGCCTGCGGGGTTTTCACCGTCACCTAAGGCATAATCAGGCATGGGGGCATTCCACTGTACCGGATCATTTTCTTCACCCGTGAGTTCATCGCCGGTTGCCGGTGCAAAGACTTCTTTCTGTCCTTCATTTACGAGGAATGTGCTGTCAAGTCCGTCCGGATTCGAGGATGCAAAAAATGCTGCGCATCCTCCCACAACAACTGCGGCAATAAGCCCTACTATGAGTACTTTCTTAATCGACACTGGTGTCTTTTCGGTGTTTCCGGTAAGGTCCGGGCGTACTTTAAAGATGATTGCAGCAATTACTGCAGTGATTACACCTTCAATTGCACCAATGATTGCATGATAGATGAGCATAACCGGAAGGCCGCCAGTAAGCGGGATTGCTCCTACAAGCGCCAGTTCTACGGCGCAGCAGCCTGCTGCAATAACGCATGCAAGCCAGCCGGCAATTCCCGCCGAAAGCGGGCGCGGCAGTTTTTTCTGTGCAAAGCGGTATGAATAAAATCCTATGCAGCCTGCGACAGCACCCATATTAATAATATTTAATCCGAGTGCTAAAACACCGCCGTCTCCGAAAATCAGAGCCTGGATGATAAGTACAATCGAAAGAACAAAGATTGCCGCAAACGGTGAGCCGAAAATAATTGCCGCAAGAGCACCGCCGACAAGATGTCCTGAAACACCGAAACCTGTCGGAAGGTTGAATGCCTGAAGCGCAAAGATACCTGCAGCAATAACTGCCAGGATGGCTATTTTTGTTCCGTTCAGATTCTTTCGTGCCCAGTTGATGGAAAGAGCGAGAAGAATGAGCGCAGCAACACAGCCTGCAATACCAACACCGATTCCCCAGGGGGAATAGCCGAAGATGAAGTCCGGGATATGCATGTTATCTTACTCTGTATAATAGTATTACTTTTTTTCTATTTATAATCTCCTGGTTGTACGTTTGTTAAAATTAGTAATACTATTGTTTTATTATTGTTACAAATGTGTTAATTTAAACAACACATATCAGATATACTTAAAACAATTATACTACGAATCTCCAATGCGTAATATATTAGTGTGAATAGAGCATATATGTAGAATACTGCTATGTATCGCATTGAAACCGAAAATCTCTGCTACTCCTACGCGGGAGCAGCATCTCCTGCCTTAGACGGCATCTCATTTAAGGCCGGGGAAAAGGAGCGCATTGCGATATTAGGGCCGAACGGTGCCGGAAAAAGTACTCTGTTCAAGCACTTCAACGGCATTCTGCAGGGAACATCCGGCCGTGTTTTAATCGACGGGGAAGCTGTCACGAAAAAGAATCTGACAGCCATCCGCAGAAAAGTAGGACTTGTCTTTCAGCATGCGGATGACCAGATTTTCTGCTCCACTGTTGAACAGGATATTGCATTCGGTCCGCACAATTTAGGACTTTCCGATGAAGAGGTTGCCGCACGTGTTGATTCCGTTGTCCACATGCTGGCGCTGGAAGACTTACGCAAACGTGCGCCGCATCACTTATCAGGCGGCGAAAAGAAACGGGTTGCAATCGCAGGAATTCTTGCCATGAAACCTGAGGTACTGATTCTTGATGAACCGACCGCGGGACTTGACCCGGCAGGCGTTACAGAACTGTTCGAGTTCTTAAACAGTCTGCCTGAAACACTCGGCTGTACGGTAATCTACTCAACACATCAGCTGGAACTGGTTGCAGAAACTGCCGACCGTGTCTATGTTATGGAGCAGGGAAAACTTACTGCAGAAGGAACGCCGCAGGAGATTTTCATGCAGAAAGACCTCCTGAAACGTGCCCGGCTTGAGCTTCCGCCTCTCTTAAAACTCACTGCAGCGCTTCGTGATGCAGGTGTCCCGGTAACAGATTCTGCAAACTATCAGGAAATCGAAGATTCTCTCATGCAGGCTTTCGGAAAAGAACCGAAGAAACATGTGCCTCACCATACAAATGTGCATACCCACAGCGGACTTGCAGCACATCCGCATTACCACACCCGCGAATGACACTGATTGATGAGCTATTCAATATCGAGCGTGAAGCCGGAAAAACAAGTCCCATCCACAGTCTGGACTCGCGCATCAAAATAATATTCTGCATATGCGGGCTTTTTGCGGCAGTGTTTCTTCCCTACTCGATATCTGCAGGTGAACTCATCTCCTGGAAACAGACTGCAGGTCTTATTGCAATATTTCTTTTGTTTATTGCAGTCTATGTGATATCCGGCGCATCTCTGAAATACTACCTCCTGCGGCTCTGTCTGATTCTGCCGTTCGGTATTTTCATCATTATTCTTCAGCCGTTCTTCTTCAACCCGTACTATGAGTCATATCACATCATCTTTACCGTATTCGGCATCTCTGCATACTGGGAATCTCTGGTATTTGCTCTGTCGCTGTTTGCAAAACTGATTATCTCCATCTCATTTATTATTCTCCTCTCGGCAACGACCACATCTCAGGAGATGTTAAACGGGGCAGCAAGAATGCACATCCCGAAGATTCTGATAACGGTGCTGACGCTTACCATCCGCTACCTCTATGTGTTTGCGGAGATGTTTCGGAAAATCATTCTTGCCTTCTCCTGCCGCGGCTTTGAGCACTGGGGCAGAGGCTTTCCGCTCCGCTACCGTCTGAATGTAATAGGGGAAGGTGCAGGCACCCTTTTCATCCGGTCCCTGGAACAGGGAGAGCGTACCTACACTTCGATGTGCTGCCGCGGATACACAGAGGAGTCGAATGTCTACGTTGCGGGAAAAAAGATTGGAATGTTTGAGTGGGTGTTTCTTATCGCAGGCATTCTCTACCTCATTTTCGTTCCGGTCATGATATACATGGTTTTGTAACGGCCGGGTTCATACGTTTTTGTATTTCGTAATCAGTTTGTGATGAATACTAATCATAACCGGAGCCGGAATACAGACACAGCCGAATAGCAGAATGATGCAGTATTGATTATCTGATTTTTACACATAATGTCCTGCCTCAGACAAATTATCTTTATATCCCAAATCCCTATTAACCATACGCCCCAATATATTAGCAGTTATGGAACTACCTTCAATACTTGACTTCCGTAAAAAAAACCCTGAATTCTGCTATGCAAAATCAGAATCGGTCTGGGAAACAATAGCGTTCGGCAGGTATCCGTTTACCCGCCGTATAAATCACCGGAGACTTACCCTCGTGTTCGAGGATAAAAACGGGATTATGCACTACAAACGCGGACTTGACGGCAAAATCTTTGAAGCAAATATTGCATCCACAAATAAAGAGTACAGTGTCTGCCCGGCAGGACCGAATCATCTTCCTGCACCTATTACAGACTATCTCCAGGTCAGATTCGATGAGATTGAACTTGAACCGGGATGTAATACAGTTCTTTTTGTAACCGCCCCTCTGGAGATTGCAGTAACGCTTAATGCGCCGAATAACGAGGTAAAAGTACTTGATGTTTTCAGTTTCGCCAAGGCAAAGTTCGCCCTTTACGGCGCACCGACACGCGGAGTTGTCGTCAGAGACACCCGTTCGAAGGTATCCGCTCATCCCCTTCCGGTGAAAAACTATAAGGAATTTTTACTCAGACTCAATATCGTAAATAACTCGGGAGAATGGGTATCGTTAGGACGCGTTGTACTCTACCTGAAAGGTCTCTCCCTCTATTATGACGCAACAAGTGTTGCAGCATGTGCGGATGTAACCATCACAAATACCACATCAGCGCAGGTTACCTGTACTGATTTTGCACTCAGAAAAGACATGATAAAAGCAGAACCGGTGTTTACCGACAGAAAGACTGCTGCATTCTGCAACATCAAAAGTACTCAGAATAATCTGACATTTGTTATGGATATGGGGCTGAGATAACATGAATGAAACCGTAAATCCCGTTACCGGCTCTGATATTATTGAAAATATCGGCACAATGATGCAGGGAGGAGCTACCGGCAACAGTCTGCTTGATACTGTCGTGTTCGGCGAGGTTACCATCGGAAATCTCATTGCAGTAGCAATAATTATTATTGCTGCTATTGTTCTGAAACGGATTATCAGTTCTGTTATCAGACGTGTTCTTTCCGGAAAAGTTGATGCGAAAAATTCCGACGGACTGGTAAAACTTGCTTCATGGACAATATACTTTATTGCATTTCTGGTTATCTGCCCGCAGCTGCATATTGATATCTCAGGTCTTCTGGTCGCCGGAGGAGTCGTGGGAGTCGCCATAGGTTTTGCAAGTCAGAGTACACTTTCAAACCTTGTTGCAGGAATTCTTCTGATGATTGAACGTCCGATTAGTGTCGGGGATGTCGTAATCATCAATGATACGGAAGGATATGTTGAGTCAATCAGTCTTCTTTCAACTCACATCAAAACCTATGACGGTATTATTCTGCGTATCCCGAACGAGAAGGTCTTCTCGTCAGATATCAGAAACTGTGTTTCAAGCGTTGCACGCCGGTTCAGATATGATGTTGACATCAGTTATTCGGATGATGCAGATACTGCAGTAAAAATCATCCGTGAAACAATCTCCCGTCATCCGTATGCCTTAGTAGAACCTGCCCCCTCAATCTACGTTGAAGAACTTGGAGCACATGGTATCAGAGTCGTGGTAAAAATCTGGGCGCCTTCAGAATACAAATACTGGTGGTCTGCAAAATCTGAACTCCTCTGGCAGATTTTCAAGGATTTATGTAAAGCAGGTGTCGATATTCCGTTCAATCAGCTGACAATCTGGTACGGAAAAGAGAACGCGGAAAAACTGCTTGAAAATATTGACTCGGATAAGTCGGCAGAAGAGATTATCGGAAAGAAACCGGAGCCGAAAGGAGAAGTTAAATGAGCGACGTGTTCGCTGATGTAAAATCATCTGATATGGCTGTCCGCAGAAATGCGGAAGATGAACTGGTCAGACTGATTTTTGCAGACTCATCGATAATTAATAAAATTCTTGAAGAAATACGGGGGGGTGATGTAACCTCACGCTGGTATCTGGCACGTGCTCTTACCAGGTCGGGAAAGGAGATCATTCCGGTTCTGATTTCGTATGCGGAAACGGAAAAAGATGCAGTTGTGCAGAAATACATCGGTGCAGTTCTTGCTTCCTTTAAAGAAGCAGCAGTAGACCCTCTTGTGGGATTATTCTCCTCAGAAAACCCGCAGGCACGCGGAATGGCTGCGTCTGCTCTGGAACGCATCGGTCAGCCGTCTTTGGAGGCACTGCTGAAAGCAGCACAGTCTGATAATCCTACGGTCCGCATCTGCGCAGGACTTGTACTGCAGAAAGGCGGAATTTACGACTACTGATTGATTAAACAACTGCCGAAATCCGGACGTCAATGAGACAAAAATACTAATATAATCGGGCATAATAGATTAATAAGAAAGTCCGGTGAGGTGAAAGATATGTGCTCTGAATTTGAACTTGCAGAAATCCTGAAAGATATACGCAGAGAAGCGGAAAGCGTATTTCAGGAAAGGCTTGATGCAGTAATTCTTTACGGCTCATATGCACGAAAGACAGCGCATGCCGAATCAGATATTGACGTTATGATACGGGTAAGGCTCTCAAAAGCAGAACTCAACCGGTACATGATACCTATGTCTGTGTTTGGAAGTCGTCTCGGGCTGAAACATGATGTCGTAATCTCCATTCATCTCCAGGACAGTGAAACATTCGAGGCCTGGAAAGACATACTCCCGTTCTATCAGAATGTTGTCCGTGAAGGTGTTGCTGTATGATACCGAAGAAGCCTTCGCTTCAGGAACTTGCTCTTTTCCGGATGAATTCTGCATACGACTGCCTCACGTCTGCATCAATTCTCTATCAGCAGGAAGCATACAAATCAGCTGCAAACCGGGCATATTATGCGGTATTTCACTGCATGAGAGCAGTTCTTGCCTATGATGGTTTTGAATCAAAATATCATTCAGGAATAATTGCTGAATTCAGAAGAAGGCATGTTAAAGACGGCACGTTTCCGGTCGAGATGTCTGATACAATAACAATCCTTTCAGATACGAGAAACAGATGCGACTATGAAGACTTTTATGATGTCTCAGAAGAAATTGTTGAAACACTGATTCAGCGGGCTGATGAGTTTTATCAGCGTGTTCTTCAGTATGTTGCCTCGCATTCTGCTGAGGAATGAATGGTATAAAAATCCTTACCGTTTTTTCTCGGTTCCGCGCATAACAGGCTTTGAACCGCAGATCTGACATTCCTCATACTCCGGAGGAATTTCAGCGCCGCATCCTGAGCAGATGCGTTTCCAGACCTTTTTTTTCGCGGTTTTACTCTTCAGACTGATGACCGGAATTTTCAGATGACGGCAGACGTTCTGTACCGCAAAATCCCCTGAGACAACACTTCCATTAAGAGATAGGCCAAGAGCAATTACTGAAATATCAGTCTCTGAAAGAACCCGCAGGTCTCCGGATTTTTCAGCCGCAGCACGTACTGCTGCAAAATCCGCCTGAGATGCTTTTCCGATTTTTAATCCGGCGTCTTCTAAAATGCCGAATGCTGCACGGGAGGAAAAATCCTTAACCTCGTCCCTGACCTCTTCCGTTGTCCAGAGGTCATGGTCTAAGGACATACTTTTGTATGTCTCTCCAAAAAAAAAGGATGAATCAAGAATGTACATTTATTTGCGGAGAGCGTCTGCGATAATTCCTGATGCGGTAAATTTGGATGATGCACGCTCAATGGTGTCAGAGTTTGCAACGTCTGCAAGACCTGCCTGCATCAGTTTGATGTAGCCGCCGGAGGCAAATACACCGTGTACGCCTGCTGCGCGTACTGATTTTGCACCCTGTTCCATAAGCATGGATGCAGCAAGGGCCATGGAGCCGCCGGTTGCAATGATATCATCAACAATTACACAGTCGCGTCCCTTTGCATCGAGGTGTTTCGGAGCCATAGTGACTTCCGAGCCGGAAAGACGCGTCTTGTTTAAGTGGTCGCAGTCTAATCCGTACGGGCCTGCAACTGCTTTTGCAAACTCCCATGCGCCCTCGTCCGGAGATAAGATAAGCGGGTTTTCAATCTGCTGTTCCTTGATGTATGCTCCAATCTCCGGTGCGACAGAGAGGTTTACTGCAGGGCAGCGGAAGTGGTTTAAGACCGACGGGTCGTGGATATTTACGGTAAAGACACGGGATGCGCCTTCAGAGAGTGCTTTTGCAAGTGCACGTGCGGAGATTGGTTCGCCGTCATTGAACTTTTTATCCTGACGGGCGTATCCCATATACGGAAGAACAAGCGTGACATCGCGTTTCTCGCAGGCATCCATGAGGAGAAGGACCTGCATTGCAGAGACACCGTCAACGGTGCTTGCGACAACAACCATCTCGTCATCGAGTTCTTCGACGCGCACATACTGTTCTCCGTCCGGGAAGGCGGTATATTTGACCGTACTCAGTTTTGCACCGAGTTTCTGGGCTACTCTTGACGCCAGAAGCTGGCTTTTTTCGGTATAGATAACTCTCATATATATGCAGTTACTATCTTACTACTGAAAGTACTTAAATTATAATCAAGCAAATTAATAAGGGGAGAAGTATATCCACATGGAAATGCCGAAAATACCTGAGGCTGAAAAGCCTCCCGAAATAATAAAAGAGGGAGTACCTCCTGCAGAAACCGCTGCAGAGTCTGTTCCTGAGGAAAAAACAGGACAGAATGAAATACCTGCAGAAGGAACACCGCAGGGTATGGAAAACCCGTCGCCCGCGCAGGAGATTTCTGCTGCAGAGCCGGCGCCGGAAGTACCTCCGGTAAAAGAGCACTACGCATCTGATGAGTATGATTCGGATATTTTCGGCGGTGTGCGCTTCGATACAACTGCAGATATTCCGATTCCGAAATCATTAATCGACCAGGTCATTGGTCAGGAACATGCCGTTGATGTCATTAAAAAGGCAGCAATTCAGCGCAGACATGTGATGATGATCGGAAGTCCGGGTACGGGAAAGTCCATGCTTGCAAAAGCAATGTCGGAACTCCTGCCGAAAGAAGAGATGCAGGATATCTTAACCTATCCGAATCCGGAGGACAATAATAATCCGATTATCCGTGTTGTCAATGCAGGACGCGGTAAAGAAATTGTTGCGCGCCACAAGGAAGACGCAAAACGCCAGGCGTCATCTAAAAAGACTCTGATGATTGTAATCATCATTGGTATCATTGGTATCTTTGCAATCAGCGGTCAGCTTCTGCTCGGTCTTTTTGCGGCTCTGTTTATCTTCTTCATCTTCAGAACGATGATGCCGAAGGACAACGCCCTGGTGCCGAAGCTTCTTGTCTCAAACAAACCTGACGGAAGTGCTCCGTTCATTGATGCAACCGGTTCCCACGCAGGCGCATTATTAGGTGATGTCCGCCACGACCCGTTCCAGTCCGGAGGTCTTGAAACCCCGGCACATGACCGTGTTGAAGCCGGTGCCATTCACCGTGCACACCGCGGTGTTCTTTTCATCGATGAAATGAACACGTTAGAGCTTTCCTCTCAGCAGAGTCTGCTTACCGCTCTGCAGGAAGGTGTGTTTGCAATCACCGGTCAGTCCGAGCGTTCATCCGGCGCTATGGTCAGAACCGAGCCGGTTCCCTGTAAGTTCATTATGATTGCTGCAGGAAACCAGGATGCAATGCAGTACATGCATCCGGCACTCAGAAGCCGTATCAGAGGATATGGTTACGAAGTGTACATGTCGGAACGCATGGATGATACGGCAGAGAACCGTGCAAAACTTGTCCGCTTCATTGCCCAGGAAGTTAAAAACGACGGAAAAATTCCACCATTCAATCCCGCCGCAGTTGCAGAGATTCTGCGCGAAGCAAAACGCCGTTCCGGACACAAAGGTCACCTCACCATCAAGCTGCGTGACTTAGGCGGTCTTGTACGTGTTGCAGGTGACTTAGCAATCAAAGACGGTGCATCCATCACCACTCTGGACCATGTCCTTGCGGCCAAGAAGACTGCCCGTTCCATTGAAAAGCAGATGACTGACGAGCACACCAAGCAGCTCCGTGACTACTACCTGACTGATGTCAACGGAACGTTAGTCGGAAAAGTAAACGGTCTTGCAGTGATTGGTGAGGATGCAGGTTCAGTTCTTCCGGTCACAGCCGAGGTAACTCCTGCAATGGCGAATAATATGGGCTCTATAATTGCAACCGGTCAGCTCAAAACAATTGCCCGTGAATCAATTAAAAACGTCAGTGCATTAATCAAGAAGTTCTCCGGTTCGGACATCCGTCAGATGGATATCCATGTGCAGTTCATCGGAACATACCAGGGTCTGGAAGGAGATTCCGCATCAGTTACTGTTGCAACCGCTGTTATCAGCGCTCTTGAAAATATTCCGGTCCGTCAGGACCTGGCAATGACCGGTTCTCTTTCAGTCAGAGGAGACGTTTTACCGATTGGCGGTGTTACCTACAAGATTGAGGCGGCAGCAAAGGCAGGAATTAAAACAATTATTATTCCGAAATCAAACCTTGATGATGTCTTAATTGAGGACAGATATGCCGAGATGGTTGAAATCATTCCGGTAACCAGAATCGAAGAAGTGCTTCGCATCGCTCTTGTTCCGGCAGACAAAGACGTATTCGAAGAGAAGCTCGAACAGCTTGGAAAACATATGGAAGTTGCGCCGTCAGCATAATGCTGAACGGCTCTTTTTTTTAATATTCAATTCCGTTTAAAAAAACGGACCAAACTCTTTTATAAGCGCACATCCTTTACATATAGTAAGTTAGGATAAGAAATGTTTGAGCAGGAAAATCTATCGCAGATTCTGGATATCTTAGGCAATAAAAACCGCAGAAGAATTATCGACCTTCTCCGGAACAAACCCTGTTTTGTAACTGAGATTTCAGAACGCTTATCCTTAAACCCCAAGGCTGTCATCGAACACCTTGCTCTTATGCAGAAGGAATCTGTAATTGATTCCTATCTTGACGACAAGCGTCATAAGTACTATTATCTGGTTCAGGATATTCATCTTTCAATCCATCTGGAGCAGAGAGAAGAACAGGCGTCATCTGATGATAAAGAGAGTCTTCCTCTCGCAGATACTATAACTCATCTGCGCCAGCTTCTCATTTCGCGGAAAGAACTCTACGAAAAGATGGAGGATGTTGAAAGGGATATTGACAGCAAACTTGCCGAACTTGTAGAGAACGGAAATAAAGTATTCAGAGACAATACCGAGTCTGAAATAATCTTAGCATTAATTTACTCTCCGCTCACACCCATTGAGTTGTCAGATGCCTGCGGCAGACCGATTCCGGAGGTTACGGCAGCGCTTAGAACCCTTTCTGCAAAAGGATATGTTTCATCCGAAAGCGGCAGATACTCTCTTAACACAATGCTTGTTGAAAAAACAGCAGACTGATTACATTCATGAAAGTCACTGAAGTAATTCACTGCCGCGGACATGAGAATGTCTTATCTCTTCATAAAAGCACGTTTGAGATAACAAAAGAAGAAACACTGACTCTGACCGGTGACTGCATCATAGGAATCTGTGCTGACAAAGGTGCTGCAGACTTATCTGATGAATTTAAATCAGCTTTGCGCATGCCGGGTGCAGTTCTTACAACCACCTTCGAAGCAAACGGCGTTACCGCATCGGTAACCGCAAAAGGTACCGACCTGCCGCTGACACATCCGACGGATTTGGTCTGGCGGAAAAGTGATTTTATCTGCGGGAGAACTGCTGCAGTAAATGCAGATGCGGCGGCACGTGACCTTCCGCGGGAACTTATCTCTGAACTGAAAAAAGGAGCGGAGATGAAAGTTACGCTGACGGTTCAGACTGATGAACCTCAGTAATCGTCAGTTCCGCTTTTGCAAGAAACGCTTCGCATTTTCCAATCAGTTCCATGCCGCGTGCATGAAGTTTTACGGCATCCTCAACAGATGTCTGCGGGTCATCGAGTTTTCGTGCAATCTCACGAAGTTCTGAAATCATTGATTCATAGTCTTCTTCTTTGGGTGTTTTTTCTTCTGATTTACTCATACTATCTTCTCCACTTTTGCGGTAACTTCTCCGTCGGAAAGACCGACAGTTACCATATCTCCTTTCGAGAGCTGGGTTTTTGAACGGATAACAGTTGTTCCTGATTTAATCAGGGCATATCCGCGTTCAAGCGGTTTTTTCGGGTCGCAGGACTGGATTTTTTCCTTCTGCGCAGATAACTCCAGTTTTGCTGTTGCTATCTTCTGCGACATTCCTCTGAACAGCAGTTCACGCAGGCGCACAACAGTTTCCGACTCAAGAGATATTCTGCGCTTTGCTGCCGCAGATATCCGTTCGGATAAATCAGCAGTCTGCTGATGCATCATGTCAAGACGGCGTGAAAGACGGCCCGGGTCTACTCTCAGTTTCAGTTCTGCAATCAGTGACTTATGGGAACTTATGATGCCGCGGGTTCTGTCTGCAATTCTTCTCCGGTAATCTTCAAGCGATGATGCGAGAGTGCTGCGGTCAGGTACAACAGTTTCTGCTGCCGCTGAAGGTGTCGGGACACGGATGTCCCCTGCGAAATCAGCAAGGGTAAAGTCTGTTTCATGCCCAATCGCGGTGATAATCGGAATTTTAGAGTTTCTGACCGCACGGACAACATCCGGATGATTGAAGACAAATAAGTCTTCAAAACTTCCGCCGCCGCGCGCGAGAATTATTACGTCTGCTTTGTCCTGCAGAAGAGAAATTGCATCAACAATTGAAACCTCAGCACCTTCACCCTGCACCTGTGCCGGAGCTAAGAGAACCGGAAGCGGATATCTGCGCGAAAGCACATTTCTGATGTCCTGCAGAACAGAACCGGTCTTTGAGGTAACAACACCGACACATTTTGGAAAGAGCGGAGGACTGCGTTTTTCTGATTCCGGGCGCGGGATAACTCCTGCTGCTTCAAGTTCGCGCCGCCACTCTTCTTTTTTGAGCCAGAGTCCGGTTTTTCCGACAGATGCCGGTTCAATGCGTTTTACAATGAACTGGATTTTACCGCTCGGCGGATAAAAATCAACGTATCCGGTGACACGTACAGAAATGCCGTCTTTGAACGCAAAGGTAAGATACTTTGCCGCTGCAAACTTCCACATCACACAGGATATGGAAGATGAGTCTTTCTTTTCGCCTTTTTCAGTCAGTGAAAAATAGACATGTCCTGAGGCGTTCGGACGATATCCGGTTACTTCTCCTGAAACCAGAATATCAGTGAGCGTATCAGTATCCAGAGCTTCACGA
This sequence comes from Methanocorpusculum sp., assembly GCA_029987025.1. GTDB lineage: Archaea > Halobacteriota > Methanomicrobia > Methanomicrobiales > Methanocorpusculaceae > Methanocorpusculum. Next base: position 14,337 of record DALTWQ010000002.1, on the reverse strand, counting down.
ATCCGCTGGTCAAGTTCGGAAACGGTCAGAACTTTCGGCTCGTCACTCTGAAAAACCTCTGCCGGCTTTGCGGAGGCAGACGGCATCTCTGAAAAGAAGCTGCTCACCCGGGATGATGCAGATGTGCTGTCTCCTGCTGCAGAATCGTCGAAAGAGAGCGTTGCCTGCTCTTCTTTTGGTTTACGAACTGCTTTGCGGGGCATATACTATTATTTGTACTGAAAGATGATGAATGTAGCACCTGTGATGTTTTGAACTGATTCTGAACTAAAAAAGGAATGATGGTGTGCTGAGTATGCACTGATGAATTACACGCCGGAGAATATTTTTGCGAGAACGATTACGGCACAGATTACGACGAACGCAGTAGATATTTTATTCATCTTGGAAGATCCGGTTTTTCGTGAGTTTGAGATAAGGATAAGTACTGCTCCCCCGAGAAGGAGTACAATTCCAACCAGACTGAGTACGAGTTCAATTTTCGGGTCTGTATGAATAACTCCGAAGGCGATAACTGCTGATGCAATATATACTAAGAGTGAAACGGACTCACAGACAAGAGCTATTACAGAGAGCCGTTTATCCGGTGTTTCAAAATGTATGCTCTGCATGCTACATAATAAGGAGTTCTGAGATTATATAGATGCGTACTCTGTTCCGGGAAATGAGTCCATTTAGGTAAACGCAGTTTATTGCCTGCAGTTTAATGAAAAAAAGGAAATTATTCTTTCTTCAGTTCATCGAGTTTCTTCGAAAGTTTTTCGATGGCAATAATCTCTTCGCGGTGATATGCTACAATCATATCACTGATAAGTCCGAGCATAAATGCAAGAATACCTGCAACAATCAGAAGAACAGTCAGAATTGTCAATGGAATATGTTCTATGCCGTTAATCCATTCAACAAGTACAATAATTCCAGTAACAATACCGGCGATTACCAGTGCCGCCCCTGCAAAGATAAAGTAGAAGAGCGGATTGTTCATTCTGCCGTATTTGTTGATTGCAACAAGAATCTTCCACCCGTCTGCTACGGGTTTTAATTTGGTCGGTGCACCGGTTCGTTTTTTGTAGTATGTCGGAACAACTTCGAAGCGCAGGCCGTGGTGAACAACCTCTGATGATATCTCTGTTTCAATGCCGAATCCGGTTTCGGTAAGATGCATCTTTTCAACGGACTCTTTGGTGAATGCCCGGTAGCCTGAGAGAATATCCGTCATAAAAACACCGTGTGCCCACTTAAACAGACGGTTCATCACCACGTTTCCGAAATGATTCAGTTTTGTAAGAGCGCCTTTCTCGTATGATGCCAGACGGTTTCCGACAACATGGTCAGCACGGCCTGACGTGAGCGGTTCAACCATAGCATCTGCGAACTCCGGCGGGTTTGTTCCGTCTGCATCGAGCATAAGGATGTATGGTTCCTTAATCAGCGCAAACGCCTCCTGCATTGCAGCGCCTTTTCCTTTTGCCTTCTGGACGTAGACTTTTGCTCCGAGTGATTCTGCAATCTCTGCTGTGCCGTCAGTTGAGTGTCCGTCCACGACAAGAATATTCTGATACCCCTGACTCTGAATGCCTTTAATTACATCTTCTATGGTAAGTTTCTCATTCAGAGCCGGAATTAAAACACAAACCTGCGAACGGTCAATTTCAGTCATGGGTACCTGAGTCTTTATTATATTTGTTTTCATAATAATATTAATGCCGCGTTCTTTTCATTTCTGCAGCTCAAGTTTTTTATTCAGATTTTCCAGAGCATTTTTCATAATTCCTGAAAGGAACGGATTTTTCTCATCGAGTGCTGCTTCAAGTACTTTTTTTGCATCCGGAGTTGCAATTTCTGCAAGAGCATTTGCTGCTGCTGCACGGACTCCGGGCTTTTTGTCATGAAGGGCATCTTTCAGAGCAGCTATGACCGTCTGCGGGGCCGCACTTCCGGAATTTCCAAGAGCCGCTGCCGCTGCTCTTCTGACACCCGGATGCTCATCGGAAAGCAGGCGGATAAAAGTGTCAGTAACATCCAGTTTTTGTTTTGCAGCAGAATCAACGGCAGCGGAGCGTACGAATGCCTCTTTGTCAGTCATCAGTTTTTTCAGAACGGCTGCAGAAGCAGTTGTTTCTGCTGCAGCACGTCTGACTTTTGCATCCGAATCGTCTGCAGCCGAGTCAGGGGCTGCTGCATCCAATACATAGACTGCAGCGGTTCGTACTGCTGAGTCTGCATGAGATGCGAACGGATATACTGCACTCAGTTCTTCGGAAGAGAGAACTCTTCCGCGAAGACTGAAGAGGGCTGAAAGCACTATGTCATCACGCCCAAGTGAATTAAGTAATGCTGCTGTTGCAGCATCTGATGGATATACCGACAGTGCTGATGCTGCAAGTAAACGAACGGAGCTGTTCTCTGCCGAGAGGGATTCGATAAGCAGTTTTTCTGCAGCTTCTGTCCGCAGATGACCCAATGTCTCAACTGCGGCATACTGCAGTTCTGCATCTGCAGAATGTACTGCAGATTTAAGCGCATTTTCTGCAGACTTTCCCCCTTCCATGAAAAGAACCTGTGCTGCTTCACGGACATCTGTGTCTGATGATGTCAGATAGATAAGATGTTCTGCATAATCAGTATCCTTATAGTTTTGAAGAGCCCAGAGCATCACCCGCTGTACTGCAGGCGACTCTTTTTTCAGCGCATCAAGAATGAGCGGATATGCGTTTTCATCACGAAGGGATGTGATGGTGTTTGCCGCGTTCTGGACTATGGAAAAGTCAGAGGATTCCAAATCACTTACAAGGCGGGCAAAGGTTCGTTCGTTCATGAATCAGGAGATGTGTCTGTCTGCGGAAATTAGTTTTTGACGTCGGTTACTTTGATGATATGCCAGCCGAACTGGGTTTTTACAGGTCCCACAACCTCACCGGGCTGTGCTTTGAATGCTGCTGTTTCGAACGGTTTTACCATCTGTCCTTTTCCGAAGTAGCCTAAGTCTCCACCATTATTTCCCGACGGGCACTGTGAGTACATTTTGGCGAGTTTTGCAAAGTCGTCGCCGGCGGAGAGTTTCTGCATAATCTGTTTTGCTTCGGACTCGGTTTTAACAAGGATGTGTGATGCTTTTACGCGTACCATAATGTATATATTTTAAACCTGCAAGAGCATAAAGGAGGCGGTATTTCTGTATCTCACCTGTTTGCTGCACTCCGGATATACTGCTGAATATGTTAAAAATGAGATTTTTGTTTGAAAAGGAATGGTATAGATGAGATACTGATTATTTTTCTTCCGTCTCTTCAGGTGTTAGCGCCTGTGTTTTTGCACGTTCTGCTTCTTCCTGTTCCAGACGGCGGTAGTCAACCTTTGCAAGTTTTGTCATCGGCATCTCATCGATGACTGCCACTCTCACCGGCAGACTCCAGCGGTTCAGTTTATCCTTTGCAAAAGCGATCAGCTCTTTTTCGATGGTGTCAGGGTTGTATCCTTCGTTGATAACCACAAAGAGCATAATCCTGCGGTCATTTTTATACGGGGTTGCAACAGCACATACCTGTATTACCGCCGGATGCTGCTGGAACACCTCCTCAATCATTGTGGGGTAGACGTTGTAGCCGTTTACTTTAATCATCCGTTTTACACGTGAGCGGAAGGAAATGTTGCCGTCAGCTTCAACTGCTGCAATGTCTCCTGTGTGCAGCCAGATGTTTCCGTCAGGGTGCTTAATTAAGACCTCTTTTGTTGCCTCCTCATTTTTGAGATACCCGTTCATAATAGTATCTCCGAAGAAACAGAGTTCTCCTTCCTCGCCGTCAGGGACCACTTCTGTAGTGCCCGGTTTTACAATGCAGATTTTTGAGCCGGTAAACGGTTTTCCGATACAGCCCGGGGTAAGTCCCACTGAGTCTTCGGGAGAGAGCGTGCAGGTACCTGTTGCTTCAGTAAGTCCGTATCCTGCACGGAAACGGCAGTCAGCACCGTCACGGATGAGGAGGTCGTTGTACTTTTTGGTGAGCAGTTCCGGCACACGGTCACCTCCTGAGACCATCAGCTTTACATCTGATAAATCATAGGACTCAAAGTACGGGTACATCCGCTCAAAAAGAGCCGGAACGCCGGAGATAAAGAGCACATGTTCTCTTTTAATCTGTTTAAAGCAGCCCTTCGGATCAAACCGCGGAACAAGCACCATCTTCATACCGGAAATGAGCGGGGCATGCACAGTTACCGCAAGACCGAAGGCATGGAAGATTGGAAGAATTGCCAGGAAACCGTCTCCGACATCGGTTTTACCTTTGCCGACATCAACCAGCAGCTGGATGGAGATGGTGTTTACGGCGTAGTTGGAAAGCATTACGCCTTTGGAGGTTCCCGTTGTCCCGCCGGTGTACATGATTACTGCTGTGTCATCTGCTTTTCCGTCATCAGCGGGAAGAGTAAATCCGGCCCTGAGTTTTTCTTTTCCTTCACCTAAGAAATCCTTCCAGGAGGTGATACTTTTAACATCATGTGCAGACTTGTATTTTCTGAGGGCAAGTGCATATCCGCCTTTTAAAATCAGTCCTCTGGGACTCTTCGGGAAATAACTGCCTGTCTTGCAGCGGATGACATCAATATTGCGTCCGGATACAAACTCTTCATTTAATTCAACCGTGAAAACCAGTTTGCTTTCGGCAAGATCGATTGCATAGAGTACTTCTTCAGCAGTTGATAACGGGTGCACCATATTGGCAATTGCACCAATTCTGTTCGCTGCATAGATGGCAATAACTCCCTGGGGGATATTCGGCGTATAGATTGTTATTGCATCTCCTTTTCCGATTCCGTGCGAAATAAGGGCTGCTGCTGCTGCATCTACTTCATCAAGGAAACGTTTCCAGAACATGTGCTTTCCGAAATAGGCAAGGGCAGTTGCAAAGTTTCCTGCTCTTTTATGTCCGTAAAGAAGCGCCTGATAGAGTGTGCGTTTATCTTCTTCGGTATAGTTTAACGGGGTATTTTCTGCACGCAGTAGTTTCACAGTATCCTCCGGGAAATAAATACTATATATTTATGTTAGTCTTCATGGGTTAATATGCTATGGTATAAACGGGAATTTTTGTGCGGCATATTCTCTTTTTTTCGGCTGAATGACGACATCTGACAATCTATTATCAGAAGGTATTTATTCTATATTGTCGTATTAACTACTGTATGAAGACTGTTAAAAAGACAGTTCTTCTGCTCGTCGCAGCAGCAGTCCTTTTCGGCTGCATTTTTGCTGCAGGCTGTGTAGAAGAAACTGAGAAAACCCCGGTTCTTTCCATTTCCATCGAAAAGGAAGGAGCACTGTTCTACAACATCGGAGATACATTCACTGTAACTCTGCCGTCAAACCCGTCTACCGGTTATTCATGGTATGCAACTGAGGCTGCCAACCTGAAATGTGTGGAAAGTTCTGCAGCAGCAGAATCCGGACTTGTCGGTGCCCCCGGCTCCCAGACTTTCGTCTTCTCTGCTGAAAAAGAAGGAACATACCTTATTGAACTTACCTACAAACGTGCAGGCGAGGACGCAGGCATTTACGTCTATCAGGATGTCCTCTTCGTAAAGAAGGGTGACCAGCATGCAGCTGGTAAATTCGTCTTTGCAGGCGACTATCTGCCGAATGCAGGCGACCTTGTTGAGATTACTGTTTCAGGAAACCCGGCATCCACCGGATACCAGTGGTTCGCTTCTGCAGATGAAGGACTTACTATTGTTGATGAAACCTTCATTCCGGCAAACACTGACTTAGTCGGAGCTCCGGGCATGTACGTCTGGCATGTTACTGCTGACACACCGGGAGCATATATATTCTACGGTACTCTTGCAAGATCCGCAGATGAAACAGATCCGGCAGGATTCTTCTTTGTCCCGGTCTCATTCGGATTACCGGTACAGGAGTAAGTGAGTGAGTATGAAAAAAGCAATTATCACAATTCTGGCAGTTGCAGCAGTTGTCTTCGGCTTATTTGCCGGAGCAGCTGCAGCTTCTGAGGTAGTGGGCGGCCACACACTGAAAATTTATGTGTCTTCCACTCCGTCCGGCGCAACAGCGACCTATCTTGCAACCGGTGAATCCCTGATTACTCCGGGATACTTTACCTTCCATTCCGGAACACTGGACTGGGGTACAACATCTACTATTAAAGTAGAAAAAAGCGGATATATGCCGGATACGTCAATCTACATTTCATCAGATGATTTCACCGCAGCAACGTATGCGAGTGAAACAACTATCAGCAAATCAGTCACTCTCGTAAAGATTCAGACCGACGGATATCTTGATATTTCCTCTGACCCGTCGGGAGCATCTGTGAGAATTGACGGTTCCTACTATGGAACAACCCCGCTTACCGTATCTGTTCCGGCAGGATCTCACACGGTCTCTGTTGCCAAGAACGGTTACTCTGGCTGGACCAAATCAGTCTCTGTCAGTTCAGGTGCAACCACAAATGTGTATGCAACCCTTTCAAAGGTAGTTTCAACAGGATATTTATCAGCATCCTCATATCCGAAGTATGCAGATCTCTATGTTGACGGTTCCTATCAGGGACAGACACCTATCACAGTCGCCTTAGACAGCGGAAAACACACTGTTCTCTTCAGAAAGTCAGGTTACTCTGATTACTCTATCGATGTACGTATTAACGAGGGCGAGACATCCGTCATTTCTGCAACCCTTGTCGAGAAGGACACCTCAGGATATGTAAGCATTGCCTCCTACCCGGGAGGAGCTTCTGTATATGTTGACGGTGCCTTTGTTGGAAACACGCCGTATTCCACAGGCTCATCAACCAGTTACCTTTCTGCAGGTCCGTACAGTACCAGTGCGTACCATTCCCTTGAACTGCGTCTTTCCGGATACAACACGTATTCAACCTCCTTCAAGCCGCAGGAGAAATCTACTGTAACTATCACAGCCACACTGACTCCGGCAACCCCGACTACCGCATCACTTACGGTTACCTCGTCTCCGTCAGGAGCATCAGTCTATGTTGACAATGTGTATTACGGCATCACTCCGGTCACTGTTTCCAGCCTTCAGCCCGGTTCCCACTCGGTAAAGGTTTCCTCTCTCGGATACCTTGACTCGATTAACACCATCACTGTTGCTGCAGGTCAGTCAGTTTCACTGCCGGTGACCCTTACCCCGTCATCTCCTTCACCGAAGTCCCCTGCACCGTTCCTCGGAATCCTTGCAGGACTTGGAGCTGCAGCAGTCGTCTTCGCAGCAAGAAGACACTAAACAAATCTTTTTTTCTAACTGTTCTATATTATAGAAATACAGACGGTTGATAGTCACTTTTCTTCTTCGCATCAGCAGATTATATCTGCAGACAAACCCAATATAATATTATAATGGACGAAGGGGGCAGCACGGATATTCAGGCATGTGCAGAAATCATAGATAGTATTCTGCAGAATCCTCAGCGCTCTGTTCAGGACTGTAAACTTGCAGTCTGCAGAAAATATGCGCTGGATGCCATGCCGAAAAACTCAGCGATACTGAAAGCCGCTGAAGAGCGCTGTCCTGACCGGTACGAATACCTTCGTGAGCGTCTGCTGGTAAAACCCACGCGTACCTTATCAGGCGTTGCACCGGTTGCGGTAATGACCTCTCCTTCGCCTTGTCCGCACGGAAAATGTCTGCCCTGTCCCGGAGGCCCTGAGCATGTGTTTCATTCGCCGCAGAGTTATACCGGAGAAGAGCCGGCAGCTCTTCGTGCGCGGCAGAATGACTACGACCCGTACAAACAGGTAACAGCACGTCTCGGGCAGTTCAGACTGCTCGGGCATCATGTGGATAAAGCAGAACTTATTGTGATGGGCGGAACCATGACTGCACGCGAGCCCGCGTATCAGACCTGGTTTATCTCTGAGTGTCTTCGCGGCATGAATGAGTTTTACGGAACGCCTTCAAAAGCAGAAACCGTTGACGAACTCATGACGGAAAATGAGACCTCACAGGTCCGCTGTATTGCAGCAACCTTTGAGACCCGTCCTGACTGGTGCCGCGAGGAGCACATCAACAGAATGCTTGAGTTAGGTGTTACCAAAGTGGAGTTAGGCTTCCAGCATACCGATGAGGAACTCCTGACCTTAAACAAACGCGGTCACACCATAGAAGACAGTGTATGTGCAAACACTCTCCTGCGTGATGCAGGTATTAAAGTAGGATTCCATGTCATGCCGAACCTCTACGGCAGCAGTATTGAACGCGATAAGAAAATGTTTGACACGCTTTTTACCGACGAGCGCTTCTGTCCGGATTTCCTGAAAATTTATCCGACGCTGGTAACGCCGGGAGCAGAGCTTGAAGAACTCTGGAAGAGCGGCGCATATACAACCTACGACGAGGACGAGTTAGTTGACCTGCTTGCGTATGCGAAATCACGTCTTCCGGAATACGTCCGTCTTCAGCGTATCCAGCGGGATATTCCTGCAAAACTTATCGTCTCCGGTTCCCGTCACGGGCACATCCGGCAGATGGCGCAGGAACGCCTCAGGGCTCAGGGGAAAGAGTGTCACTGCATCCGCTGCCGTGAAATCGGCCGCCATCCTTCAAACGCATCGGTAGAGGATAAGATTCTCACGTACGACTGCTGCGGCGGAAAAGAGCATTTCTTATCCGCTGCCGCAGGAGATGCACTCATAGGTTTTGTCCGTCTGCGGTTCCCCGGACAGATATTCAGACAGGAACTCGATGGTGCTGCGCTCGTGCGCGAGCTGCACGTCTACGGAAGCATGGTGCCGCTTGGCGAAGCTGCAGCGGGTTCCGAGCGGCAGCACCGGTCGTACGGCAAGAATCTGCTGTCCCGCGCTGAAGCGGCCGCGGCTGAGGCCGGATACAGCCGCGTTGCGATAATGGCCGGAATTGGTGTTCGCCCGTACTATAAGAACCTGGGCTACGAACGAAAAGGACCTTACATGGTAAAGGAGCTCTAAATCATGAAGCCTGCAACAATCGAGTATCTGAAAAAGAGGTTTTCCTCGTACTACAACGGCGAGCTGAAAGGAGCAGGGGCTGTGTATACGCCGACATCGATGCCTCAGCGCGAGTGGGGTTTTCTCTACTTCAGCGAAACCCCGAAACCGTCCATGCGCCGGCATCTTGCGTTCAATACCGAAGAGGACCTGCAGATGTATCTTAAATCAATGATACCTGCACATGTCTATTATTCGTCTGCGTATTATGCGCAGCCGTCAGCCCCGCAGATGGCTGATAAGGAATGGCTCGGCGCAGATCTGATATTTGACCTCGATGCAGACCATATTCTGCACGCGGCATACGATGTGATGCTTTCCCGCGTCAAAGAGGAACTGTTCAAGCTCATCGACATGCTCACGGGGGAACTCGGATTTACCAGAAAAGATCTGAAGATTAATTTTTCAGGAGGCAGAGGGTATCATATCCACATACCGCTTCTGTCCGTGAGAAACTGGGGCACTAACGAGCGGCGCGAGGTGGTAAATTATGTCTCGGGTACGGGAATATCTGCAGAATCCATGTTTACAGCCGGCGATACTAACAAGTGGAAGCTGCGCTTTACAGCAGCTGCCGATGCAGAACTTGCCGATATTGCGGCAAAGTCTCCGGACGAGGCGGTAAGCACTCTTTGCGGCATTTCCGGATTTACTGAAAAGAATGCTCTGCCGTTCTGTAAGAATATATCTCACCTGCGGGACACGTTAGAGCAAAATCCTTCTTCTCTGAAGGACAATACATTACTGAAGAATCTTCTGAGTGTTGAAAACAATCCGTCGTTCCGTGAAAAGTTCTTATCGTACGCTGCTCAGACTGATGAGCCGGTAAGTACTGATGTTAAACGGTTAATCCGTTATCCGGGCTCGCTTCACGGCGGCTCAGGCATGCGTGTTGTTCCGGTTGATATCGACGACTTAAACGAGTTCGACCCGCTGGTTGATGCGGTTGTGTTCGGAGACAGAAACACTCAGGTGACCTGTAAATTCCCGCTGAAGATGACTATGCTTGAAAACACCTACTCTCTTGAACAGGGCGTCAATACGGTTCCGGAAGCTCTGGCTGTATTTTTATGCTGCAGAGGTATCGCCGAGTACGGGGCGGTGGAGTTATGAGCAGAATCACCACCTCTGATTTACACGGCTATCTTTTAGATGAGCGGAGCATGGGTTCCCTTGGTGAGATTCCGGGGACGCTTTACGAAGAGATTGCAGCAGACATTGAAAATCTGCGCGTTCAGGCATCCTCGTCCCAGGATTTGTTCTCCGAAGGTGTACAAAGCCTCATCAAGGAGCGTGAGAGTCTGCGCGAGTATCTGCGCGGCATCTATACGGCACGTACCAAAAAAATCATTGATTTGGCCCTCGCTGCGTCAAACGGGGAAGAAATCAACCGCGATAATCTGCGAATGATGGTCGAAGGCGAGCGGGCGCTCTATAATGTAGTCTTCGAATCCTGTACGGCGTGTAGAAAAGCTCTTTTAGATAGGAAGCAAATAATAGAGGTTACTGCTTACAAATATGCCGCACCGGAAGTGCCGGCAGAAACGACAGCTTCACCCGTTTCTGCGGATAACCCGGCAGATGAGGACATATTTTCAGAAGATGTGTCTGAATCTGATGCGTGCCGTGCAGAACATGCTCCGGATGCGTATCGTGTTGTAGCGATACGGTCACCAATATCAGAATTCCAGGATTTGAATGGAAGGATTTACTCTCTTTCGCCAGGAGATGTTGTAACCCTGCCGTCAGCTATGGCGGACATTCTGTGTAAAGACAACAAAGCATTAAGTATTCGTATTCGCTAATTAATATGGATACTTAGGAAACACCCGTTCTTCATACGTACGGGTATTTCATCCTGAAGAGGTAAATAATGAAGAAACCAGTTAAGTTCAACACTTACTGCCCTTACTGCAGAAAGCATACAGAGCACGAAGTGGAAAAGGTAAAGAAAGGAAAGACCACCGGTATGCACTGGATTGACCGCCAGAAAGCACGCAGAAGCAAGCTTGGAAACCGCGGTAAGTTCGGAAAAGTTCCGGGAGGAGACAAGCCGACCAAAAAGATTAACGTCCGCTACCGGTGCAAAGAGTGCGGAAAGGCACACCTGCGCGAAGGATTCAGAGCCGGCAAATTCGAACTTACGGAGTGATTTAATATGGTAAAAGCAGCACGCGAAAACCGGAGCAAGTTCTTAAAAATCAGATGCCCGGACTGTTCCCACGAACAGATTATCTTTGAGAAGGCAACCTCTGTTGTAGAGTGTGCCTCCTGCGGCAAAGTTTTAGCTGAACCGACCGGCGGTAAGGCAGCATTAAAGGCTGAAATCGTCGAAACCTACGAATAATCGGGTTTATAATAATGAGTGAAAGAGACTGGCCGCAGGAAGGAGAATTAGTCGTCTGCAGTGTATACGAGGTAAAGGATTTTGCCGCATTCGTAACTCTGGACGAGTATAACAAGCACGAAGGCCTGATTCCTATCGCAGAGGTTGCCCGTGGATGGATTAAATATATCCGCGACTACGTCCGCGAAGGACAGAAGATTGTCTGCAAGGTCTTAAGTGTTGATACTGCCCGCGGTCATATCGACCTTTCACTCAAAGATGTAAACGAACACCAGCGCCGCGAAAAAATCCAGGAATGGAAGAACGAGCAGAAGGCACACAAGTGGATTGGTTTTGCTTCAAAAGAATCCGGTGTTCCCGAAAAGGAGATTGAAGATGCTTTGTATGCAAAGCACTCTTCATTATATGATGCCTTTGAAGAACTGGTTCTTGAACCTGAGAAAACCGCATCAAAGCTTTCTCTTTCCGAGAAAGGAAAGTCTGCTCTTCTTAAAATTGCCGGGGAGAATGTCAAAATCCAGAAGGCAACGGTTACTGCAACCCTTGTTCTGACATCATCCAAGCCGGACGGCGTAAATATTATCCGCCGTGCTCTGCGCAGCGCAGAGCCTAAAATTGACGGCGCAGATATTGAACTTCAGTATCTCGGGGCTCCGAACTACCGCATTAAAGTAACTTCTACCGATTACAAGAAGGCTGACCGTGCATTAGTCAAGGCAGCAAATGCAGCGATTGGTGTTATGGAACGTGCGGGAGACTCGGGAAGTCTCATTAAACAGAAGTAAGGTCATTATCATGCATGGTCACATTCGTGAATGCAGACGTGATCATATCTACACTCTTTTAGAAACCTGTCCTGTCTGTGGTGAACCGACGGTATCTGTTCATCCGCCGCGTTATTCTCCTCAGGATACATACGGAAAATACCGGAGACAGCTTATTTATGAATCAGATAAACATTAACTGGACGGAAGATAAACCGGCTAAGGGCTGCGCTCTTGCAGTAGCCGGTCTTCCCGGTGTAGGGCATGTCGGAAAACTGGTTGTTGACCATCTGGTGCGTACCTTAAAGGCGAAAAAAATCGCTGAGATTACCTCGACTCTTTTCCCGCCGCAGATGTATCTATCAGAAGAAGGTGTCTTACGGTTTCCGCGAAATGAGGTCTGGTATGTTTCAAAGAAGAAGAACTGCCCTGCAATGATTCTGCTGTCCGGCGACTGTCAGAGTGTAGGCCCTGAAGGTCATTATCTTTTAGGAGAAACCTATGCAGATATTTTTGCAGAGTTAGGTGTCAAACGCGTGTATACGTTAGGCGGTTACGGTATGGGCCGTCTTGTTGATAAGCCGCGTGTGTTAGCCGGCGTTTCTGCGCCTGAACTGAAGCAGGAGATTGTCGATGCCGGCGCTCAGATTAACGGTGTTGAACCTGTCGGAGGCGTAATAGGTGCCGCCGGACTGATTATTACGTTCTGCGCGGCACGCGGTATTGAAGGCGCGGCACTTCTCGGAGAGACATCAGGGTATCTGGTTGACCCGGTAAGTTCTACGGCGGTTCTTGCTGTTCTTGAGAAGCTGACTGGTCTTTCTGCGGATAAAACGGATTTGGCAAAGCTTGCCGAAGAGATGCAGACCGAGCTTTCTTCGTTTGCGTCGTCTGTGCAGCAGAATGCCGCTGACGATTTGCGCTACATCGGATAAGTATGGAACTCAACGCTGATTTACATATTCATTCCCGTTTTGCTATGGCGACATCTCCTGATTTATCGCCGGAGACGATTGTTGAAGGCTGCCGCAGAAAAGGAATTGACGCTGTTGCAACAGGCGATGCGCTGCATCCTGTCTGGCGGAAGATGTGGGAGGAGTTTTGCGGCGATGATTCTGTTGTGGTTATTCCCGAGGCAGAGGTCGAAGATGAGCACCGCGTTCATCATCTGATTCTCGCAGAGTCGCTGGAGCAGTTCGCGGATTTGCAGAAGGCGTTTTCTCCGTACTGTACGCATCTGGAAACAGCCGGCCGTCCTCATCTGTATACGGACGGTGAGATGATTGCAAAACTTGTCCATGAGGCAGGTGGTCTTGTAGGCCCTGCTCATGCGTTTACGCCGTGGACGTCGCTGTTTGCAGCGCACAGACAGCCTTCGGACTGTTACGGTGAAGAGCCGTTTGATTTCTGCGAGCTTGGTTTGTCCGCGGATTCTTCGTACGGTGCGGGTATCCCTGAGTTTCAGGACGTTCCGTTTTTGAGTAATTCGGATGCGCACAGCCAGCATCCGGAAAAGCTCGGGCGCGAGTTTACCCGTCTGTCGGTGAAGGAGCGAAGCCCGAAGGCTCTTCTTTCCGCGGTTCAGGCGTCTGCTGTTACGCTGAATGCGGGTTTTTTCCCGGAAGAGGGTAAGTATAACCGTACGGCGTGTATCCGCTGTTATGTGCAGTTTTCGTATGAGGATGCGGAAAGGAATCACTGGAAGTGTCCGGAGTGCGGCGGCCGGATTAAGCTCGGCGTGCGTGAGCGTGCGTTATCTATTTCGACGGTGCCTGAAGATAAGCGCACGCCGCGTCCGCCGTATCTGAAGATTATTCCGCTCGGTGAGGTTATCGCCCGTGTTCTTAATGTGTCGTCGCCTTCGACAAAGAAGGCGCGTGCTCTTTATGATGCGTTTATTGAGCGGTTCGGGCGCGAGACTGATGTTTTACTGACGGTGCCGGAGGCGGAGCTTTCAGAGGTGTCGGAAGGTGTAGCACACGCGGTTATTGCGATGCGCAAGGGTGATGTAACGCTGCATCCCGGAGGCGGCGGGCAGTACGGATGGTTTGAGTTTTAAGGAAGGATTTTTGCGACTATTCGTATCCTCTTTTTTTTTAAACTGAAAAGTTAGTTTAATTTGTGCATATTCTATATCTCGCCCGTAGGGCTCGGAGACAGATTATCACAGACCGCATGCCGAACGCACGTCTTTCAGCCGTGCTTTAACTTCGAACCTTCGGTTCT
>DALTWQ010000071.1 GCA_029987025.1 Methanocorpusculum sp. | reverse complement strand
TCGGCGAAGGATGCAATATGGGTATCTGCAAACACTGCGGCTGGTCCGGCTGCAGTTAATCCTCTTTTCGTTTTTTTTATATTTTTATCCGGCTAATATATTCATACATAATGCCGTCGCGCTGTTCCGTCTGTAAAGGAAAAGGAATGTGCGGTCTTCCGCGCTGCCCGATATCATCCAGATTCCATGCACTCTGCGATACCAAACCGGTATCTGAGTACATGGGGGCTTCTCCGTCTGTTTTTGTCGGCACCTACGGGTATCCGAAAGTCATTGGCGGACCTCTGATGATAAACGATTCGGACAATCCTTTAGACTGGGTTTCCCGCGGGCTGTCTATCGATGATATTGTATCAATCCGTTCCCGCACTATCCGCGGGGGAAACGAGATGACAATACACGCTCCTGCCGCAGATAAAGTGCAGGAGATTGCCTTGTCTTCAAAACCTCTTGATGTGGAGGTTGCCTTTACCAAACCGATTCAGTTCGATGTGTCATTCGACGGTGATGTAACACCAGTGGGTCTTTCCGGCGAGATGAAAAAACTGGATGTAATTGACAATGCATCCGTGGCGCGTGTGGTGGATTCCTGTACTTCAGATACTGATTTGAAAGCTGTTGAGGCAGCACGTATCCTTTTTGAAAACGGAACTGATGTCTATAAAATAACTAATCTCCTGACAGCAGGGCTGTTAGGTCTTGAAAGAAACAGGCGCCTTGTTCCGACGCGCTGGGCCATTACGGCGACTGATGACATGCTTTGCACGTCGTACAAAAAAGATGTCTGCCGGCTTCCTGCTTTATCCGAGTATGAAATTTATTCAGCAACTCTTCACGGCAACACGCTCTGCTTTATTCTCATTCCGGCAAACGACTGGCGCTTCGAGATGGTTGAGCGGTGGCAGAAACATTCTCTCTGGGCTGATGATGAAGAGTCTGTCATCATTGATTCAGAAAAAGGAATGATAAAACGGAATTATTCGCCCGTAGGCGGGGCTTATTATGCAGCACGCCTTGCTGTTCTTGAGCATCTGAAAAAACTCGGGCGCTGTGCACGGGTAATATGCCTCAGAGATATCTCCGGAGAGTACTGGGCGCCGCTTGGCGTGTGGGTTATTCGTGAGGCAGCGCACAAGGCCCTTGAAGAAAAGCCGCTGAAGGTATCTACTCTTTCAGACGCGGTAAATGCTGCGGCGTTTAAACTCGGGACACGGTTCTGGGTTCCGCAGATATCTATGCTGAAGGATATGAAGGAGCAGAAAAGTATCTTTGATTTCGGGTAACTGTTCAGCGTTTTTGTCTGAAATACTGTAGTTCACACTAAACGCCGAAAGACCATGATTTCAGACAAAGACGCTGAATTATTGCATCTCATCTGACCTCACCACTCAACTTCCATCACTGCTTTTTCTTCTTCCTTCAGCTGACCGCTGCCGGAGGGAACAAACGCGTATTTTTCCATCGGAGAATAATTCTCATAGAGTGCGCATTTATCCAGCACATCAACAAACTCACGCAGGAAAAGACGCGGTACAACATCCACACGTCCACCGAACCTGGATGTAACCTTCGAAATCATCGCGGTGATAAACTTCGGAGATACGCGTGAGGTGTCAACAGGGCCGAACCCTTCGCGGTAGATGTCAATTACCTTGTATGCTGCAGCTTCCAGTTTTTCTGCGTTGAACTTTGAAAGAACTATCTGCGTCTGCAGCGGGTTTGCAAATTCATCGTCGGATGCGATGCTGATTCTGTCATAGAGCGCCGGAAGCGAGCGGATGCCTTTTGCACTTTCGAAGAAGGCAGGGGTTCCCGCGAACAGGAAATATGAGCCCGGAATCTCGCATTTGTCCGTCATATCAACAATCTGGCGGAGATTCACGTATCCTTTCTCACGCTGGGGGCGCGGCAGGCCCTGCATTGTTTCCACTTCGTCGAACGAAACAAAGAGACCTGCAAAACCCGCCTGACGGATGAGATAGACGATGCCTTTTAAGAAGAGCAGTGCGTCCGTCTCGGAAACATTTCCTTTGATTCCTGCCTGCATCTTAAAAGAGCGGTTTGCAACCGTTGCATCGCCTGAAATCCAGCCGACTGCAGCCTGTGCCGCGGCAAAATCTCCTTTGTTGTTTGAGAGATAATACGCACGAACTGCTGCCGCAAGTCCGGATGAGATTCCGGAGACGCGTTCGAGCGAAGACTCCACCTCGTTTGCGGTGAGTTCTGCGAGTTTCGGATCATTTTCACTGATGCCGGTTTCGATTAATCTGTCTTCAATCCCGAAAATCCAGGTATCGATGATGCTTTTCAGGGCATGTTTTTCAGTTGCGGTAGAAATCCCGGTACAGATTTTTGTGTATATCGCCTGCAGTTTGTGAAGAGGGGTGTCAGGAGATATGACAACATGAGATACGACGAACTTTTTTGCGAGGGCGATTTCTGCAGCCCGGGCTATTACGAATGTTTTTCCCGAGCCGTACTCGCCGCGGATGAATTTGCAGTCCGCATGACCTGCTGCGGTGAATTCGAGCTGGCCTGATATGACAGACTCTTCCGTCTCTAATCCTACCGCGAGCCGTGCAAGCCCTGCATCAGGTACTGTTCCGCGCCTGAGGGATGTTATAATGCCGATACTTTCAAGGCGTCTGTCATCTGCTGCCGACATAGCCGTAAATCTCGCCGCGTTCTCCGGTGCCGCGTTTCTCTATAACTGTGATGCCCAGTTCCGCTGTTTTCTCGATGAGTGCATTTACAATACCGGCGGCTCTTCGTGTGTCTAACAGAGCGCGAAGGTCCATCTCGGTAGCCTCACGGTGTTCGCGGATGAAGGCGATAATCTTTTTTTCCCGCTCATCAAGATTCGGCAGAACATCTTCATCAGGCTCTTCGGGTTCTTCAGCAGGGCTTTCGTCTGCGGCCTGTGCTGCTGTTTTTTCCATCAGAATGGGGCGTTCTGATAAGGCACGGCCTTTTGCTCTGATGAGGAGGTCGTTGAAGTCCTGGATGTGAATTTTTTCCGGGAAGCAGGGCAGAACATCGATTCCTGCGAGGCAGAACCATTTACAGTCCTCATAGCTGCGGTTCTCAATCGCATCAACTGCTGAGTAGAGGTAGAGTGCTGCAAGCATCTCGCGGCCGTCTGCGGTGAGTTCATCAGCTGACGCAGAGAGTTTTTTCTGTACCAGTTCACGTGTCTTATCCAGTTTGTAGAGTTCCGCTTCTCCGTTTAAGACCGCATCAGCGGCCTGTTCAAGTTCGGCGACTGATTTCAGGTTCGTTAAGATGTAGCGGAGAATTGTTTCCGCCTCACGGATTTCATCAGCACGCTTGAGGTATCCGGCGTATGCCACGCCTCCGCGGATGGTATCTGCCCGGTATGCACGGTAGAACCAGTCCTTTGCCTGTTCGTGGGCATTTGCTGCTTCGTATGCTTCTCCGATTTTTACCAGGGAGACTGCTTTCGGGAACGGGGATAAGGTTACGCTGATGATGCCTGCTGTTTCTTCTTTGCCCCGTACTTCGGAGAGGAAGGAGGTGAACCGGTTGACGGCCAGTTCTGCGGTTTCCCATTCGGGATTTTCTTCGCTCATCACATCGGCAATCAGTTTCCGGTAGATGGTATTTGCAGTCTCGCCGTCTCCTTTCTGTGCGGCAATGTCTGCTGCGACCAGCTGGAATACGGCATCGCCGCCCTTTTCTAAAAGGGGCTTTAACTCGTAGATTGCCGCGTCGTATTTGCCGAGGAGTTTTTCGAGGAGAACAAAGGAGAATCTGATTGAGGATACGTTTTCATCATCAATGCCTTCTTCTTCAAAGCTGTCGAGTGCTTCACGGTATGCTTTTTCTGCGGCGTTTATGTCTGCTGCTGCGAGTGCTTCTAAGTATATGCGTAAGTATGCGGTGTTTTTCTCTTTGTCCCAGCCGCGGTGTGCTGCTTCAAGGCATTTTTGTATGTCGCGGGAGGCAAGGAGAGCTTCTGTGTAGGGCAGGGTGATGACGTCTTCGCCGAAGTGCTGCAGGTGAAGGGAGACTGCTTCTTTTGCCTCATGTACTTTTGTGAATATTTCTTCGAGCCGTTTTACATCGTCTGCCTGGTTGTCTGCACGGACAAGAGAGCGAAGCGCCGGTATTGCGGCACGGAAATCTTCTTTTCTGATTAAGGCGTCTGCGTAGTTTCTGACGGCTGCTTTGTTGTCCGGGTCGAGGGATAATGCTTCTGCATATTCTGCGATTGCTTCTTCATCACGTTCTTTTTTTACCAGCACATCGCCTAAGTAGCTGTGCAGGTATGATGAGTTGGGCATGATTCCCAGGAGGGAGTTGAGGAGTGTTTCTGCGATGTCGAGTTTTCCGGTTGCAAGATAACTTCGTGCCGCAAGAAGCATGAGCGCCGGGTCTGTTGTTCCGGATGCGAGGGTTAAGACCTCGTTGTATTCTCCTTTTTCAAAGAGGGCGAGCGCAGAGGATAATGCAGTGGCAGAGGGTGCAGGATTTGTCATTTCCGTGATGGTTGCTGGTTTGTTTTATTTCTGAAGGGATGCGAGAACCGCGTTTCCGAACTCTTTTGCATCGAAGGGTGTTTTTGCGGTGATGATGTTGCCGTCTGTTACGACTTTTTCATCGGAAAGTACTGCTTTGTCGAGGGTGAGGACACGTTTTGATGCGGGTGTGTCAAAGACTGCTGCTTTCTTTCCTGCAAGAAGGCCTGCTTCTCCTAAGATGACGGGGGCTAAGCAGATTGCTGCTGCGGTTTTTCCTGCGGTTCCGATTTTATTTGTGATGTCGATGAGTTTTTCGTTTCTCCAGAGTTCGTCCTGACATCCTATGCCGCCCGAGATTACGATGCCGTCATAGTCGCCCGGGTTTACTTCTTCGAAGGAGAGGTCGGATTCGATGATTTCGCCGTGCATGCCGTAGCAGGTTCCGTGTTTTGTGGATGCGGTGATGCATTCGATGCCGGCATCAGTGAGGATTTTTTTCGGAACGGTATATTCTTCGTCCATGAATCTGTCTGATGCAATTACTAAAAGTACTTTCATGCGGTATATATTGGTGTTCTTACGGGATGAATATTATTATCTGCGGGAGTTTTTCATGTCCTGCATCAGGCTGCTGTTGCGGCAGGGATTGTTTTCTGTTCTTTGATGTCAAGAACTTCCAGAACTTTTTTTCTCTCTTCTCTTAGTATTAGTGTATATTTTATGTGTGTGATATAGTGTATAATAGAATGGAGAATGTGAAAAAAGTTCCTGAAGTTCCTGACCTCCCGGGTTTGTGATGAGGTTTCACTCTCTAAATCTCTATGATTCAGCCTTTATTTTTGAATCCGGGATGTTTGTGAGGGTTGTGACACTTTTGTGACAGTTCAGTGACAGTTTGCGTTTTTAAATCTCTCGTTTCTGAGGTTTATTTCCGATTCTAAGCGATTTGTGACAGTTGTGACAGTTGTGACACTTTTTTGAACGTTAGTTTCGTACTGGAAGGATGAGGTGGTGCCGAGCTGAGCGTCTTACAGTCTGTCTTGTTCTCTTGTGTGGTATGTGCTGATTATTTATTTTGATATTTCTTTATTTTATCTGATTATGTGTATTTATCAATGTAATTTATGTATGTATCTGATACTGTATGTCTGTCTTTATCTGTAAGATGAATACTTACGATACCGGATTGCTGAAAACAATATCTGCATAGAGATAATTTCTCTACTGCAAACATGAAATTCAAAAAAGTGTCACAACTGTCACAACTGTCACAAATGACTTAGATTCGAAAACAAACCTCAAAATAAAGAGATTTAAAAATACAAAGTGTCACAAAAGTGTCACTAAAACTGTCACTGACGTGTCACCTGACTCTGCATGTCTGGTACGTTCGTCTGAGGATAATCTGTGCAGCAGTCGGCTTCTCTTCTTCACTCTACTGCCGCTTTCTCAAAAACATACAAGTAAACTTCACAGAGCATACATGAAATCCGCTTTTTTCCAACCTTATTCCCCCTCGCGTGCCGCAAACGAAACAGACATATCTCACTGAATACAAAAATGATACACAATGATTGAAGATATCTCTGCCATAATACACGCATATCCGGATAAAATGGAATATGCTTTAGCTATCCTGCAGGATATGCAGCATGCATTCGGCTATGTCCCGCGTGATGGCATAACCGCCGCAGCTGAATATCTGTCCTGTCCGGTATCTCACCTGTATTCGATGGTAACATTCTATAAGGCCTTATCCATAACTCCGAAAGGAAAACATATCATCAAAGTCTGCAACGGAACAGCCTGCCACATCAGAAAATCAATCGACCTTGCAGAAGATATCTGCAGAGAGCTCTCAATACGCCCCGGAGGAACAACAGAAGACG
>DALTWQ010000070.1 GCA_029987025.1 Methanocorpusculum sp. | reverse complement strand
ATGAGCCGGAGATTCTGCTGAAAAATATCCGTGACGCTGAATAAGCGGACGGATATAATATTTTTTTGATAAGTTTTACCCCAGGCTGCTGTTGCGGTCTGGTTTATTTGCAGAGTATTTTTTGACAGGGTACTGGAGGTACTAGACTTTTTTCTCTTCTTCTCTTAGTATTAGTGTATTTTTTCATGTGTGTACTATAGTGTATAAAGTATAAGAGAATGTGAAAAAAAGTCCAGGAAGTCCAGGACCTGCCCGGTCCGTGATGCGGTCTCTCCTCTGCATTGTGCTTCCGGACATATATTGTATATTTATATTACAGTAATACAAAACATATTATTATATACTACCGTTATCAGTAGTTTTTTCTTAGTATGACTGTTAAATCGCAAACGTCAGGCCCGGGCAGTTCCACGCGAACATGTCCCCCCCCCACTGCGCTGTGCCCAGCGCCGGGGCTTCCAGGCATAGATTTTTGACCGCAGCCGTAAGCGCTGTTCTTATTTTCCTGCTCGCAGCAGCGGTGTTTGCAGGTGCGGCGAGCGCAGATGGCACATATACTGCATCCGAATGGAACGCTCTTACTAATGATCAGTTGAGTGCATTAAACGGAACTGTTTATATTACCGGCAGCGAAGCTATCTCGCCGAAAAATATTGGCGGTTACTTTAAAGAAGAAGGTGCATGGGACTTTGTTCCGAACAATCAGTTTAATGTGACTGAGAATTTGATTCTTGACTTCTCTGGTTACACCGGCAACTTTGCTGGATATTCAGAAGGTAGTGATGTCTTTGTTGGTGCCCTGTTCGGCGCTGTCAATATTACTGGTGATAAAACTCTCACCATCAGAAATCTCACTATGACTGATGTCACAGTCTCCTCATCAGCTCCTGAGAGTGCATGGGGTTTTGGCGGCATCGTGGGTTATGCTTATGGTTCCGGCACACTGAACGTCACTCACTGTCACCTGCAGAACTGCCTGATTGAAGGAACCGACGCCGGCAGCATCGACGTTGGCGGGCTGGTTGGCTTCGCATACTCCGCGAGCTTTGCAGATTGCAGTGCTGCATCCTGCAGTATTTCTGCCGGCAGCAGCGAAGTTGGCGGGCTGGTTGGCTGCGCAAACTCCGCGAGCTTTAGCAACTGCGCGGTTGCGAGCTGTACAGTTGCGGCAACTGCATCCGGCAGCGACCGCGTTGGCGGGCTGGTTGGCGACGCACACTCCGCGAGCTTAGATTACTTCATGAAGGGCTGCACGGTGACGAACTGCATTGTTTCTGCCGACAGCCACGACGTTGGCGGGCTGGTTGGCTACGCAGACTCCGCGAGCAACAGCGGCATTACGAACTGCAAGGTTGCAAGCTGCACAGTTGCAGGAACTGCATCCGGCAGCAACCGCGTTGGCGGGCTGGTTGGCCACGCATACTCCGCGAGCGTCTTTTCAGGATGCGAGTTGAAGCAGGTTGCAGTTCGCGGTGATGCAGATACTGTTGCAAACATCTCCGGTTCCGAGAAGATAACTGAGGATGCCACTAATGTAACTCAGACAAATGTCTGGGTAAACAAGGACAACAACGAATCTGATCCTAAGATTACTATTGTTCTCGGCGGTACGGCAGCCCCTGCTAAAAACACAACAATCACCAGACTTACCAACATCGGTTTCGGCAAATCATATAACGCAATCTCATTTGTGAATGTTCCTCCGCCGTGCACAGTTACCTTCTACAACGAGACCGGTGTTGTGTATTACACCAACGCATCTGTCCCCTATAACACTCCGGTTGAAAAACCTGCCGACCCGGCAAAAACAGGATATACCTTCAACGGCTGGAACCAGACTGATGCATCAGGCACCCCGTATGACTTCAGCACTCCGGTCACAGAGGACTTTTCCCTCTTTGCAAACTGGACTGCATACACCTACAACGTCTCCTTCAACAACAACACCGGTTCCGGAACTATGGATGAACAGGTCTTTACCTATGATGTCCCGCAGTCGCTTTCCGCAAACACCTTCACTAAACCCGGATTTAACTTTGCAGGATGGAATGCAACCGGCATATCAGGAACTGATGTTGATTACGCAAACGGAGCCTCAGTGCTGAATCTGACCGCTGTTGACGGCGATACTGTTACTCTGTACGCTGTCTGGACAGCAGTTCCGCCGTCCCCGACACCTGTTCCGACCCAGCGTCCGTCATCCGGCGGCAGCAGTTCACAGGGGTCCAGCACAATCCTTCAGTCCGCTGCTCCATCAGCCGGATCACAGGTATCCTCTGAATCCACAGCACAGTATGCCTCAGCATCAGTCGTCAGTGCATCTGCCTCTGATCTTGCCTCCCTCAGAACATCAAGCCCTGAAGCAGCAGCAGAAGCTGAAATCAAACTCTCCGCGGCATCCTACGCAGGCGTTCCTCTTACGAACAGCAAAGGCGCCCCGGCAATCGTTAACACCAACAGCGGTGTATCTGATGCCGACAAAGTCACCTTCGCCAGAGTCTATGACATCCATGCTGCAAACCCGAATGAAAAACTTACGCAGGTAAAAGTCACCGTTCCGAAGGCAGATGTAATTGCATCCGGACTTACCACAGATGATGTTACCATCTACCACTTCCTTGAATCATACGACATCTGGGTCCCGCTCGACACCCTGCAGATTACCGAAGACGATACAAACTACTACTACACCGCAAAGACAGACGGCACATCTCCGTTCGGTGTCCTGATTAAGAAGTTTGACACCGCACCGGCAGCATCTCAGCCGCAGCCGACACAGACCTCTGCATCGCCGGTACCGTTCGCCGGAATCCTTGCAGGATTAGGCGCCGCCGCAGTCTTCTTCGGCCTTAGAAGAACGTAACACCGGCTGCAGAAAAAGAAAAAAATCTCCCCGATGCACACGCAGGTAACTTCGGGGATAGTACCTGCATCGTCACACATCACACTCGCAGACGTGCTTCATCAAAAACCCGCAAACCAGTGAACACGTCTGCAGTTTCAGTCAAAAACATACACCTGACGAACCCCGCAAAAAGCAGATGAGAAACACCGCAAACCGCCTCATCTGCTTTCTGCATAACTGATGAGTGTCTGAACTGTTTTTCCGTTTTTTTATTTTTCCTGCTGTTGTTATAGCGGGCACACAGGATTTCTGCGGTTTTTTGAGTGCTGAAAAACAATTATTTGTTTAATGAGAGAATGAAGAATTCAGCCATCTTATTTCCCGTTCCACTCCTCAAGAAACTCATCGACGAACTCATGCATGAACGCGTCTCTTTTCTCCGCGAGTCTCTGCGCCGTTTTTGTGTTCATCATGTTTTTGAGCAGAAACAGCTTCTCGTAAAAATGGTTGATTGTTGTTCCCTCGCGTGAGCGGTACTCTTCTTCAGACATCTGCATCGCAGGTTTTTCAGCAGGGTCATACATGCTTCTTCCCCGGCTTCCTCCGAATGCGAAGGCTCTTGCAATACCTACTGCTCCTAATGCATCGAGGCGGTCTGCGTCCTGCACGATTTTTCCTTCGATGGACGCAGGCGTTACCGTATCAGTTCCTTTGAAGGAGACCGTAGATATCGCATCAATGACACGTTCCTGAATGTCATCTGCGATGCCTTCTCCGGTCATTATTTCTCTGGCGTTTGCGTAGTTTTCCGTATGGAACAGTTTTACATCGTCAGCGTCATGCAGAAGGGCTGCTATAGCGACAATCTCTTTGTCGCACTCTTCGGTTTCAGCAATCAGACAGGCGTTTTTGTAAACTCTGATGCTGTGGTAGAAATCATGACCGGAGGAGTCGCCTGCAAAGAGTCTCTCTATTTTTCTGGTTATTGAGTCGATGGTGTTCATTGGGTTTGTTATCTATACATAGTGTCTTGGAATAGATAATGGATTTGGACATTGCAGTGTATAGGTTATCCCCAGACACGGATGTCGCGGATTACACACGGATGCTCGCTACGCTCGCGGCTTGCGCAATGCGCAAGCCATCACAGATGAATAAATATGAACAATCTCTCTTTCAGATGGGTGTGTCTTATTACTTCTCCGTGGGTTAATAAAGAATAGACGTGAATCTTATTTTTTATCCGTGTTGGCTTGCGCATTGCGCAAGCCGCGAGCGTAGCGAGCATCCGCGTGTAATCCGTGACATCCGTGTCTGGGGATAGCTTGTACACTGATATGATAAATATCCTTTAGTTCACATAAAACGTCGAAGAGTTTTTTCTCTTATTCCTTCCCCGCAGAATCCTTCATCCACTTTCTGCACATGATACATGAGTTAATCAGATACACAATCCACATGAGGAGTGTTGCATAGTTGGTACTGCCTGATGCGACATTAATCCCCCACAGAACGATTGTAAAAACATTGACTGCAATCCACAGCCACCACTGCTCGGCGAAGCGGTTTATGGTAAGAATCAGTGCGGCGACGGATAGAATCGTCGTAAAACTGTCAATGAATGGTTCGGGATCTCCGAGGTTTGCAAGAAACAGTCCGAACAGATACACTGCAGGTATCAGAAGGAGCAGGATAAGAAGCCGCACGGGATTTTTGAGCCGGCGTTTGATGACCTCGGATCTCTTTATATCAAGGTGCCGTGACCAGAGAATAAATCCGGCAATATTGAGCGGAATAAAGACAAAGAGCTTCAGTATAACCTCACCGTAGTATGCTGCTTCGAACGCGATTACGGAATACAAAACTGCATTCAGTGTTCCTATGATATAGCCCGATGTCTTTCCTTTTCCGGTAAGAACTGCAGCAGAAATTCCTGCGGCAGCTGAGATGATTCCAAGGAGAGTATCCCCGAGGCTGAATGAAACGGCAGTGATGATGATTACTGATACTGCGAGCCAGAGGATTTCACTTTTCTTCCAGTTGGAGAACTCGAATCGGATGTAGGCGGAAATGGTTTTTGTCGGGTTCATTGCGGAAAAATACCCAGTCTTTTTTGTACTCAGCAGGTAAAGCCCTGTTGGTGCTGCATGGTGATGTCAGATAACTGAATGAAAAAATACGGGTTGGTTGAAAAGTTACTTTATAAGAACAACATTTACCTTTGATGATGTATAATCATCCAGACACTCTCCAATCTCCCAGTCTGTATTAGTAGTTTCGAGATAGAAGTACTTGTCTCCGTTCTTCAGGAAGTAGGTTCCCTGAATGCCGTCTCCTCCTTTTACACCGACAGCTACATGCTTCTTAAATTCCAGTAATGCGCAGTCATATCCCATTTCTGAGAGAATTGCAGCGGTAAGGACTGCGGTATCATCACAGTCTCCGCACATGTCCACAAGTGTTTCAACCGGGTAACGCAC
The DNA here is from genome assembly GCA_029987025.1 of Methanocorpusculum sp. Taxonomy (GTDB): domain Archaea; phylum Halobacteriota; class Methanomicrobia; order Methanomicrobiales; family Methanocorpusculaceae; genus Methanocorpusculum. The sequence continues at coordinate 1,148 of DALTWQ010000070.1, read as the reverse complement.
ATACTCATCGAAGCCGGTCGTTTCTTTATCTGATATGTACGGCAGTGATTGAACAAATGAAGCTGCACACATCACTCTGTCAAACTCATCAAATCCGAGTCTGCCTGTTTCGTATGCAATCAGAGATGCAATTTCAGATACTATCTTACGGTTGACGGATTCGGATACATACCTTTCAAGCATCGGGTTGCCGTGTCCTAATCTTTTGTAATAATTGTAGGCTGATTTGGAATACGGGACGGTTAGTGTAAATACATAGCCGTTGTATGTCCAGTTGTAGTTTCGCGTAATTACTTCGTCCTGATTCTGTACCGGGGAGGATGCAGAATACCGTGTCTGTTTTGCTGATGAGATTACTGTCGGTTCCAGGGCGGGGATTTCTTTTTGTGCTGTTTTTACAAAATCGAAGCCGGCTGAAGAGTGTGCTGTATCACCGTTAATGGTGAATGTGCTTACAGAAAATGTCAGCATATCCTTTATGGTGTAGAATCCGTTTTCACCAGACCAGGTTACTCTTTGTATCTGGTATTGTTTTCCGTCTGCATTGAACTGCTCCCGGTATCCGGTTCCGTCAGGTTCGAATGTGTAATATATGGTATCAGAATGTGACGTTGTATACCACATTCCGACGATATCTTTGTGAGATGAACTGCTGCTGTCCAGCGAATCTTCTATAGTAATTGCTGTTCCGAGCGTAATGAGAAGAAGGAAAAGTAAAACAGTGAATACTATTTTTATTGTGTGATGTATTTTTCTTTTTTTTCGTTCAGCAACGAATTCACTAAATGTCTGGACATGTGTGGTTCCGCTGAATTTCAGGTTGTCTTTTCCTTTCATTTGAGTATTGATATGTTGTTTTTCAGTTTGTGTCTGAAGCGGCCGGGTATTCAATACTGTCTGCAGTATGAGATATGTACTATCTATTAATTGTCTTTATTGGTATTAATTGTAGGTATGAACGCAGCTTTTCCTCTCAATTCCGGGATTGTGCCGGGTATCTCTTCCAGATTATCAAAAACAAAATCAGAGAAAAGCAGGGCTGATTCAGTCGAATTTCAGTAATCGGACAAAAAACAGGACAAAAAGTGCGAGAGAAGGGATTCGAACCCCAGAACTACTACTAGACTAGCCCCTGAAGCTAGCGCCGT
>DALTWQ010000001.1 GCA_029987025.1 Methanocorpusculum sp. | reverse complement strand
CGGCACCTTTCAGGAAGAAAGAAAAAACAGGTCTTGAAAAACATGACAAAGGAATCGAACACAAAACAAAAACGCATCTTCCGCGGCGCAGTGTTAGCTGCTGCGGTTCTGATGCTTGCAGCAGTGCTCTGTGTGGGCGCGGCAAGTGCTGACGGCGGAACGCCGAAGCAGCTTACAGATGCCGAGCTGACAGGATATAATGTCCTGGTAGTAAATGATGAAACCGGAGCTGTTGAAACAAAAACGGCTGACAATTTAGGAAGTAATCCGAATGTCTATCTCCTCGAAGATGCAGCAGACTGGAATGCAGTTGCTATCGATGAAGAAAAGTACAATGGTACTGTTCTGATTCTTGATGCCAATCTGGATTTCTCTACGACTGCAGAAGACTATATGATGACCTATCCGTTTACGGGAAAAATCTATGGTAATGGAAAAATCATAAAGGATTTCGAAAATGCAACTGTAAATGAACATACTCTTGGGTTAATTCGAGAAGCTGGTGGCAATCTTGATTTGAACTATGTCCAGATGGTCCACTGTTCCATAATTAGCACCAAAAACTATGCTGGATCATTGGTTGGTCTAATTAATGCCACTACTGGAAACAAGACGGTAAATATTATTGGTTGTTCTGTTTCGGATGGGTATATGAACGTAGGTAGTGTTGGTGGAGGACTTGTTGGATATATTGGAAGAGATAAGGGTGCAGATCCAAATACAGCAAATCTTACTGTTAATCATTCGACGGTGATAGGTTGGAGAATAGATACTGTTGGCGGTAACAGTGGCGGCATTGTCGGGTTTACGAATGCGCCATGTGTGTTTAGTGCATATAATTGCTCCGTGCTTGATTGTCTGATTAATGCTACTGGAAGCGCTAATGGAGGTTTTTCAGGCGGATTATGTCGTAACTCTGAAGCTGTGGATTGTAAAGCAATAAATTGTACCGTATATGGTAAAAATCAGGTTGGTGGTTTTTTGGGAAGTTTATCATATGCAACTATTATAAATTGTATTGCACAGGATTGTAGAATTATAGCTACTAGTTACACTGCTGGGGGTCTAACCGGCACTTCCTTAGGATCATCCAGAATCGAAAGTTGTGCAGCTATGAATTGTACTGTTACTTCCACCCAGTATTGGGTTGGTGGGTTGAGTGGTTCTGTTTCTGGTACATCTATCATCAACAATTCTATGGCTAGTGGAAATATTACTGGTAAAACTAAGGTTGGTGGACTTGTTGGGGTTTTGGAGTCAGGAACACAACTCAATAATTGTATTGCTCTGAACGAAATTGTTTCATCAACCACCGCCCCCCCTAATGGAAGAGTAGTGGGCGATTTTGTCGGTGGAACAATCTCTAACTGTTATGCCTGGGATGGAATGCTGGTTAATGGAAACCTCGTTTCCACTGATGTTGGCCCATCTTTAAAGAACGGTACCAATGCATCATCAGGTATTTTCTGGAACAATCAGTCATTCTTCCAGAACACCTTAGGGTGGAACTTTGACAACGTCTGGAAGATGAATGACGGAAATGAAAACTACAAGCTCCCGGTCCTTAAATGGCAGACAACACCAGTTCTTGCAGATGCCTCATATCTGATTCCAGTTACCGTTTCCTTCAACTCTCAGGGAGGAAGTGCTGTCGCAAATCAGAAGATTACCAAAGGATTTAATGCAACAAGACCGGCAGACCCGACTAAAACAGGATATACCTTTGAAAACTGGTACAACGAGTCTGCATGTGCCGGTGTGTTTAACTTTGAATCAATGCTGACTGCAGATACAACTGCTTATGCAAACTGGACCGTGTATTCAACTACAAATTCATCACTTGAATCTACCGGCTCGGCAAAGGTTGCTACGTTCAATGATGATGGAAACGCAGTCAAGAGTGTCGCAATCCAGAATGCATCTACAGCAGTTACCGCTGTGGCTGTCGCTTATGAGCCAAACACTGCAGGGCCTTCTTCTGATGGTTCCTACACCAGAACTGCACTGACACCGGTGTTCAACATCACCCTTACCGGCGACCTTGGTTCTGACAATGCAACTGTAGTGTTCAATCTGACGACTGCCGAGTTGAACGGTGCATCGCCTTCCAACATCTATCTTGCTCACAAGAAGAACGGTGTTTGGGAATACCTGAAGCCGAGTTATACCCAGACTGGTGATGTATATACCTTCACCGTTACCGGAGTCGACTCGTTCTCACCGTTCGTTCCAATCAGTATGACTGCAATCCCGTCACCGACGCCGCAGCCGCAGTCTTCTTCATCACACAGCAGCAGCCGCAATGACGGCGCTTCCGTCTGGCTTACTGCAACCCCGACTCCGGTTCCGACAAATGCAGTCCCGACCGCTGAACCCACACAGGCCGTACCTGTCGCATCTCCGGTAAAGCCGCAGCCGACACAGACATCTGCATCCCCGGTACCGTTTATCGGAATCCTTGCAGGATTAGGCGCCGCCGCAGTCTTCTTCGGCCTTAGAAGAAGGTAAAACCGGCAGTAGAAAAAGAAAAACATCGCCCCGGCGAACACGCAGGTAACGCCGGGGATATCACCTGCGTTTATCACACAACACACTCGCAGACGTGCTTCACCAAAAACCCGCAAACCAGTGAACACGTCTGCTGTTTACTCAGTACATACAAGTAACGAACCCCGCAGAGGCAGATGAGAAACGCCGCAAACCGCCTCATCTGCTTTCTGCAGTACAGGCATCTTCTGTTTTTTTTAATCTGAGTTTTTTCCGGTACATCATTTCTGTTCTTCGAAATCATTGTTCCTGCTAATCTGCTCACATATTTTATTCACCCTGGATACCTCTTCCATACAAACATGAAAATCAAAAAAGTGTCACAACTGTCACAACTGTCACAAATCGCTTAGAATCTAAAACAAACCCCAAAACAAAGAGATTCAAAACCACAAACTGTCACAGAAGTGTCACAGAACTCTCACAAAAGTCTCACGATACCTGATAGAAAATACCATCTCAAAGAGAATGATGCTTAAAAAAGAACTAAACAATTGAAAAGAAAACCAAACGATTGAAAAGAGAACTAAAATGACTGACTCTGCAACACACCTGCAGAATCATTCCTGCCTGCTAATTAACCTTACATACTTCACAGATGCTTCTGTGATACAACCTCTTTTAGAACATACACTACATGACTTCCTCTCGACTTATCCAGATACCACGGACATCCTGCGAACTTGCATCCGATATATCCTTTCAGCCAGTAACCCACAGCTGCCGTCTTTACCATACGCCTCTTTGCCGCAGAAATCAGCGAATCGTCTGCGAAGTTCAACAGACCGTCTGCGAGTGAAAACCCGCTGTCATCAGCTTCGGAGAGAATCCGTTCGATAACGTCCTTCGGCGTAAACGGCTCAGACCCTTTCCACTCATAGAGTCTTCTGATAAACTCTGCCTTTTCCGCGTTCGCCTCGTCTTCCGAGGTCTGCAGCTCATACTCGTTTTCGAGCAGATGCGTGTAGCCTGCAAAGGACAATACACCGGCGCACAGCGTGTACCACTCAGGATACTCATCCATATTACCGCTGCAGCGTTTCGCAGGGACATACCCGCTCATGCGCCACGCCTGATACAGAACCGCAAAACTCCAGAGAATGAGCGGATGAAGGGCTGCTGCTTCCTGCATCAGTTCTGTTTTTGTCTTCGGATACTTCTCCTCCTCAGCCGCGTGCCGCGTGGAAAGCCGGGTCCGAAACATTCTGCGGGTAACATCAGCACGGATTGACAGATTAATCCCGTTCACCGCAAAAAACATCTTTGATTTGCTCGTAAATGACTCATACGTCTTCATGTTGCGGATGGTAACTTCACCCGTACCGGATGTTGCTGAAAGCAGTGTCTCTGAAACCCATTCGGTATCCGCGGTAATGTTGTCGACAATGACGTATCTTTCGCCGTTTTTAAGCGCAGTACGGACCGTTTTTTCCATCTCGCTCTGATTCCGTGTGGCAGAATAGAGCGTCGGAATTTTTCCGGCCGCAAGAGCTCCGACAACCTGTGTCAGCATGGTGCCTCCGGCGCCGGACGTATTCTTATCGACAATCCAGATAGGAACAGGTCCTTCAAGTCCGCAGCGGAAGACAAGCGTTGCAAGAGCAAGGACGGTGTTGTCGAAGTCGACCGGTTCTGCGTAGCGGAAGTCTTTGAGACAGCGGGCAATGTGTTCCTTTGCGGACGCGATATCCTCGTCCGTCGGATTTTCCGGAACGTCTGAAATCTCAAACCCTCTCGTAAAGTAAAGGCCTGTTTCACGGTCGTAGCCCTGTGATGCATGGATTTTTCCTTTCACAAACAAAGCGCCGTCATAGAGACCTTTGAGAGGCGGTACATTATCCAGCTGCCCGGGCTGAGTATCAAGGATGAGTTTTAAGTCGTCGATGGATACCTGCTGTGATTTTCCGGAATTGAAATCCTTCCAGGGGCCGAATTTTCCGAGGATTCTTCGAAGCATGGGAACAGTTATTTTCCGGATGAGAAACTCTCCTGCTTCATTTTCGATGACCTCGACAAGTTTTCCGTCTTTGAAGAATACACTCGGATACTCTTTGTTGTAGTGCCAGAGGTATTCATTTACGCGGAAGATGAAGTTCTCGGTGTTTCCGTCGATAACAAGCTCAGGCATCGGATGCTCTGAGATGATGACCTCGAGCTCTTCGCCTCCTGACGTAAAGGACGGGTCAGCAAATGCTTCAAGTCTGAGATTTTCAGGAACAGCGGAGGACACAATGGCCGGATTAACTGTTTCCATACGACACCTCCCAGAGTTTAGGTGCAGTATACCTGATATACTCTCCTGTCGGTGTGCGGAACTCATGAGATGCACGTTCACGTGCTGCAGCATACTCTTCTGCGGTCATGGGTTGTTCGTAAAGCGATACGGAGTTTCTAAGAAGAAACTCATCAGTTTTTTTGATTTTTTTATCTTTCATTTTATGTTACTCCTGATACCGCCCTGGAGAGCTGAAGCTATGATAAAGTTCCAGATGCAAAGCGGCTTTAGTTTTCAGTACAGAGGCCGGGAACAAATAAGAAAAACCAGGATGTGCCGATTTTTAAGAGGAAGAGATGTTCCTGTTTTTTTCCGTTCCTTTTCTCCACATTTATATTGGATTTGAAAGGAGATAAACAAATGTTTATACGAAATAATTCAAGTCCATTTTGTGGTTTGATTCGTCAGTTTTGGTGTGTGGTTTCTGCAAATTGTCAAATTCGCGCAGATTTTTTTCAGATTGCCGGCATGATCGACCTCTGAGTTTTGAGTTGGATAAAGAGATGCCGGAAAAAACAGAAGAGTGCCGGATTTAGAGGGCCGGAACTGCTTTTCCGTTTATTCCAGCCCTCTTCTACTATCATATTGGACGCTGAAGTATTTATTCGAATGGAAGTATTACCTTTTGAACATACGTTTTCAGCATCTCATCTGATTTGTTTTTTCGTCATGAGGGTGTCTCTGTATCGGGTATTAATTATATTTTATGCGTGATAAACCCGCGTTTGGAGCAACCATTTTTCGGTTTTTTAGTTTCTGCAGTTGTTTTTTTATTTCAGATATTACCCGGGTTTCTGCTGATGGCAGATGCTTTTTGTCATCTGCCGGTATTATTTCTGTGTTTCTTAGATGAGTGTACGCGCAGAGTTCGTCTGTGAGAACTGTGACACTTTAGTGACAGTTTAGTGACAGTTTAGTGACAGTTTAGTGACAGTTTAGTGACAGTTTAGTGACAGTTTAGTGACAGTTTAGTGACAGTTTAGTGACAGTTTGTGAAAATAAATCTCCTCAAATTTTGTTTATTTTGAGAATCTAAACTGTTTGTGACAGTTGTGACAGTTGTGACACTTTTTTGTACATCAGGTTTGTATGACGAGTCTTAAGATGAGTACCTGTAAGAAATCAATACATCTGAAATGCCCGTTGACCGGCACAACATCCATTACAGCAAAAAAATCTCTACTGCAAACATGAAATTCAAAAAAGTGTCACAACTGTCACAACTGTCACAAATCGCTTAAAATCGAAAACAAACCTCAAAACAAAGAGATTCAAAACCACAAACTGTCACAGAAGTGTCACGAAAGTCTCACAAAACTCTCACCCCGGATCTGTTTTAAAAAAAAGACGCTCACTCTTTTCTCAGCTTACAGACGCCGTAGTCGTTCTTCTTAATCTTGGAGATGGAAAGCGCCAGGAAGAGTGCCACAATTGCAATCGTAAGAACCGGCGGAAGCCAGATGGGAAGTTCAAGTCCGAAACTTTCTGCGCACATAATAATACCCAGACAGAGAATCGAGTACATTGCACCATTCTTCAGATACGCAAACTTCCTGATGTTATCGATATTCCTGACCGTCAGCTCACGAACCACAAACGCCCCCAGACCGTTTCCGATAAGAATAAGCGGAACAGACATCGTAAATGCAAAAGCTCCAATCACTCCATCGATTGAGAAGGACGCATCAATGACTTCGAGAAGAACAAGCTTGCTGATATCAGAGTGACGCGACTCCTTCTCGGACTCGCCCTCCTTGTGTCCCGCCTGTTCAAGCTCAACCGATTTTTTATCCGCAAAGTGACGGATACCCATCATAATGAAAAAGACAGTAAATCCTATAGCCGCTGAAACTGCCAGACCCGGATTTCCTCCGTTAATCGAGAGAAGAATCAGAACAAGAAGGAAAATCGCAGCAGCCGCGGTAAACCAGGGTTCAGCCTTCTGCAGCATACGTTCTCCAGGAACAATACAGTTCTTCTCCTCGGCCATAACCCAGTGAAGGAACAAAAGCGCCAGGAAAACACCGCCGCCTAAAAGAAGATACGGTGCACTCGCCTCAATAGCAGCCGCTGCTGCGCCGTCATCTGAAAACGTTGCAGTAAGAGCACCAAGTGGTCCTAAAGACGGAGCAGATGCCCAGATAATAACCCACGGAAGAATACCGCGGACAACAAAAACAGCAATTAAAAGACCCCAGACAAGGAACCATTTCCTTGCCCACTCCTTCATCGTAGCTAAAATATCAGCGTTAATAATGGCATTGTCTATGCTTGCCACTGTCTCAAAAACACAAAGACCGAGGACAACAAGAACTGCATAGAGAATGTCCATATACGTTACTGATAATCATTTCGTGCGGACAGTATAAATCTCTTCCCAAAAATGAATTGATACTCCTGCCTGATTTGTACCGGACATCTGATTCTGAAAATCCCTTATAACCCAAAAATTAACGCAATAACCAAATATCCTGCAAAGGAAACAACACCTGCACAGGGAATCGTAATCAGCCATGCAAGAACCATCCTGCGTACCGTCTTCCAGTTTACCGCACCAACACCCTTCGTAACCCCGGTTCCCATAATTGTTCCGCTTGTCAGATGAGTCGAAGAAACAGGAACTCCACAGGAAACCATAAAGGAAAGAACCGAACCTGCAGCAAGCGAGGCTGAAAAACCCTGATACGGACGAATACGGGTAATCCCTGAACCGAGATTTCTGATTACCTTCCATCCGCCGGAAAGAAGTCCGACAGTTATCGCCAGAGCAGAAACAAGAATCACCCAGAACGGAAGCGGATCATTTGTTCCAATCCATCCGACAGAAATCATTATTGCCAAAATAAATCCCATTGCATGCTGCGCATCATTTCCACCAAGACTTAAAGCCTGAAATGCCGAGCCTGCGACCTGCAGACGCTGGAACCACGTATTCAGTTTTGAAGGACTTTTCACAACTCTTGCTGAAATATTCGTAACTATCAGCGTCAGAACATACGACACCACAAGCCCAAGCATAGGAGATACACAGATAAACAGAAGAATTGCAAGAATGCCGCCAAAAACAAACCCGAAACAAATCATCGCAAGAGGAATTGCAATAACCGCTCCGACAGCAGCTCCAAGAATCAGATAGTGTTTTAAAGAACCTTTAAAAATAACTGCAAGAATAAAACCAGCAAGACATCCTATACCAGCCCCGCATCCGAGATAAAACAGCATCCCGAAAAACATATCCGGTGTCGGCCCGATTATTGCCTGAATTCCGCCGGCAGCAAGACCTGCACCAAGAAGACCGCCTACCTGAGCGTGAGAAGAAGAAACAGGAAGCCCTTTTCTGGAACAGAAACTGACCCACAAAATTGCACCGCATAATGCAACTAAAAGAAGGACAGGCGTAATAATATCAGTTGTTACCAGCCCTTTTCCAATCGTCGAAGCAACAGCTGTTGAAAAAATAAACGGGCCCAGAAGACAGAAAATAGAGGCAACAATCACTGCTTTTCCGGGAGAAAGTGCACGGGTAGCAATAGTAATTGCAATTGTATTTGCCGCATCATTTCTTCCGTTACAGACATTAAAGTAGACAGCAAGACAGATTCCGATTATCGCGATTACTAAAGTAACTGTGTCCATTTTCTATCTGTACCTTATGAAAACAGCAGTGAAAATATCTGCCGAAAATTCATATCTATAGGTCATAATTTCAAACATTCTACAGATATATCAAAGATTCTCTGCGAAACACCAGTGCATTTTAACATCATGGTGTAATATTCAATTAATCACATCATGCGAATATAAATTTTTACAAAAAACAATATAGTTACTATATATTTTATAGATAGGGACAATATAATTACCAGTCAATTTCAGAAAAATATCTGAGTTTCACATCAGCACCTATGAAAAAAACATCCCGACATCAATAACTCCGAAAAGCATCATCACCAGAATAATAACCGGCACATGCACCAGATAAATGATAAGCGTATGACGTCCCGCAAAACAAAGCGGCTTTAAAACCCGCGGCATATCCCCTAACTTCTCCAGAAATAATCTTCTCGCCCCGTGCGGATACAAAAGTTTTCCAAGAGCAAGACCGATGAGCATAACCCCGAACCAGGGAATAAGAGGCTCATAATCAATCGAAGAAAAGCCATAGACCTTGAATCCCAAGGGAATCAGATACGGAATCGAAAGATAAACCTTTGAAACAATCAGATTCAGCAGAACAAGAATGATGCCAAGCGCTGCAGGAACAAACCACTTCACTTTCTCCCGGACAAACGGAATTGAAAGAATCGTGCCGACACCAATCAGCGATAAAACACCGAACACCACAAACCCTGACGGATAAAAAAACCAGGTAACAAGAGAGATACAAAGCCCCAGCCCGATAAGTTCAAGACCGCGGATAAGATACTTTTTCGTCTTCGCTTTAGCAAGAACCAGAGAAAGCCCGGCAATTCCGATAAAACAAGCCGCAATGGGTGCTCCTGACTGAACCGCGGGATTAAACCAGGGCACAAAATCCGTAAAGAAATAAAGACAGAACAAGGTGTGATAGACAATCATGCAGATAAGGGCGACTCCCCGTACCGCATCGACCTCGTAATATCTTCCCATATGAACAGATACGCAGGAAACTCATTTATCCTTTTCTGAAGAATGTATAAGCATGGAAGACCGCCACGTAGTTGAAGTCGCAGGATGCCGTGCCGTAATCGAAAACGGCAGCGTAACAGAAATATCAGACTCGAAAATATCATACTGCCCGTTTGCAAAACGGTTCGCATCTCCTATCAACCCCGTTGAAAAAGAAGCGGTCAGAAAAAATATCGAACACCGGATTCAAACATTCGGCATGTGTACGCCTGAAAGAACCGTAACCGCGGAAGAATCGATGGTTCTCTTCGGCGCATCAGAGCTGATGACAACAGCGTTCCGCAACAAAACACTCGATGCAGCAGTCATCTGCTGCGACGGCGCAGGAACCGTAATCGTGCGAAACGCAAAACTGGTTCAGGGAGTGGGCGGCAGAATGTCAGGACTTGTATCCACTGTTCCCTACCCTGATGTCATCAGACGAATCGAGGACGAAGGCGGCATTGTAATCGACAAAGAAAATGCATCCCTCAACGCAGAGGCTGGCGTAATTGAGGCAGAAAAACGCGGATGCAAAAACATCGCGGTAACCGTTGCCGGCTGCGACATCGAAACCGCAGAAAAAATCAGAAAAGAACATCCGGACACCGTCATAATCGCGGTACATACTACCGGTGTTTCAACTCTTGAAGAAGCAAAACGTCTTTTCTCCGCCTGCGACCTTGTCTTTGCCTGCGCCTCAAAATACATCCGTGAGGCGGCAGCCGAATACGCATCTGTCCAGGGCGGGGTAGGCGTTCCGGTCTTTGCAGCAAGTAAAAAAGGAAAACAGATAATCCTCGAACGCCTGGCAGAAACAAACGAACCGCTTCTCATAAAGAATATGAAACTCCCGGTCTGTGACATGGGAAAACAGCCCGAACCGCTCATCTGAAATCCAAAAATAATATCCCTCTATGAAACGAATACTAACCTGTGCAGATATTATGCGCACGCTAGGCCCCCGCCGGATCAATATGCAATCGCATGAGATGAAGGATGGGACAACGACGTGCGCAACATGCGCTCCCTGCCCGGTCAAAGATACGCGAGGGTATGCAGAAGCATCCGGTGAACGATATCGGTTAAAGGCAGGGAACATCTCTTCTGACGCGGGCGGCTCCTCAGTCGTATCCACTGTTATTTTAATCGGAATCACCGTTGCAGTCTGTGCTGCAATTCTCGTATTCTGTCTCGGATTTTTCGGCGGAGAACAGCCGGAGGAAGAGATTCCTGAGATTCTTAAAATCACCGGTGTATCACATCTTTCGAATGGAAAACTCACCTACGCAGGAATTGTTACGCTGAGAAATGTCGGAGATGACTCCCTGACAAATAAAAACTACGGAGCGTATCTTTTCATCAACAACGGAACGACTATTGTCATAGAAACACTCTATACCCATGATTTCATTCCGTCTCACCATACCTTTGTAAAACTGATTGGTGGTCCCGGCCCTTCCGGTTCCCTCTGGGGAGTCGGTGAAGAAGGTAGATTTGATTTTTCCAACGGACTGATTCTTCCGGGAGACACCATCAGAATTGATATCTTCGAGCGGGAAAGCGGAGATATAATCAGCAGATCTGAATTTACCGCGCCGGAGATTTCATAAGAACAATACGAACTCTTATCCTCATTTAGAACAAACATATAATAAATTATGCCGAAACATTGCGATACACCGGTAAAACAGTTCATTCCCCGCGGCGGAATGACCGTAAACGAAATGATAACTGAGATGGGAAATGCAGGTGCATACAACGGAGGAAGCCTGTACCACGCAGTTGACGTCTATGAAAAGATGCTGCGCGACCCTGATATGACAAAATTCTTCGGACTCTCAGGAGCCATGGTTCCGGCCGGAATGGGTGGTGTTGTTTCCACGTTAATCGAGAAAGGTCATATCGATATTTTAACCTCAACAGGAGCGAACCTCACTCACGATGTCATTGAAGCAATCGGATGTCATCACTACCACGGAAAAGCAGAATGTGATGATTTAGAGCTCCGCCGCGATGAGATTAACAGAATTTATGATATCTTTCTCCCGAACGAAGCATACGAGGAACTCGAAGGATTCATTCAGGACGTGTATTCTTCTCTTCCGGAACAGCCGATTACTATCAGCAAACTCCTGAGAACTATCGGAGAACAGTTAGATACCGGTATTCTTGCAACGGCAGCGAAGAACGACATCCCGGTCTACTGTCCGGCATTTCAGGACTCGGTCCTCGGTCTTCAGTACTGGATGTTTTCCCAGTTCCACAAAAAAACCATTCTTGACGCAATCGGAGATATGCACCAGCTCTTAAACACCGCATTCAATGTAAAAAAGGCCGGAGCGGTCCTGGTCGGAGGTGGAGTTCCGAAAAACTTCACTCTCCAGACGATGCTCATGACCGAAAACGCGTTCACGTATGTTGTTCAGCTGACAGGAGACAGACCGGACCTCGGAGGTCTTTCCGGCGCAACTCTTGACGAGGCAAAGTCGTGGGGCAAGATTGGAGAAGGCGGTGTCGGTGTTACCGTCTACGGCGATGCAACGATTACTTTACCGATTCTTGCAACTGCAACACTTGAACGCTTAGGGGAATAAAAATAAAAAAAGTTCCTACGGCTTTAAACAGCCGAGAGGAACAACCCATACCCCGTCTTTTCTCTGATACGCATACTCGGTTGCGGTAATTACCATAAGAAACTTTGGAGGTTTCATTTTATCTGTATCTATTATTGACTTTAATTTTAAGAGATGCAAAGCCCCCTCTTCAATTCTTTCAGGATTAGACAGCTTCACCTCAACAGCTGCCCAGTCTCCGTTTTCCAATTTGATTATCGCATCAGCTTCAAGACCTGATGCATCACGATAATGATACACTTCTCCGTTCAGAGATTCTGCGTAAATTCTCAAATCATGAACTGCAAGTGATTCAAAGAGTAAACCAAATGTCTTCAAATCATGTATCAAATCCATCGGAGATAAATGCAGAGCAGCACAAGCGATAGACGGGTCGGTAAAATGTCTGGTACTCAGGGATCTTACCGCTGTTTTGCTTCGCAGATTCGGATTCCATGCCGGCAGTTCCTCAACTACGTAGAGCATTTCCAAATCATTTACATAGGATGCTATGGTATCTTCATCAAGTGCCGGGTCCTGGTGATTCCGCATATCTTCCTTTAACGTAGTATTCGATGCCTCTGACGCAGTATTTCTTGCGTAAGCACGAAGAAGTGATTGTATTTTTGACGGGTTGCGCCGGATTTTTCCAAGACGCTGCAGGTCTCCGTTTACCAGTACATCATAATAATTTTTCACCTGCGCAAGAGCGACTCTTTCATTTCGCGCAGTAACAGCTGTCGGCCATCCTCCGCGGCATGTGAAGTAGGCATAATCAGAAAGTGTTTTCTCACAGACTGCTGCCTCATTTCCTTCTCCGCGGAAAAGATTTGCAAGTGATATTTTTCCTGAACTGTCATGTGCTTCGTAAAGAGACATGGTCCTCATAACCATGTGCACAATTCTTCCTGCTCCGCTGTGTTCATATGCATCTGAATCAGGCGGAACTGATGACCCGGTCAGAATAAACTGTCCAAACTCTTTCCGTTTATCGATTTCAAACCGTATTGAGTCCCAGATAAACGGGATTATCTGCCATTCATCAATGAGGCGCGGAGTATCTCCTGCGAGAAAGAGACTTGGAGAACTTTTTGCAAGTTCAATATTTTGTGCCTGGTGCTCTTTATCCTGCATATAAACAACACTTTTTTTCTGCTGTTCTGCAGTTGTCGATTTACCGCACCACTTTGGACCTTTTATAAGCACCGCACCGCAGCTTTCAAGATGAAACTTTAGTGTAGCATCTGATATCCTCTGAAAATATGGATGTTCTTTCATAGATAGCTTTCACAGATAAGGGTGTGTATCTAATAGTTTTCGGTTATTTAGAGAATAAGTTTTCGGTTATTTGTTGAGTAAGTTTTCGGTTATTTGTTGAGTAAGTTTTCGGTTATTTGCAGAGCCTCAAAAACTAGCATCTGATTTTCAAAACTATTATTCCCAAGAATCTCCATCCAAAACTGCAGAAAAACACCGCTCATTCATCAATAAAACATATACCCCATCTCACCCAATATAATTTCATGCAAATAATCCTTCAGACGGCACTTGATTTAACCGAAGGAGACCGTGCTCTGCAGATAGCAGCAGAAGCAGTACGCGGAGGAACAGACTGGATTGAAGCAGGAACGCCGCTTGTCAAAAGCGAAGGAATGAATATCATACGGAGTCTTCGCAAAGCATTTCCTGACAAACACATTGTAGCTGACCTGAAAACATCAGACACCGGCGGACTCGAGGTCGAGATGGCGGCAAAAGCAGGCGCTGATGTCGTCTGCATTCTTGCATCCGCTGACGATGCAGTAATACGTGACGCTCTTCGCGGAGCATCTCTTTACGGTGTTGAACTCATGGCTGATATGATGAACGTCAGAAATCCTGCAGCCCGTGCAAAGGAGTTAGCAGAGATGGGTGTTCAGATAATCAATGCCCATGTGGGAATCGATCAGCAGATGGAAGGTAAAAATCCGCTCGACCTTTTAGCAGAGATAGGAAAACTCGGTGTCAAAACAGCAGCAGCCGGAGGACTTACCGCAGAAACAGCAGCAGAAGCAGCAGCGGCAGGCGCAGATATTGTAATTGTGGGAGCATCTATCGTAAAAGCAGCTGACGCGGAAAAAGCGGCAAGAGAAGTGCGCAACGCTATTGATTCACCTAAGATTGTAAAAAAGGATAAAGAATCGCTCGATACACAGATTAGAAAACTCTTAGGTGAAGTAACTGCTCCGAACGTAACAGATGCAATGTATCGCAAAGGCT
Source organism: Methanocorpusculum sp. (assembly GCA_029987025.1). Taxonomy (GTDB): domain Archaea; phylum Halobacteriota; class Methanomicrobia; order Methanomicrobiales; family Methanocorpusculaceae; genus Methanocorpusculum. The sequence continues at coordinate 20,505 of DALTWQ010000001.1, read as the reverse complement.
CGATGACCGGTCTTGCAGTCATTCATTCGCCAAAGAAAATGATCGGGCGCGCTGTTACCGTTCAGACGTTTGGAGGGGACTGGTCAAAGCCGGTACAGGCGATAGATACCTGCAAAGAAGGCGATGTGCTTGTTATCAGCAACGACCAGCGCTGTGATATTGCACCGTGGGGAGAACTTGCAACTCATTCTGCCTCGATAAAAGGACTTTCAGGAATTGTTATTGACGGTGCTGTCCGCGACTGGGATGATATATTAGAGATGGATATTCCTGTCTATGCAAAATCTGTTCAGCCGAACGCCGGTGAACCGAAAGGATTCGGTGAGATTAACGCTGAAATCTCCTGCTGCGGTCAGTCAGTAAAACCGGGAGACTGGATTATCGGAGATAAATCAGGTGTCGTAGTAATTCCAAAGGAACGTGCCTACGAAATTGCCAGAAGAGCTGTCGAGGTGCATCACACTGAAATCAGAATCCGTGCTGAAATCGAAAAAGGCGGAACGCTTGGTTCTCTGCAGCAGCTTCTCAGATGGGAGAAACACTGATGGCAAAGCCGACCGTTTCAAATCCGAAAGACTCTGTTCTCTGGTGCAAAGAGGCAGCATCTCTGATGGAAAAAGGCGACGATAAAGGAGCACTGTACTGCTACAAAGAGGCGGTAAAGATTGAACCGAAGGAAGCTGATGTATGGTTCAATATTGTATCTCTCGGAGAAAAAACCGGAGAGAAGGCAACAGCATTTGCTGCAGCAGTCACCGCGGAAAAGATGTTTCCGGCTGATTACCGTTTCCCTGCAGAACAGGCACGAATGCTCGCCGGAGAAGGAAAATACGCAAAAGCTCTCGAAGAAGCTGATAAAGCGGCAGAGATTAATCCCCACAATCCGGTTCTGTTATCGAACAAAGCAGGATATATGATTTTTACCGGAGACAATGCCGGTGCTTTAGAAACTGCTGACAAAGCTTTGATGATTGACCAGTCATGTATCTCTGCATATCTGCACAAGGCTCATGCACTGGTAAATCTCGGAAACCTGAAAGATGCAGATGATATCCTCGACGCAGCAGCTGATGACATCCGTGCGGTTAAGATGCAGGCAAATATTTCCATCAGAAGAGAAGATTTCACCCGCGCAAAGGATAAAGCAGAGGCGGCCCTGGAAATGAATCCTGACGATGATGAGGCATGGAGTCTGTGCGGCGCCGCATACGCGTATCTCGGAGACAAAGAAAAAGCGGCTGATGCATTTTCCCGTGCGGTAAAACTGAATCCGAAGAACAAAGCATACCGGGCAAATCTTATGGCTGTTAAAAAGGCATGAGGCTGACAGCTGTCTTTTTTCAATTCACAAATTTTTTTTCAGGAACAGAAACAATTCCTTCCTGCCTGAATCTCATTTGTTCTGATTCATTCAGAAACTAATCTGCTTATCAAAAGAGTCCGGTTATCGGGCATCCCAGAAGCGAGCAGACTAAACATACCAGGAAAATAATTCCTGCAAGAACCGGGATATGCAGAACATAGATCTGCAGCGGATATTTGCCGATTGCCGCAAGACCTCTGCAGAATTTGTTCGGTTCCGGAATGGTAAAACGCCTGTTTCCGTTCGGATAAAGGACTGAACCGAGTGCAAATCCAAGGAGCATTATGCCGACCCACGGGAAAATGGGGAAGAAATCCCGCGGAAGATAATCTCCGGGGAGAATGCCAAGCGGCATCAGGTACAGCGGTCCGTGAATGGTGCTCAGTAAGAATCCGAGAACAATAAACAGAACTGCAGGAATGAATGCCCATTTTTTCAAAGGAACGAAGGGAAGGGCAAGCATCATGCTGCACCCCATCATCATCAGGAAGTTAAACATCATGTATCTGCCGTCTCCAATGAAGAAGTAGATGATAACTGACGAGACTGCGGCGAAGAGAATTCCTACCAGGATGACCTGGATTCCCCGTTTTACAACAGCGATATTGTATGCTTTTCTTGAAGCACCTTCCATTCTCCGCTGCCGGAGAATTAAAGAGAATCCGCAGATTAAAACAAAGAGACTGGTTCCAAGATGAATCAGCTGGAAGTTGGATCCCGGGATGATATCCCTGCAGATGAGATCTTCCCAGAATGCAGTTGAGATAACACCGAAGAGACCTAACAGGAAAATAGCATGGAACAAAACCATTCCGATAAGACAGATTCCCCGGACTGCATCAATCTCCCAGAATCGTTCATGTGCTCTTACCTTGGAAGAATGGGTCTTAGATGTATTTTTTGTATTTGAGTTTGAAGCTGGACCTGCATCTTGAGTTGAGGAAAGAGTGGGTAATGGAGTCGTGGGAGAGGAGGAGTCTGGATGAGTAGAGGGGGAGGATAGAGAGGAGATGGGGGGATAAGTAGAGGGGAGGGGAAAGGATGGAGATGAGAAATGTAGATGGGTAGAGAGGATGGGAGAAGATGGAGAAGGAGAAAGTAACGGGGCTGAAAGTGAAGATTGTGATAGAGTTGATGTATGAACTGATTTGGATAAGTCCGGAGAGTTAGTATTAGACATATAGATGTAGTAATCTGTTTGCTTTTTTGATAGATTAGTGTTGTGAGAGGATTATATCCAGTGGAAAATTTTACAGTCAAAAAAGAGGGAAAGTGGGAGGGATATGGTAGGGCTGTGTGAAGTAGAGAATGATTAGATAAAGAGGGGGGAATTGAGAGGGAGAGGGATAAAAGAAGATGATGTAAAGGGAAGTTGAGGAGAGAGACCAACCCCTTAATTGCGATTGGAAATATTTTTATCTATAACTCGTAAAACTCGTAAGATAATAATCTTAACTTTTATTCATAATTACTTCGACTCATAAATATATAAATGTTTTTATTTTAATTATAGATATTTTTTAAATAAATTTAATTAACAAAAAATTTAGAAAAAAAATAAATTTAGAGTGTTTTCAGTTCAGGAATTAATTTTTAGAGAGATTTTAAAGTCATATATAGTATGTTTAGAGAGGCTTTTCTCCTAAACCTTTTACTGCATCGTCTAAAATACCCTCATAAATGGGTGGTTTTTCTCCTAAATTCAACAACCTGCTCCTAAATTCGTTCAAAAAATGATTTTAGGAGCAAAGCCTAAATAGGTTTAGGAGTAGATTTAATTTTTATTTGTTCCTAAATTGTTTAATCCTGCTCTTAAACTCACCTCAAAAACAGAGTTTAGGATTAAAGCCGCGGACACCCCTCCACTGTTCCACTCGCAATCAAGGGGTTCCCCTCATTTTTTTGAAATAATTAGTTGGCATTTATATTGATGCCTGAAAAGGACCTGTTTTTTTCCATTCTCCATTCGCAACAAACCTCTAACCTCCACTCGCAACAGCACTATATTATTATGGAAACAAAACCAATCTGATTAGAGCATGTCAGACGAACAACCCATAACAGAAAACCTTTCTTTGGAACAGAAATCTGCTGTTCCGGAACAGGCGTTGCAGGGAGATAAAGTGCAGGAATCCGTACCTGTATCAGCAGAATCCGCATCGGCTGAATCCCTGTCAGCTGCAGCACCATCAGCTGAACCAGCCGCAGTTCCTTCAGAACCTTCAGTGTCTTTATCCTCTTTACCGGATTCTGTCACGGATTCCGCATCTCAGCCGGCAATGCCGGAACTGTCAAAAGAATCAGAACCATTAGAAGAGCAGATACAGCAGGACTCATCAAAGCAGGCAGAACCGTCAGAACACCTGGAGCAGCCGGCACAGCCGGAATCACCGAAACAGGCAGAGTTGTCAGGAAAATCAGAACAGACTCCGGACTCTGAACCCGGACAGAATAAATCAGCTGCACCTGCAGAGGAAAATAAGGAAGAAGGAAACAAAGCGGATGGAGAACAGCAGGTTAACGGAGAACAGGCAGCTGATGGAACTCAGCTGCAGCCGAAGGCATCCGGTCTCTTTGCAAAATATATTACCCAGAATAAAATCTTCCGGAACCGTGAAGTCTTACGGCACAGTTATAATCCAAGAGAACTCCCGCACAGAGATGAACAGATTGACTCAATCGCCGAAATATTAGCTCCGGCCCTTCAGGGTGCAACTCCGTCAAATATCTTAATCTATGGAAAAACCGGTACCGGAAAGACTGCAACCGTCAAATACGTCGGCGGAGAACTTGAAAATGAAAGTTCAGGCTTTACCCCGTGCCGCCTTGTTCACTTAAACTGTGAAACCATCGATACCCAGTACCGTGTCTTAGCGCAGATTGCAAACTACATAAGCGGTGTTGAAACAAAACCGAGCGACCGCATGAAAAATACTATTCCTCCGACCGGATGGCATACCGACCAGGTGTATTCCGAACTGAAAAATATCCTGGAACAGGCAGGAGGACTGCAGATTATTGTTCTTGACGAAATCGACAAACTCGTCAAGAAAAGCGGAGACGATACTTTATACAGTCTTACCAGAATCAACAGCGATTTAGTTAAGTCAAGGGTCTGCATTATAGGAATTTCAAACGATCTGACATTCAAAGACTTCCTCGACCCGCGTGTCTTATCCTCCCTTTCAGAAGAGGAACTTGTCTTCCCGCCGTACAACGCAGACCAGCTCCGCGATATCTTATGCCAGCGTGCAAAAACCGCATTCCTTGAAGGAGCTGTACCTGACGAGGTCATATCCCTTTGTGCTGCACGCGCTGCTCAGGAACACGGAGATGCCCGCAGAGCGCTTGATCTCTTACGTGTCTCCGGAGAACTTGCAGAACGTGAAGGAGTCTCCTGCGTGGAAGAGCGGCACGTTGCTGCAGCACAGGAAAATATCGAAACCGACACCATGAGTGAGTGCGTCAGAACACTTCCGGTACAGAGCAAGATTGTCCTAAGTTCAATGCTTCTTCTCGCAGGTTCAGGACAGAAGGTCTTCACAAGCGGTCAGGTTATCGGAATATACCGCGACCTCGTAAGAGAACTCGATACCGAACCGTTAAGCCACCGCCGTGTATCAGACTTAATTAACGACCTGACAATGCTCGGAATTGTTGCATCCCGTGTCGTTTCCCGCGGAAGATACGGCAGAACAACAGAAATCTACTTCATGAATCCGACAACCGACATGAGAAAAGTAATTATGAACGAGCCGCGCTTTGCAGAATGCGCTTTATTAGAACCATTAATGAGGTAATTATCATGGACGAAAAAGATACAATTATTTTACAGGAACTGCAGAAGAACAGCCGCATTGCATCAGAAGATCTCGGATGCATGCTTGAAATTTCATCCGCAGAGGTTGACTCCCGTATTGCAGCATTAAAAGAAGCAGGAATTCTTCGCAGCTGCACAGCAGTTGTTGACTACTCTGTTCTCGGAGAAGACAACGTCATTGTTGTGTTATCTCTCAAGGTCTCTCCGGAAAAAGGTCTCGGATACGACGGCATTGCAGAAAAAATCTCCCGTTTTCCTGAGGTTGAAAGCATCCATCTGTTAACCGGAACATACGATTTCCAGGTAACAATCCACGGAAAGACCATGACCGAGGTCTCCCGCTTTGTTGCGGAACAGATTGCATCCCTTGACGGTGTTAAAGAGACTATGACGCAGATTATCATGCGCACATATAAAGAACAGGGCGTTCCCATGATTCGTACCGGGAACCGCGACCGTCAGCTCATCAGCTTCTGAGGCGGATAATGCGAAAATTTGTATCAGATATTGCAGAATCCATTCCTCCGTCAGGAATCCGCAAATTCTTTGACCTCGTTCTTACGATGGACAGCGACGACGTCATCAGTCTCGGTGTCGGAGAGCCGGACTTTGATACGCCGTATGCCATATCCAAGGCTGCTATTTCATCCATCGAAAAAGGTATGACGATGTATACGGCAAACAGAGGTCTTGCAAATCTCTGTTCGCTTCTTTCAGAAGATTTAAAGAACCGGTACGGCATTTCCTATGACCCGACATCGGAACTCATCTTTACCGCCGGCGTCTCCGAAGCATTTGATGTTGCTGTCCGCACTGTAGTAAATCCGGGAGACGAGGTTTTAGTTGTCGACCCGTGCTTTGTCTCGTATCAGCCGGAGGTGCTGATGGCAGGCGGAAAACCTGTTCCGCTTGCGTGCAAAGCGGAAGACCAGTTCAAGATAACACCTGATTCCCTGATGGAGACCATCACGCCGAAGAGCAAAGTCCTGATTATGAACTTCCCGAACAATCCGACAGGAGGCATCATGACAAAAGACGACCTCAAAGCCATAGCTGATATCGTCATTGACCATGACCTTCTCATCATCTCTGATGAGGTTTATTCGGAACTCACCTATGACGGAAAACACACGGCAACAGCTTCTGTAGAGGGACTTTTCGAGCGGACAATTACCTTAAACGGTTTCTCCAAGGCTTATGCGATGACCGGATGGCGTCTCGGGTATCTCTGCGCCCCGAAGGAGATCTGCAATGCGGCATTAAAGATTCATCAGTATGTGATGATGTCTGCCCCTACTGCTTCACAGTTTGCAGCTGTTGAAGCGCTGAAGTCGGGCGAAGACGCCAAGAACGCTATGGTTGCCGAGTACCGCATCAGAAGAAACCTCTTTGTCAAAGGATTAAATGAGATTGGTCTTCCCTGCCATCTTCCCCAGGGTGCATTCTACGCGTTCCCGTCGATTGAACCTACAGGACTTTCCGATACCGAGTTTGCCGAGCGGCTCTTAAAAGAAAAGCAGGTCGCAGTTGTGCCGGGCTCAGCATTCGGTCCGTCCGGTGCAGGACATGTAAGAACCTGTTATGCGGTTGACAGAAACAAACTCATGACCGCGGTAAAACGTATCGGAGAATTTGTTGACTCCCTCTAAAAATGGATAAGCGCCTTATTGTTCAGAGATTCCTTGACGCAGGACTGCTGGTTCATCCTGATGTAGTAAACTACATCGCAGAAAGCAGCAGTTCAGGCGTTATCGAAGGAATTATGAACTCGCTTCCGCACGGTCTTTCAGTTGTAACACCCAAAGATGTGTTAGGGATGGTTCAGCTGCGCACTGATAAACTTGCAGTAGGCCCCTGTCCTCTTCCGGAAATTCTTTGCGGACGTGAAAACAGTTCTGTCCCGCTTCCGGAACCGGAGATGTCGAACAGAATCTTCCGCGACCGTTTTGAAACGCTTTCCCGGCTGATGAAGGGAAGAGTATCTCCTATTCCGATTGAGGCTCTGACACGTTCCGGAACGCGGTATCAGGACATGGATGTGGGTGTGTGCGGCACAGTCTTTTCGATAAATACCACGCCGAAAGGACACCGCGTTGTTGAAATTGAAGATCCGACAGGAATGATTCGTGTTCTGTTCAACAAGAACCGCGAAGGATTTGCCGAGGCTGAAAAAATCATTCCGGATGAAGTAATCGGTGTGAAAGGAAAACTTGCACCGCCCGGCCCCGGGGGAATGTCAAGTTCAATGCTTTTTGCAGATACACTTATCCGTCCTGATATTCCGTTAGGCCATACTTTTTCCCCGCCGAAAGAGCCTGCGAAAATCGCAATGATTTCCGATGTGCATGTCGGAAGCAACACATTTCTTGAGGATTCATGGAACCGTTTCCGCGACTGGATGGAGGTTCATCCGGAAATCGGATATCTGTTAATCGACGGAGACGTAGTTGACGGAATAGGTGTTTATCCTGACCAGAATAAGGAACTGCACATCAAAACGATTTATGAGCAGTATGACCATGTAGGAGAGATGCTTTCCGAACTTCCTTCCCATCTCCAGATTATTTTAGCGCCTGGAAATCACGATGCAGTACGCGGTGCAGAGCCGCAGCCGTCGATTCCCGAAGAGTTCCGCTCAAAGTTTTCGAAGAATGTAACCTTTGTTGAGAATCCGAGTCTGGTAAGTATTCAGTCGGTAAAGACGCTGATGTATCACGGACGAAGTATCGACGACCTCATCAAATTCATTCCTCAGGTTTCCTATTACGATCCGGGCCTTGTTATGGAAGCGATGCTGCAGAGACGTCATCTCGGTCCGATTTACGGTCAGAGAACACCGCTTCTGACGACAGAAACCGACCATCTCGTAATCCGTGAGGTTCCTGATATTCTCCATACTGGTCACATTCATATCAGCGGCACAACGATGTATCATGGTGTTTTAGGGGTAAACGCAGGTACGTGGCAGTCACAGACATCTTTCCAGAAACAGATGAATATTGTTCCGACTCCTGCAGAAACGGTCGTGGTTGATTTATCCACGCTTTCCTATGAGAAGTTCTGTTTTCTTGGACGGGATGCCGGGGATGTAAGCGTGGGGCTGTAAGCCCTGATATGGTATGAACACTGCCTCAGTCAATCCGAAAGTTGTTCTTTTTATCGCCTCTTTTGCCGCGTTTATTGCAACCTTCAATGAAACATATCTGAACGTAGCCTTTACCTCAATCGCAGAGACTTTTTCAACAGACCTCATTACGGTAAAGTGGCTTACGACAGCTTACATGCTTGGAGCCGCTGTAATGATTCCGATATCAGCGTATCTGTACCGGACAATTAAGACACGGCCTCTGTATTTTATCTCCTTCATATTTCTGATTGGAGGAAGTATCCTTTCAGCACTTTCTACCAGTTTTCCCATGCTTCTTGCAGGGCGAATCATCCAGGCGGTAGGAACAGGAATTCTGATTCCGCTTGAGATGAACATCAACATCGAGTGTGCTCCGCGGGAAAAACTCGGTGTTTACATTGGTATTGTTATCTCAATGACAACTATAGGTCCATCCGCTTCAATTTTAGCTGCCGGCGGCATACTTTCGTTCTTTGACTGGAGAATGCTCTTCTGGGTGTATGCAGCAGTCTGTGCCGTGTGTTTAATCTGCGGGATATTCCTTCTTAAAAATATTGCAGAGATTACCCATCCGAAACTGGATTCTCTCTCAGTCATCCTCATCAGCTTCGGCATGATTAGTACAATGTATGGTGTTTCAACCATATTTACCGGAGAAATATTCGTATCACTGATATCCTTTGCTGCAGGAATTATTTTTCTGGTGCTTTTTGTCCTGCGCCAGAGAAAACTTAAGAGCCCGCTTATCAATCTGCAGCCGCTGAAAATTCCGCAGTTCTCTTTTGGGATTATTATGAATATGCTCGTCATCATTGCAGCCTTTGCGATGAACATCATTCTCCCCTATTATATGCAGGATTGTCTCGGTGTTGACCCCATGACTGCATCTCTGACTATTTTCCCGGCAATTTTTTTATCATCGCTTTTTGCTCCTGTTGCAGGACGTCTCAGTGACAACTTCGGTCCTGCCTTCATCATCCCGCTTGGATTTGTTCTGATGGGTGCATTCACCGCACTTCTTGCGGCTTTTATCAGCACAGGAAATGTTATTTTATTTGCTCTCCTCTACATTCCGGTAATCTGCGGTTCATCAATTATTTTAGGACCTCTTCAAAGCCACATGCTTTCAAAAATTCCATTCCATCTGAATCCTCACGGAGTAGTAATACTCAGTACCGGATTCCAGATAGCAGGCTGTATAGGTTCATCGGTTTTTACCGGCATATATGCAGTCTTTGAAACTGTATCAGGAGAGGCCGCATTCTCCGCAGCAGCAGGCGCAGTATCCCTGTGTATGGCTGCCGGACTTGCTCTTTCAGTAATTCTCGGATACATGAGTACAAAGGAGCGCAGAAGAAAATCTGCATCGTAATCAGAAATCAAAACAGCTGTTTTTTGCGTATCAGTTGGTAAAATTCAAAATAAATCTGCAAATATGTGAGAATAGATACTATTAATTAATGAAAAGGTGCGGTGAGGGCAGCAGTATCCACACTGCTTTGTACTCCACATCCCCCACCTAACTCTATTATATGTACTCAGATGTTTTTAAACTTACCGTCTTTTCCGGCAACAATTCCAAGTTTTTTCATGTCGGAGATGACTTCGCTTAAATACTCAGGACTGATGTCAAAGGAGATAACATCATCAGTTCCCTCGAGCGGGAATGCAGGAGCACCGAGAGCTTCTGCAAGTTTTTCTTCGGATGTATTTCCTCCTTCAATTAACTCATGGATTTTTCCGACGAATGCCTGCTTGAAGAAAATATTGTCAATGAAGCGGGCTGATTCGTCTTCATCAACATCTGCATTGTCGAGATATCCGGCGATTTCATCGGTATCGGTAAAGATAATTTCCCCGCCCACGGTCACAACGTATTTTGCAAGAGAAGATGTTCTGATGTGGCTTGAGATACTGCACTCTTTGAGATCTTCAGACGTAATTGCCGGGAAATCAGTGTAAGCGTACATGACACGGAGATCTTCAGCATTCGCAGTTCCGGATAAGATGTAGCCGTTTCCGTCTTCGGTCTCTTTTAAGAGGTCGTTGTCTTCAAGAGCTCCTAATATCATCAGAGAGGAGACAAACTTGTCAGCAGCTTCTTTTCTGAAGGCTTCATCGCTTTCTGCATCAATGGATCTGGCCTGAGCCATCATCTGGGTGGGTGTGGAGTTCTGGATAAGGTCTCCTTCCTTGTGCTCTTTGAAGAATTCTTCGAGTTTTGCTTTCCGCTCTTCAAGGTCTTTTTTCGTCAGAGCAAGTTCTTCGTCAACTTCTCCTTCTTCTGCATCCTTCTTTTCGAGAACTGCAATCAGTTTCATGAAGGAAGGAATTGTACCTTCAAAGTATGGTTCGCCTGAGAAGGAGTGTTCGACTGCAATGCGTGAACCTACTTCTTTTCCGCGCAGAAATTTCTGAAATTCCGCTGCGTCTTCGCGGGAGTAAAATGAAATTTTTTCTTCAAGCGTCATAGATATATGTATATTTGTTTTTTGAAGATTTATGTTGTTGCCGAAGATTTTCCTGACCACAGAGTATTTACTCTTTCGGCGCTGAAAAAATAAGCAGTTATGTATCAGGCAGCTGCGGTTTTTGAAGGAGGGGGTATGCGCGGGGGATATTCCACTGGAGTTATCGATGTTTTCCTGGAACATGAGATTGAGTTCTCATCTATATATGCAGTATCAGCCGGCGCGTGTCATGCGGCAAGTTTTGTATCAAAGCAGCATAACCGTGCTTACCGTATCAGTACAAATTATCTGCACGATAAAAGCTACTGCAGTCTCAAAAGTCTCATCACGACAGGAAATCTGTTCGGAACCGAGATGCTGTTTTATCGTCTGCACAATGAACTTGACCCGTTTGACTATGATACATTCGCAGCGTATAAGGGTACGTTTTATGCGACTGCCACGAATCTTTCAACGGGTGAGGCGGAATATTTCCCGGTAACAGCAGAGGATTCGCACAACGGATTCCCGCCGGTTCATGCGTCGAGTTCGATGCCGCTTCTTGCAAAAAATGTCAGAATCGGCAAGTATGAATATCTTGACGGATGTATTGCGGATTCAATTCCGGTTCGCCGCGCTATTTCCGACGGAAACAAAAAAGTGGTTCTGATATTAACACGCCCTGCAGATTACCGCAAAGGAAAGAATCTGGTAATGCCGCTTTATAAGATGCGGTATCATGAGTATCCGAACTTTTTAGCCCGCTGTGCTGACAGAAACATCCGCTACAATGAGACAATGGATTTCATTCAGAAGGAAGAGGAGGCAGGAAATATTTTTGTCATCCGTCCGGATAGTCCGCTGCCGGTAGGTGTCGTTACAAAGAGCAAGGAAAAATTAAAAGAGCTGTATGACATCGGGCACAATGATGCGGAAAAGAAACTTGATGAACTGCTTTCGTATCTGAAAAAGTAGAATAAAAAAGTGAGGATATAACTCCTCTTTACCTTTTACAGTTCTTTGCGCACATTTCTGACCGCTTCACACATATTGGCAAGTTTCTGAAATGCTCCTTCAGGTGTGTGCATTCTAAGGCCGCAGTCGGGGTCAATTAAGATATTCTCTTTTCCGAAGGTATCGATGCAGCGTCTGATGTGTTCTTCAATTTCAGAAACTGATTCCACCTTCTTATCAGAACTTTTCACACAGCCGCATCCTATTTTTTTACCCTTTAAGTCATGTCTGGAAAGTGTTTCAAGATTTTCTGGACTTACTGCATATTCGAAGTCTAAAACATCGACCGGAAGTGTTACCCATTCTGAAGCGATGTCTCTTAAAACACCGCAGGTGTGTACGCATGAAGGTGTATCAATTCCGCTGAAGATAATTGAGAGACATTCTTTTGCCGTCTCAACAGGGACTGCACCGGTTGATAATATCGGTTCATCAATCTGAATGAGCGTGCATCCTGTACGTGACAGATGTTTTGCCTCTTCATGAAGTGCTGCTGCGAGGTCAAGTGCGATTTCGGTTTTGTTGCGGTACTCCGGAGTCTCTATTGAAAGAGCATAGGAAAGTGTGCAGGGTCCGCTAAGAATACCTTTAACCTGCTTTGTCTGAGTCAGTGCATATTTTGTATCTGCAGCGGTGATGGGTTTATCTGCTGCACCTATTTTTCCGATGACGGTTTTTCCGGAGATTCCAGGCAGTTTTGGGACGAATGCCTCAATCATGTCAGCACGGACCTGTCCGTCAGAAATAATATCGATACCGGCACGCAGCTGTTCTGCAACTGCGAACTTTACTGCTTTTTTATACGGGTCAAAGAGCCCTCCGGTTTTGACGCAGGGAAAAGAACCGACAACTGTTGTCGGAAGAAGGCAGGGTAATTGCATAATTAGATGTAGGGTAAGAGAGATAAAAAGAGTTTTGGACTCTTTAGTTATTTTGAAACAACTCTTACAATGATAGTTGTTGCAATGAACATTGCTAAAATAATTCCGCAGTTAAAGAGAAGCGGGATTACGGTATTTCCGGATTCTGCACAGGCGGCAGTAATTATCTGTGAGAAATAAAGACCTACAAGAATCAGAATAATATCGACTGCAATTGCAATACCTGTTGCAATCCACTGCTTTTTTGTGATGTTCTTTAATGCAGATGCCATATAATATCTGAATAACAGTTCTTATTTCAATCTCATAAATAATTTTTGTGTATGGTTACATCTAAATACAGATAAACAATGAATTCCTGCCGCTGTCGGCAGGAGTAACACAACATATAAAAGGTTTCTCTATCAAATACAATAGTGTATGTCACTTGAAACCTTCTTTCATCTGAAAGAAAACAACACCAAAGTCTCTACTGAGGTTCTTGCAGGTCTTACGACATTCTTTGCAATGGCGTATATCTTAGCAGTAAACCCGAACGTCTTAGGGGCTTCAGGTATGCCGACCGGTGCGGTCTATCTTGCAACTGTTCTTGCAACTGTTGTGGGCTGTCTCATGCTCGGTCTTTTTGCAAACGTCCCGCTTGCACAGTCTGCCGGATTAGGATTAAATGCATTCTTCACCTACACCGTGGTTTTCACCCTCGGATTTACCTGGCAGGAAGCATTATCCATGGTCTTCATCTGTGGTATTATAAACATGATTATCACCATGACCAAGATCAGAACATATCTGATTGCTTCTGTTCCGAAGGTATTAAAGGCCGCAATCGGCTGCGGTATCGGTCTGTTTATTGCCTACATCGGTTTAAGAAACGTCAACTTTGTTGATATCTCCGGTGCAGTACCGTCCATCAACTGGGCGGGTCTTGCAACTGATCCTGTAATCTGGCTCTTCTTAATCGGCTGTCTGATTACTATTATCCTTGCAGTTCTGAAAATCAAAGGCGCACTTCTTATCAGTATTATTGCAACAACTCTGATTGGATTAATTCCGTTCTTCGGGGCAACCTCTCTTGCGGCTTCAGTCAGTTTCACCGAGGCATTTGCTCAGTTACCTGAAACCCTCTGTGTAATCTTTACTGATGCAGGACTTCCCTCGCTGTTCTCAATTCCGCTTAGAATCCCGCTTGTTATCATCACGATTATCTCCTTCAGTTTAATCGATATGTTTGACACCATCGGTACAATTATTGGAGCAGGCCGTGAGATGCATCTTTTCAGCGATGCTGAAATCGAGGAGATGAAGACCGGAAAGAGATTCCACACCAGAACTGAGCGTGCATTAGTTGCTGATGCAACTGCAACAACAGTCGGTTCAATCTTCGGTACCTCCAACATTACAACCTTCGTTGAATCTGCATCCGGTGTTGAAGCAGGAGGACGTACCGGACTTACTGCTGTTATCACTGCACTTTGTTTCGCTATCTGTATCTTCTTAGTTCCGTTCGCAACTGTTGTTCCATCAGCAGCAACTGCTCCGATTTTACTCCTGGTCGGTATTCTGATGCTCAAGCCGTTCGCAGAGATGGAGTGGCATAAACTCGAAGTTGCAATTCCGTGTTTCTTCACTTCAATCTTCATGGCATTATGCTACAGCATTACTGATGGTATTGCAGTCGGTTTCTTCACCTACTGTATCATCAAGATCTGCAAGCGTGAAGCTAAAGAAGTTCATCCGTTAGTCTGGGTAATCTCTCTTCTCTTCTTCATCTACATGGTGGCAAGAGCGGTAATTACCGGAGGACTTCTTACCGGGTGGCTGCTCTAAAACTGTCCGAAAGAGGAACTTATCCTCTTTTTATTTTTTAATCAGCATTTTACAGCGCTGTTTTATTCTCTAAGAAAAATCTCTAATCCTGCGGACTTAAGGATTAGGTAAAAATCAAAATAAAAAATATGTTTTCTCTTCCTTCGAAGAGAGAGGTATGAATAAATTTTTACGGGCTCACTCTGTGGCGGTCTCTCGGGAAGAGTACGCCTTCTCTGATGTTTTGAAGATCAAGCATGGTCATAATCAGGCGCTCTGCACCAAGACCCCAGCCGGCGTGCGGCGGCATACCGTACTTGAACGGGTTTAAGTAGAAGTCGAAGGAGTCCGGATTTAATCCCTTGTCCTTAATCTGCTGAACTAAGAGGTCATAGATGTGGCAGCGCTGTGCTCCGGAGGATAATTCCATTCTCGGGTGCATCATATCAAATGCTCTGCAGACTTCGGGTCTGTCTAAGAAAGGCATGGTGTAGAACGGTCTGGTTGAAGACGGCCACTCGGTGATGAAGTACATTGTACCCATCTTTTCACCGATGATTCTCTCAGCTGCTGAGGATAAGTCTTCTCCGAAGGAAAGCGGCTCGCCGCCGGCAGTTGAAATCTCGATTGCTTCCTTGTAGGTAATTCTCGGGAACGGAACAGCCGGAACTTTGAAGTCGGTGATACCAAGGGTCTCGAGTGCTGCTGCACAGTGGTCTTTTACATACTGGTATGCGTATGCAACGACGTTTTCCAAGACACTCATTGCATCTTCCTGGTCTGCAAAGGACATCTCGATATCAATCGAGGTTGCTTCGTTTAAGTGTCTTACGGTATTGTGCTCTTCTGCTCTGAAAATCGGACCGATTTCGAATACGCGGTCGAATCCTGCGCTCATCAGCATCTGCTTGAAAAGCTGCGGAGACTGATTTAAGAAGGCCTCTTTGTCGAAGTAGGCTAACGGGAATAATTCAGTTCCTCCCTCAGTTGCTGCTGCAACAATCTTCGGAGTCTGTGCCTGAATGAATCCGTGTTCCCAGAGGTAGTCGCTTATGGCGTGGAGGGTTGCGCTTCTAATCTGGAAGATGGCGTTTACTGCAGGTTTTCTTAAGTCGAGGTATCTGTTGTCGAGTCTGGTATCAAGTTCTGCCGGAACTTTTTCGGAGACATCGAGCGGCAGAGGTGCTGCTGCTTTGGAGATGACTTTCAGGGTTTCCGGTACAAGTTCCCGTCCTCCGGGTGCTTTTTCGGTTGCCTTGACCTCTCCGGTTACTTCGATAACGGATTCGCGGCTGACCTCTTTTACTGCTTCAAGGACTTCCGGGGTGACTTTCTTTTTCGGAATAGTTACCTGCAGAATTCCGGTTCTGTCTCTGACTAAGAGGAAAGTAAGTCCTCCTAATGCACGTTCTTCATGAACCCATCCTGTGACGTGAGCGTGTCCGCAGTCAGGAGTTACATCTTTTATTGGTATTCTCATGTGAATTCCCGTATATATTTGTATTAGGAATAGATTAGGGTTTGGTGTTGACAGGGATTATTCTCTAATTTTCCGGCTCCGGGAATGTATGATAATATCTAACCGCCGGAATAAAAAAGGAAAAATTTACTGAAGATGTATCTTGTATCTTTACTCACGGGCTTCTACATAATTTATGACTTTCAGACATTGATTTGCATCAAATTTCTGATAACTTTCTTCGTTATCAGGAATCTCAAGATATCCATTGGTAATCAGCTCTTCCACGGTATGTGCACGTTCTTCCAGATTCGACGGGACTGCTGTATCCAGATAAGAAACAACCCCGACAGCATCTTCTGTGTATCCGAGACTCGTTGTTCCGCCTGTGATTAAATCTCCATTTTTGACATGTTCAATTACCTTGTCCTTAACAGCGGTCTTTACATCCTTGATTACGCTGAAAATAACCCACCCTGGTGCGAGATATGCCTGATCCGTATCAACACCGATAATATATTTTTTCATCTCTTCTGCTGCTTTCATTCCCCCGGCACCGGTATTTCCTGCAACCATGAAGCAGATATCGCATCCTGACTGATACATCTGCTTCGTAAGATAATAGCCCACATTTTCCTCCTGGAAGGTATCTGCCGTCTTTCGTATCACTTCAATGTGTTTTCCCTGTTCAGCAGCGGCAACATCAACTCCGGCACAGAATCCGTAATAGAAGCAGTCAATGGCCGGTATATCCATACCTGCAAGGAATCCTATTTTATTCGTTTCAGTAATTGAACCGGCAACGTATCCGGCAACAAAACTCGGTTCATTGCTTCTGAACTGAATATTTTCAAGATTCGGCGGAAGTTCCGCATCTCCGTAGGATAAATCAATAGATACATATGATATATTAGGATTCGCAGCAGCTGCCTCTAAAATTGTATCAGATATCTCAACTGTTGAGGTAAGAACCAGATTGCATACGGGATTTCTTTTATCAAAATATTCTTTCCATCCATCTTCCATATATAGAATGACGTCCTGAGATACACTGCCCCCCTCTTTTTCAGCCAGACGTTCTGCCTGCTGCACCCCCATAATCAACTGGGTTGTAAAAGAATCATCAGTTTTAATATCGTTAATTATCGATGTAATCTCATAGGGTTTTTCCTCCGGCGGGAAGAGGTTTCCGTGAGTTACAAGCAGGGTCCCAGGGATTGCAAGAAGGATAATGACAATCAGTATGGCAAGTATTCGCCGGTTCATCCATTTTTAATTTGTACTGGAAGAATATATATTCTATCAATGTCTACAAATACGTACTAATGAGTATACTCTCTTCTATCGCAGCCTGGATGAAAGATCATCTGATTTTCTTCGGTCCGGGTCTGCTTCTTGCAATTACCGCTGCCGGTGAAGCAGGCATCACGGAAGCTCTTGAAATCGGTTCGCATTTCGGACTTTCGCTTATATGGGTTGTAATTATAGCCCTGCTTTTCAAGTATGCGTTCACTACCGGTATTGCACGATATACTCTGGCAACCGGAAAAACCATCTTCGAGGGAATTAATAATCTCCCCGGCCCGAAAAACTGGGGAATGGTATTTACTATTGTTGCATATCTGATTGAAACACTTTCAGTCGGGGCAATGATTCTTTTCTGCGCGACATTTATAAACTATCTTCTGCCGGGTGTATATTCACTGATTCTTATCGGCGTCTTCGTCCTGGTTCTTGCCATGCTTGTTTTAAGAACACATGTGTATCACCATTTTGAAAAAATAATGGCTGCCATGGTTCTTATCATGGGTATTGTAATGGCTGTTGTGCTTGCAACTTTCCCGTTCAATGCAGAAATGATTGCGGGAGGACTTGTTCCGAATATTCCGGAAGGTTCTGAAACATCAATTCTTGCAATCATCGGTGTTGTCGGTTCAGGTCTCAACCTCATGCTCTATTCAGTGTGGCTGGAAAAGAAAATCCGCGGACATGGTGATTTGGAAACAAAGCATCACTTCAGAAAATATCTGAAAAGTGTAAAATTAGATATTGCAATAGGTTTTGTCATCGTCGCCCTTGTTACTATCGGTTTTATGGCAATAGGATACTCCGGTTTTCAGACAGCATTTCTGCCGCACGGAACACATCTGACACTTGACACTCTGATAAGTTTCCTTTCATCAACTGTCTCAACGCTTCCCTTCGGCGTCTATATTCTCATGATATTTCTGGTTATCATCTTCTTTGGTTCAGTTACCGTAGGTCTGGATGCAAGAGCATCTGCGATTACCAAAATTATCAAAAGAGCCCGTCAGAAGGAAGGAAAACAGGTTAAGAACGCATCTGTCATCTACAATGCCTGTCTTCTTGTCTTTGCGGTGCAGATGCTTATTGCTATTCTCATAAACAGTCCGATGGAAACCATCAGAATGATTTCAGTTATCTGTGCAGTTCTCTTTGGTATTTTCGGGCTTATTCTGCTCTATCTGAATACAAAACTTCCGACATATGCAAGAGGAAGCAGACTGTGGATGCTTTTCATCGGAATCGGAAGCGTTGTTGCAATATTTGTAGCACTTCTGCTTGAAGGATCTCTCCTTGACAGTGGTCTTGAAATCTTAAAGAATCTTCTGCTCTGTTTCGTTGTGATTTATATTTTCATAAAGTCGAAGATGTTCAAACGCTGTGCTGAAGGTACAGCAAACCTCGCAGATAAGTTCTGGCTTGTGGTAATCTGCGGTGCCATATCTATTTTTGGAACGGCAGGCGGGGTTAATATGGGCGGGTATATTATCAACTTCAGGGATTTAGGTCCAATGCTGGCGGGATTAATAGGAGGGCCTGTTCCGGGACTTATCGCTGCACTGATAGGTGGAATTTACCGTTTGTCTGTCGGCGGAGTTACTGCAGTTCCCTGCTTTATTGCGACTATTGCGGCAGGTCTGATCGCCGGATTTGCCGTTCGTTACTGGAAAGGGCAGCTTACTGTTCCGCGGGTAATCATTCTTGCAGTAATTGTAGAGTGTTTCCATATCCTCTTTATCTTCCCGACATATGTTCTTCTTGCAGGAACCATGGATGCATTCCAGATATTTGATGTGATTTCATCGACTCTTCTTTCGATGATAGTGGTGAATGCCTTCGGTCTGGTCTGCTTTGCATACTTTGCCCGTGACAGCAAACTCTTTGCCGGAAGTCTGCAGCGTTTCAGTCTGAAAAAACTGGTTCAGGAGTTTAAGGATTTAGTAAAACAGGAGGATGATGATAAATGAGTCATGAAAAGAGTCATGAACACGGGCATGGACATGTAAAGTACTTCGGAGGGTGGAAACTTACCGTAGGAATCGCCTTCATTCTTACCATTGTCTTTGCAGTTGCCTTCATACCGGCACTTCCTGTTGTGCAGCAGGGAGATCCGGTAAAAATACCTGTTCTTCTTCCATTGAGCGGCGAGTTTGAAGATGTGGGGCTTGAACTGAAATCAGGAATAGAACTTGCTTTCGAAAATACTGACGGGAGATACGTTCCTGTATATTTCGATACTGAGGGAAATCCGGCAAAAGCGGTAAATTATGCAAGGTCTCTTTATAATGATGGATACAAGATGGTTCTGGGCCCGGCACTCAGTGATGAGGCATCAGCACTGGCGCCGTATGCTGAAATGCTGGGATTTCTGGTTCTTTCTCCGACAGCAACAGCAGAAGACCTGACAAATTATCCTAACTATGTGTTCAGGATTGTTTCTTCGGATAAATACACAGGAAACGGCATTGTAACAATTCTTTCAGATGTTGAATCAATTAAAAATGTCACTGTTCTCTGGAGTATGGATGATTTTGGAAACAGTCAGTATAATGCATTTGTAGAAGCAGTCAAAGAAAGACAGACTTCAGAACATGAAGGTTTGTCATTTACTCCGACATATATACCGATTACATCAGATTTATCTGATATAGTAGATGAGGTAAGAGCATCCAATCCGGATGCATTCTATATTATTGCGGAAAATCCGGGTGAAACCAACAGAGTACTTGACATGATTCACGATGACATCTCTGAAACTGTATTCCGTGTTACAGCAGATACTGGTTATTCTTCTGTAGTCGCAGAAAATCCGAATGCAGATGGTCTTTATCTCATCATTCCGGAAAAAGAAACAAATGATCCGTATTTTGTCTGGATGTATGAGAATAAATATGGTGTCCCTCCGTCTTCCGTGGACGTATATTACGGATATGATGCAGCAAATCTGCTGATTATGGCGATGGATAACTCAGAAGATAATAATCCGACGGAGGTTGCAGATATATTGAAGAGTACGAGATATCTCGGCGTTACCGGCGCAATCTGCTTTGATGAAAATGCTGACAGATATCCGGTCTATACGGTAATGCAGCTTCAGAACGGAGAGTGGATATCCCTTCCATGGAGTGATGTATTCTCATTCAATATGGGAAAACACAGATAAAGTACTGCTGACAGCTGATTTATCTCCTTAAACAAACACCCTCTCTCTATTTTATGCATACTTTTATTATCTCATACGTCAATCTAATAAGACCAATGTTGTAACTACCCTCGGGTA
>DALTWQ010000069.1 GCA_029987025.1 Methanocorpusculum sp. | reverse complement strand
GCGATTATCGAGAGCCGCAGGCTCGAAGATAGAGCATGACCGAAGGGCATGCGGCCCGCGTTTGGGATTCGCGTAGATTCGCGGTTTCTGTACCCAAGACACACTGATAAATCTAACACTCTGTAAAGATGCTGAATAGTTATCACCCTTATCTCCGGCAGAGAATAGAATCGCTGTCTCTTCTTTTTGGAAAGTAGGAAATCTGGCTCAAGTCTCCCTCCTTCACAAAGGAAAGACTCTCAATATTAAAATCCTTAGACAACCAATAGATAACCTATGACTACAGTAGCCGCATTCGGCATGGGAAGAATCGGCGGAGAAGCTGCATATTTATCCGCAGTATCCGGGTTTGCCGATGAACTCATCCTCTATGATATCAATACAGAACTCCTTCAGGCGCAGAAACTCGATATCCTGCATGCGTTAGATATTCCTGTCTCCACAAACCCGAAAGACTTCAAGGATGCGGACTACTGTATATTTTCCGCCGGATACTCACGTTCTCCGAACGTAAAAACCCGTGCAGATCTCTTCGATAAGAACCTCCCCATTGCCAAAGAAGGCTCTGCAATGCTCAAAGGATTTGCCGGAAAACTCATCGTATTAACCAATCCGATGGACGTCTTTACCTGGTACTTTGCAAAACACTCAGGTCTCGACCAGAATCAGGTAGTCGGATTCGGCGGACTTCTTGACTCACGCAGATTTACTCTTGCTCTTCATAATATGGGCATCGAAGAGAAAGGAATTGTCATAGGCGAACACGGCGAAAACCAGGTGCCGCTTTTCTCCCGCCTCTCAGTTGATGTGCCGGAATCCGTCCGCGAAGAAGTGCTTCTCGGACTGCGCGGCTCATCCATGCCGGTCATCAAAGGAAAGGGCGGAACGGTTTTCGGTCCTGCATACCATATTGCACATATGATGGAAGACATCGAACACGGACGTGAAATCGTCTGTTCACTTCCGATGGATGGTGCTTACGGCATTGACGGATGTGCATTAGGCATCCCCGCAAAAGTTACCAAAGACGGTTCAAAGATTAATGAATCGCTCAAACTCGACGACTGGGAACAGCAGAAGTTCACTGCTGCGGCAGACTTCCTTAAAGGACTCTGCCGGAGAGTCTAAATGGACATAAGCGTAAATCAGGCAGAGTACTCCAACACACCGGCAGGGCCTGTAGTTCACCTGTTCGGAAGAGAACTTGACGGTACTCTGCATGAGGTGCGCGTAACAGATTTTCGCCCGTATTTCTGGGTAAGGGAACGCGAAGCAGACCGTCCGCATCCGAAAAATGTCACCGTTTCCGAAGAGCGCTCGGTATCTCTGAAAGGAGAGCCGCTTCGAAAACTCTACACGGAAAAGCCGACTGACGTGCGCAGTGTCCGTGAAAACTATCACCATTATGAAGCAGACATTCCTTTCGCATCCCGTTTCTTAATCGACATGGGAATAACAGGCGGCATCTCATTTCCGGCAGACATCTGCAGCTATACAGACATCAAACCAGCCGTAGTTGCCTCGAAAAGCAGAGTCTGCACCTGTGATATCGAGTGTGAGGTAACCGAAGGTCTCTCTGACCCCGAGCACGAGAAAATCACCGCAATAACCTGCCATGACTCATTTACCGGCAGGTACACCACCATCTATCTCAAAGGAGCAGCACCGCTGCCGGATGAGCGCACACCGCTTCAAAACGGATGTTTCAACCCCGACGTTCATACGATTATCACCTGCGAGACAGAAAAGGAACTCATGCAGCAGTTCATCACGTATCTGAAGGAGACCGATCCGGATATCCTAACCGGCTGGAACTTCGTGGATTTTGATGCTGCATACATCTTAACCCGTGCAAAAATTCTCGGATTTCCGCAGGATGTCTTTGCCCGCATCCCCGGCCCTACCGAGAGAAATGCGATGCGCGGCAGAGTTATCTTCGACCTTCTTGCCGGATATAAAAAGATGCAGGGGTCGCAGAAGGAGTCGTTCCGTCTGGATGCGGTAGCGCAGGAGGAGCTCGGCGAAAACAAGGTTTACCATGCGGAATCCTTCAACGAACTCTGGAACGATTATCCGGCAAAGTTTATCGAGTACAACTTCAAGGATGTGGAACTCTGCGTCAAAATAAATCAGAAGATCAGTATCGTCGAGTTCTTCCAGGAGGTTGCACGCTATGTCGGATGCCCTCTCGATAAAACGCTCAACTCATCAAACGTGGTTGACATCTTTGTTCTCCGGCGTGCACACGGACGCTTTGTTCTCCCGTCAAAAGGCGAGCAGAACAAAAGCGAGGAGTTTGAAGGGGCGACGGTCTTTTCTCCTTCCAAAGGTGTCTGCGAAAATGTGATTGTGCTCGATTTAAAGTCGCTCTATCCGATGGCAATGATGACATTAAATGCATCGCAGGAGACCAAGTCTCCCGACGGAGAAATCCATGCGCCAAACGGTGTCAGGTTTAAGAAATCTCCTGACGGACTTACCCGGGATATCATAAGCGAACTCTTAAACGAACGGGACAATAAGAAAAAACTCAGAAACACTTTTCCCTACGGTTCTGAAGAGTACAATCTCTACGACATGCAGCAGAATGTCATAAAGGTCATCATGAACTCGTACTACGGTGTCTCCGGTTTCTCGCGGTTCAGACTTTATGATGTGGAAATCGGCTCTGCCGTGACATCAGTAGGCCGGGCTATTATCGCCCATACGAAAAAAATCATCACAGGTCACGGGTATGAAGTCATCTACGGCGATACGGATTCCTGCTTTGTTCAGCTGCCGAAGGTTTCTTTAGAGGAAACAATGCAGATTGCCCGCGGCCTTGAAGCAGAACTGAACGCGAGCTACAGCGGATTCTCTCTCGAAACACTCGGCGCTGATAAAAACTTCTTCTCAATCAAGTTCGAAAAGATTTACAAACGCTTCTTCCAGGGCGGCATCAAGAAACGCTATGCAGGTCATCTCATCTGGAAAGAAGGGCAGGATGTCGATAAAATCGATATCGCGGGTCTTGAATCGAAGCGTTCCGACTCGTCACAGATGACCCGCGAGGCGCTCGGCACTATTCTCGAGATGATTTTAAAAGGCGGCGGAAAACCGGAGGTAAAAGAGTATCTTTCGGAGGTTCTTAAGGATTACCGCGCCGGACGCTGTCCGCTTGAAAAAGCAGGAATCCCCGGCGGCCTTAACAAGTCGCTGGACGATTATGAGCATCTCGACGCTCACGGCCGCGGGGCTGAGTATGCGAACAAATACTTCGGCACAACGTTTGCCCGCGGCAGCAAACCCAAGCGGCTCTACATCAAAAACAGTTTTGATGTGGAGCATTATCCGAAGACTGATGTCATCTGTTTCGAGTATCCTGAACAGATTCCCGCAGGCGTCTTTGAGATTGACTGGGATACGATGTGCGAAAAGACATTGAAAACACCGATTACCCGTGTTTTTGAGTCACTTGGCTGGGACTGGGATGAGTTCGACCCGAAGGGCGCAAAAAAGACAACGCTGGATATGTTTTTCTGATTCCGGGTAAAGGGTTGGGAAAGAGTAACTATTCAGTCTTCTGTCTGAATAGAGGTTTTTGGTTCTGTCAATGGGCATTGCCAAAGAAACCGCGAAGATTCGCGGTTTCTTTAGTAAATACAAAGGACCAGACTAACCGTTTGTACATCAGACAAGATGCAGAATAGTTACAAATACTTTTGTTCACATGAAATGACGAAGAGCCAAAAAAAGAACAACACCGGATATGTATTTCTAATCCGGCGTTACTCGTCTGTTTTTATCTGTCTTTTCTTTAAGCTGCGGTACCGCAGGAAAATAATCAGCACAACTATAATCCATACGCCGGCAAACCCGTAGAGAATGTACTCGCGGTTTTTGTCATAAATGCGCAGGGATATTTTTTCGATACCTTTGTAGGTTACGGTCGTATCCGAACCTGTTTTTGTAATGACGCCTTTCTCATCTACAGGCCCTAAGACCATGTGACCTGTTGTGTACGGGTCATGCATGGTGATATTTACATCGAATGCCGCCGGATACTTCAGATAGATTTCTCCGTCTTTTACCGGGGCAGTATAGGTGAGCGTGTAGTTTCCTTTCGGAAATGTGAGTGTTCCTTTTGACGACTCAGGCGTTACAGCCTCTCCGCTGTCAGCATTCATCAGGGTGAGATTGGAAACACCTGATATAGCCTCATCGCCGCCGAGTCCGAAGAAGAAACCCTGACTTACCAGGTAGTACTTATCCAGATTCGTGAAGGAAACATCTGCAGTATATGATGAGCCGTTCTGGGCTACTTCATACTCCGCAGTGTTTCCTGCTGCCGCAGGAACTGCAAGCAGCAGAAGTATGGACAGGACGGTTATAAGACCGAGAGCAGTGCTTCGATGGTCGGGTCGATTTCGATTGGTGGTGCGCATTGTTTAATAACGGTTTCAGGGTCTTTTAACAGATGGCCGGTAACAACACAGACAATCTTTTCGTCTTTGTCGAGAAGTCCTGCTTCTGCCATCTTTTTAATGCCTGCAACAGATGCTGCGGATGCCGGTTCAACACCGATACCCTCAAGGCGGGCTAAGTCGCGCTGCATTGCAAGGATTTCAGCATCAGTAACAGATTCTGCAGTGCCGCCTGTCTCGCGGATTGCACGAAGTGCCTTTTCTGCGTTCACCGGTGCGCCGATACGGATTGCAGACGCAATGGTCTCCGGATTTTCTTCAACAGCAACAGTCGGAAGGTTGTTCTTTACCGCATTTACGATAGGGGAAGCTCCTTCTGCCTGGATTCCGGTCATCTTCGGAAGTGTGTCGATGTAGCCGACCTCTTTCCATTCGCAGAGACCTTTGTAGACCGCAGAGATATTTCCTGCGTTTCCGACCGGTAATACGAAGCGGTCCGGAACACAGCCTAACTGATCGACTGCTTCGAATCCGATGGTCTTCTGACCTTCAAGGCGGTACGGGTTGATGGAGTTTAAGAGGTAGATTCCGTGAGTGATGCAGAGTTCGTGGACCATCTCTAAAGCACGGTCGAAGTTTCCGCGGATGGAGATAACCTTTGCACCATGCATTAATGCCTGTGCAACTTTACCTAAGGCAACATGTCCTGCCGGGAGAAGAACAACTGCCGGCATGCCTGCTTTTGCTGCATAGACAGCCATGGATGCAGAGGTGTTTCCGGTGGACGCGCAGGCAACAATGTTTTTGCCTAACTGCTTTGCCATGGAAACGCCGAGAGTCATTCCGCGGTCCTTGAAAGAGCCTGACGGGTTCATACCTTCGTGCTTTGCGTAGAGGTTCTTTAATCCGAGCTCTTCACCTAAGCGCTTTAAGTGGTAAAGCGGTGTTCCTCCTTCCTGAAGAGAGACAGGTTCGATTTTGACCGGCAGGAACTCTTTGTATCTCCAGACGGAGATCGGGCGCTTCTGCAGTTCTTCGTGGCTTACGGTGATGTCATCAAGGTCATATTTGACGGCTAAGAGATGACCGCATTTTTCACAGTTGTACACGACTGCATCCGGAGAATACTCCGCGCCGCAGTGTACACAGACGAGTTTATACATATTCTTTATGTATTGGTTGTTTCTGAATAGAAAGGTTTTCAATGCGTCCGGTCTTCCTACCTTTTATCAACCTATAGAACAAATAGATTAGTATGACAGATTCCCCGAAAAAAATAGCAGAGATTTCAGAAATAATCGGCGTGCCTCTCGAAGTCTGTAAACAGATTGCAGCTGACTTTGAAGAGATTCTTCCAGGCAAAAAAATCGGAAGAATAACGGTATATGAAGATTCAACTGTTGACCGGTTCAGAAAAATCGCAGACCTGCAGAATCAGGGATGCTGCAGAGAGGTTATCATCCCTGCAATCCGCGGCGGAAAATCTCTTGAGGAGCGTGCCGCTGAAGAGATGAAGCGCTTCGGCATCGAAAATAAACCGGCAACACCGAAACCAAAGCCGCACCCGCAGATTCCGGCAGATGCGCCGAAAACTGAAACCGAGGAGGAACTTCTTCTTTCAATCCGTTCGCTTGAGCAGAAACTGGCAGCAATTGACCAGCGTTCCTGTGCTCTCCGCGACAACGGCGAAGAGAATCTCAAAAAGATTTTTGATGCGGTCTCTTCGATTACCGGGGAAATTGCGTCTCTGAAAAATGAAGTACACACCCTCTGGGACCAGATAGCCTCTCTTGAAAAGTATCTGCAGGAGCAGGCGGAAAAACCGTTCTGGAAACGGTAAGAGACATCAGTAATTTTTCTCTCTATTTTTCAAAACACATATTTCAGCACAGCCGCCGTACAAAATCCTTATCCGTTGATGAAACAATATGTACTTGTTTGAGTCTTACTTACAGATTCTCTATTCTGCCGGAGACGGCGTAATTGTGATTTCCGCCGCCCGGAAATCAGATTCTTCGTGATAAGCGTATGCTTTATCATTTTTCTGACTGCTATCTGAAAAATCTAAAAAAACAACCAAATACCTATGCAGTATCCAAAAAGTAAACTCTATGACGGACTCATCAAAGGAAAAATCATGGGCCCCAATCCCGTCAAACTCACCGAAGAACTCCTTATGGAAACAAACATCCCGCCGAAAAGCCGTGTTCTTGATTTAGGTTCAGGTCAGGG